>CABQHZ010000260.1 GCA_902464175.1 uncultured Collinsella sp. | reverse complement strand
GCACGGGATAGGTGTTCTCGTTGGCCGAAAGGTTGATGCGCGTGGGCGTAAAGTTAGGATCGTAGGGCTCAATACCGGCCAGGTAAGGCTGGACGAGCTCCTTCATGCGGGGCGTCAGCTCGGCCATGTTAGGCCTCCTCGCCGGTCGGGGCGCCATCCGCGCCCGCAGCCGCCGGCGGGTCCACGCCCTCAGCAACCGTCGCCACGGCGTCGCCCGGCCAGGCGACCTTGGTCAGGTCGGCCGCGGCCAGAGACTCGGCACTCACGGCATCCTCGCCCTGCTCCAGCACACGGCGACGCAGAGCGGCGGAAAGCGCGTGTGCCCACAGGCCCTCGGCCTCGGCCAGGCGCTGCGTAGCAGGAGCGTCGGAGAGCAGACCTTCGGGCGTATAGCAAATGACACTCGAGCGCTTGACGAACTCCTCCACCGAAAGCGGGTTGGAGAACATGGCCGTGCCGCCGGTCGGCAGCGTGTGGTTGGGGCCGGCAACGTAATCGCCGAGCGGCTCGGAGCTCCAGGCGCCCACAAAGATGGCGCCGGCGTTGTGAATGCCACCGAGCAGGCCCATCGCGTCCTTGCAGTGCAGCTCAAGGTGCTCGGGCGCCACGGTATTCACGGCCTCGACAGCAGCGGCCATGTCGGTGGCCACCACGATGGTGCCCTCGTTATCGAGCGAGGCACGCGTGATCTCGGCGCGCGGCGACTGTGCGACTAGGATGTCGATGCCGGCCTCGACCTCGCGCGCAAACTGCTCGTCGCAGGTCACCAGATAGCAGGCGGCCAGCGGATCATGCTCGGCCTGAGCCATCAGGTCGGCTGCGACCACCATGGGCTTGGCCGTAGCGTCGGCCAGTACGCAGACCTCGGACGGACCGGCGACCATGTCGATGCCCACATCGCCCGACACGATCTGCTTGGCCGCGGCGACAAAGGCGTTGCCCGGGCCGGTGATTTTGTCGACGCGCGGAATGGTCTCGGTGCCGTACGCCAGCGCAGCAACAGCCTGGGCGCCGCCCACCATATAAATCTCGTCCACGCCGCCGAGCTTGGCCGCCGCGAGCGTATACGGGCTGATCAGACCGTCCTTTTGCGGCGGGGTCACCATGACCACGCGCTTAACGCCGGCCACCTTGGCCGGAATCGCGTTCATAAGCACGGTTGAGGGATACTGCGCACGGCCGCCCGGCACATAGATACCGGCTGCGGCGAGCGGGGTCACTTTGACGCCGAGCATCGTGCCGTCCGGGCGCGTGGTAAACCAGCTTTGCTCGACCTCGCGCTGGTGGAACTCGCGAATCTGGCGCGCGGCCTTCTCGAGCGCGGCGACAAAGGCCGGGTCGAGGCCTTCGAGCGCGGCATCGATCTGCTCCTGCGGCAGGCGGAAGCTCTGCAGCTCAACACCGTCAAAACGCTTGCAGCAATCGCGCACCGCGGCATCGCCGTTGGCGCGCACGTTTGCCACGATATCGCGGGCGGCGTCGACGATGTTTTGCGGCAGCACGCCCTTGCGGT
>CABQHZ010000259.1 GCA_902464175.1 uncultured Collinsella sp. | reverse complement strand
AACGCGCCCAATCCGACGCGGACATCGACACTGCGGTTTTGGAAATTGATAAGTTGACGGCGAATCATAGCAGTCCACGCTCCAAAAGCATCTCGGCACAAAGGTAGGAAACGTCCTCGAAGGACTTGTTGCGAATATCAAGGGTAATATCGGCGGCCTGGCGATACAGCGGACGGCGATGCTCAAACAGGCGCGCAGCGTGCTCGGGCGAGCGGAAATCGGGCCGGGTATCGGAGCGGCGAATCTGGCGCAACGAGTCCTCAAAGTCGCCTTCGAGGTACACGCATGTACCCATCTCGTGCATCAGCTCAATGTTCACCGGCGTCTCGACGATGCCGCCCCCGCACGATACCAGCAGGCTGCGCTCGCTTTGAAGCGAACGGAGTGCCGAGGTCTCGAGTTCACGAAAACGATCCTCGCCCTCGGTCTTAAATATCTCGGTCACCGACTTGCCGCATCGACGCACAACCAAACGATCGGTATCGATGAATCGACGCTTGAACATAGTGCCCACGTTGCGCGCAAGCGTCGACTTGCCCGCGCCCAAAAATCCGATAAAGAAGATATGGTCGCAGCCGTGTTTGATGTGCTGAGACATGGCGAAACCTATTCCTCGCAGGGAAGGTCGCGCAGGGCCCGGCGCTCAAAGATACGGAAGATCTGCGTGTACCACAGGTCCTGGGTTGCCTGCGGCTTGACCAGAATAGTGTCAACACCTGCAAAGTTACCGCTCCACACGTCCGTGTAAAGCTGATCGCCGATCAGCACGGCCTCGTCGGCCGTGGCGCCCAGACGCTTAAGACCCGCCTTCAGGGCAAACGGGGCGGGCTTCATGGCGTGACTGATTGCCTCGAGCCCCAGCTCGCGTGCCGATGCCATGACCTGGTCGCGATGCCAGTTATTGGACACCATGCACAGCTTAAAGCCCTTGGCATGGGCGGCCTCGAGCCAAGCGGAAACCGCAGCGGGAACCTGCTCGGTATCGCGCGGCACCAGGGTGTTGTCGCGGTCGAGTAGAATGGCGCGCTTGCCGTCGGCCCACAGGGTATCGAGGTCGATGCGGTCGACTGAGGCAACATATCGTTTGGGGCTAAAAATCCTCATGATCAATTCCAAGACCGTTGGTGCTCTTCGTATGTCTTCGAGAAATACTCCTCGTCCTGCGTAATGTAGAAATACAGGTCATCGGAGTCGGTCGGCTCAAGGGTAGCCTTGAGCGCCTCGAGCGACGGAGAGCAGATGGGCGTGGGCGGCAGGCCCTCGTGCTTATAGGTGTTATACGGGCTATCGCTCTGCAGGTCGTCGGCGCTAACCTCTCCGCCGGTGACATACATCATGGTCGCATCGCTATTGAGGTAACGCAGACCATCGAGCTTGCCCGCCAGACGGTTATAGAAAACCGATGCCACATGCGCGCGCTGATCGGCGTTGAGGCCCTCGCGCTCGACGATCGAGGCAAGGTTAACGATGTCGTAATCGGACATCTCCACGCCATAGCGCTCCTTGATCTTGGC
>CABQHZ010000258.1 GCA_902464175.1 uncultured Collinsella sp. | reverse complement strand
TACCTGCGCCCGGGCACCCACATGCTCGACGGCTCCAAGGCCGGCACGCACGTGGAGATCAAGAAGTCCACGATCGGCGAGGGCTCCAAGGTGCCGCACCTGTCCTACATCGGCGACACCACCATGGGCTCCGGCGTCAACGTGGGCGCAGGCTCCATCACCTGCAACTACGATGGCGTGCACAAGCACAAGACCGTCATCGGCAAGGACGCCTTCATTGGCTCCGACACCATGATGGTCGCGCCCGCCCAGATCGGCGACGGCGCGCTCGTGGCCGCCGGCTCCGTCATCACCGATCCGGTCCCGGCTGACGCACTCGGCCTGGGCCGCGCCCGTCAGGTAAATATTGAGGGCTGGGCCGCCGATTATCGCCGCCGTCTGCACGAGGACGACGAGGTATAACGTTTTACCAAGCACAAAAGGAGCTGTTCCATGGGGGCGGCTCCTTTTTCTATCGTGACCTGCGCAACCGGATGAGTGGTCGGTTCGTGTCCGTTGGCGGTAAAGACGTTATCAGGACCCGATAAACCCCGCCGCGCGGTTACAATGCAACAAGGCATCTATATGGCATTCGATGTATAAAGGAGAAGGGTAATGCCGATTAATGATCCCGAGAAGTCGGAGAATATGCGCAAGTCCATCCGCGTGTATTCCGGTTCCTCCAACCGTCCCCTCGCTCAGAAGATTGCTGAGTACCTTGGGGTCGAGCTTTCGGGCCTTACGCTAAAGCAGTTCGCCAATGGTGAGATTTACGCCCGCTACGACGAGACCGTCCGCGGCGCCGACGTCTTCCTGATTCAGTCCGTGGCCGGCGGCAACGTCAACGACATGCTCATGGAGCTGCTCATCGCCACCGACGCTGCCAAGCGCGCATCCGCCCGCTCCATCACCGCCGTTATCACCCACTACGGCTATGCCCGCCAGGACCGCAAGGCCGGCCCGCGCGAGCCCATCACCGCCCGCCTCGTCGCCAACCTGCTCGAGCGTGCCGGCGTCAACCGCATCATCACCCTCGACCTGCACCAGGGCCAGATCCAGGGCTTCTTCGATATCCCGGTTAACCACCTGTCCGCACTGCCGCTGTTTGGCCAGTACTACAACGACATGCACTTCGACACCGACAACCTGGTTGTCGTCTCCCCCGACGTGGGTCGCGCCAAGGCCGCCAAGAAGCTGTCCGACATGCTCGGCTGCGACCTGGCCATCGCCCACAAGGGCCGTCCGCGCCACAACGCCGCCGAGGTCATGGGCATCATCGGTGACATCAAGGGCAAGACCTGCATCATCAACGACGACATGATCGACACCGCTGGCACCCTGTGCGCCAACGTCAAGGAGCTCAAGGCTATGGGCGCCGGTGACATCTACGTCTGCGCCACCCACGGCATCTTCTCCGGTCCGGCCATCGAGCGCCTGAACGATGCCCCCATCGTCGAGTGCGTCGTCACCGACGCCATCCCCGTCGAGGTCGGCGGCAAGATCAAGACCATCTCGGTCGCCGAGGAGTTCGCTCAGGCCATCTCCGCCGTTTACCACGAGGAGCCCGTCTCCACGCTCGTCGGCGGCGACTTCGCGCTGTAGTC
>CABQHZ010000257.1 GCA_902464175.1 uncultured Collinsella sp. | reverse complement strand
TGATCGAGTGGGCCCATTTGGACGCGGTCGAGCTCTTGCGGTATGCTTGCAACCTTGACTCCGTGGCGACGCGCCCCCTGCGCGATGCGGTCGCCATGCGATATCGACACATTTTTAAGGAGGTCAGCGGAGGATGAGAATCATCGGCGGCGAATGGCGCGGTCGTAAGATCGAGGAGCCCCGTGGTCGCGATGTCACCCGCCCCACGACCGATCGCGTGCGCGAGGCATGCGCATCTATGGTCATGTCGGCATTCGACTTCGATCTGGACGAGGTCCGCGTGCTGGACGCCTTTGGCGGCTCCGGTGCCTTAGGGTTAGAGATGCTCTCACGTGGTGCCCGCTCGCTCACGACGTTCGAGATCGATCGGAATGCCGCGCGGCTCATTACCAAGAATATCGAGTCGCTCTGCCGTGACCGTGCGCGTTGGCGCGTGATAACGGGCGACATGCTGGCGAGTGCCTCGCGCGGTCGTGTGCCGGGCGGCCCCTTTGATCTGGTCCTGCTCGACCCGCCCTATGCTTTTGGTGCCGAGCCGGTCGAGGAGCTGCTGCAGAAGCTGGCTCAGCAGGGTCTGCTTGCACCTGGCGCTTATGCCCTGTTTGAGCATGCCGCCGCCGATGCGGGCGCGCATCCGGCAGGCTTTGAGATCGTGCGCGAGAAGCGCTACGGCATTACCTCGGTCGACCTGCTTCGTTGGGTCGGCGATAACGATGGTGAGGAAGATTGCGCTGGCACCGATGCTCACAACAACGATGCCACGACGTTTCAGGAGGACGACCATGAATGACACCATCAACCGCGTGATCGTCCCGGGCACCTTCGATCCCATCACGTTTGGCCATATCGACGTCATCCGCCGCGCCCGCCGCATCTTTCCCAGTGTGATCGTCGCTGTTGCCGAGTCGCAGGGTAAAAACGGTGTGGGTACCACGTTTATGCTCGATGAGCGCGTGGCGCTGGCCCGCGAGGCGCTCGGTGATATCGACGGCGTCGAGGTCCTGCCCTTTACCGGCCTCTTGGTCGACTTCGCTCGCGAGCAGGGGGCGGGGGCCGTGGTCAAGGGCCTGCGCGCCATGACCGACTTTGAGTACGAGCTGCAGCAGGCAGATCTCAACTATCGCTTGGATAACGAGCTGGAGTCCATCTTTGTCATGAGTGCGCCGCAGTACGGCTATATCTCGAGCTCGGTCGTTCGCCAGATCGCCTCACTCGGCAGCGATGTATCGACGTTTGTCCCGCCCAACGTGGTCGAAGCGCTCAGACATCGCTTTTCGTGACGTTTTTTATTGCCTGGTGGCATGTGGTAAACTAGCACGATGATATGTTACCTATGAAAGGAGACCGGATGCCGGGCGAGAATTTTCCTGGCGATAGGATCGTCAGCTTGGTCGATGAGCTCGAAGGGCTGATCGAGGAAGCCAAGCCGCCTTTCGGCAAGAACGCTCAGTTCAAGGTCATCGACGCCGACGTGTTCTTCAACATCCTCGACGAGATCCGCATGAGCTATCCCGAGGAGTGGCAGAAGTCCCGCCGTATCCTTAAGGAGCGCGAGGAGCTTATGGCTTCCGCCGCCGCTCAGGCCGATTCCATCATCGCCGA
>CABQHZ010000256.1 GCA_902464175.1 uncultured Collinsella sp. | reverse complement strand
GTACTATCCGCACTTTCGATACGTAAAGGAGCGTATACATGGATTTGGGTATTTCCACCAACCCCACGCCAGAGCTCTACACCATTAAGGTGACCGGTGAGATCGATATCTCTAACGCCGATAGCCTGCGCAATGCCATCGACCTGGCGCTCGAGCAGCCCACTGAGGCCGTTGAGCTCGATTTTGCCCAGGTGAGCTACATCGATTCGACGGGCATTGGCGTGCTTGTGGGCGCCGCACACCACGCAGCTGATCATGGTAAGCGTTTTAGCTGCGTCAACGTGCAGCCCCCGGTGATGCGCGTGGTTCAGCTGTTGGGTGTCGACCAGGAGATTTCGATCACCGCTGCATAATCTTTGCCCCCAAAAGGGCGTGCCGTTTGGCATATGTTTGTGATGCGCTCGGACGTTTTGGCGTCCGGGCGCTATACTTGACCGAATGAATAGACGAGTTCCGGCCGAATGGCGCGGTGCGGGCTCGACTCACATCGAGCCTTGGAGGTATGTGTGTTTGGTATTGGAGAGGGTGAGCTCGCGATCATCGTGGTCTTCGGCTTTTTGCTGTTTGGCCCGGATAAGCTCCCGCAGATGGGCCGCACGATCGGCCGTGCCATCCGTCAGTTCCGCGAGACGCAGGAAAAGATGACGGCCGTTGTTCAGTCCGAGATTATCGATCCGGTGAGCGAGGCCGCGTCGGCCCCGGTCAAGCCCAAGAAGACTGCTGCGACCGACGACGATTCCGATGCGGACGAGGATGCCGCCGAGACGGCAGCGCCCGCCAAGAAGGAGACCTTTGCCGAGCGTCGCGCCCGTCTTGCTGCCGAGAAGGCCGCAAGCGAGGGTGCTGCTGAGGGCGAAGGCGCTGTTGATGAGGCCGAGGGTACAGAGCCTGCTGCTGCCGTCGAGCCCGAGCCTGCTGCAGAGCCCGAGCCCGAGCCGGCAGAGCCCACGACGGCTGACCTCTACGCCCGTCGTCCCCGCAAGCGCAAGGCCGTCGTCGACCAGCTCGCCCGCGAGCTCGAGGCCGAGGACGAAGCCGCTGCCGCCGACGCCCCGAAGGGAGGCGATGAGTAATGCCTATCGGACCTGCGCGCATGCCGCTCTTCGATCATTTGGGGGAACTCCGTCGCCGTCTGACCATCGTGGTCGTATCGGTGTTTGCCGCCGCTATCGTGCTGTATTTCGCCACGCCCGTGGTTCTCGACATCTTGGAAGACCCCATCCGCTCCTTTGTGCCGGACGGTAAGTTTTACATCACCACCACGCTCGGCGGCTTTGGCCTGCGCTTCTCGCTTGCCATCAAGATGGCCGTGGTCATGTGCACGCCCATGATCATCTGGCAGATTCTGGCATTTTTCCTGCCGGCACTGCGCCCCAACGAGCGCAAGTGGGTTGTGCCCACGGTGCTCGCCTCGACGGTGCTGTTCTTCCTGGGTGCCATCTTCTGCTACTTCATCATCATCCCGGCGGGCTTTGAGTGGCTCATCGGCGAGACCTCGGCTGTCGCTACGGCGCTGCCCGATCTGGAGAACTACGTCAACATGGAGCTGCTCTTTATGATCGGCTTTGGTGTGGCGTTTGAGCTGCCGCTCATCATCTTCTAC
>CABQHZ010000255.1 GCA_902464175.1 uncultured Collinsella sp. | reverse complement strand
CGGGCGACGTCGTCGGCAAGCGCCATCGCCGGCTCGCCGTAGAGGCCGGCGAACAAAGCGCACGTGGTGGCAAAGCCCGTGAGGACGCCCGACTTGGATGCCTTGCCGCCCTTAACGGGAAGCGTGCCCACAAAAAGCCCCAGGCCCGTGGCGGCAAGCGCGGATGCAGCCCCGCCCAGCAGGCACAACCCCTCGCGCCCGCCAAAGTCGACGCCCACGACCAGGCGCACGTAGCCGATCGCAACCGTCATCGTGGCAAAGGAAACCAGCCACGAGCCGACAAAAATGCCGGCCAGCGACGCCGTCTTGGAAAGACCACCCACGCAGCGGCGCGCGCCAAGGCCCGACAGATTAGGCTGCAAATCGACGACGCTCAAGGCGGCAAACTCGGCAGACATCATCGCGACCAGGCCAAAGAGCGCGTAATAGTAGATGACCGTGCCATCGGGCGTGGCACGCGTCAGACTCACGCGGCGGGTTCCGCCCTCGAGTGACAGAGCGCGCGCGACCGCCTCCGGGTCGGCGAGCGCCGCCGGGTCATCTTGAGCAATCTGGGCCATGAGCTCGGCATTTTGCGTATACGAGCTTGCCACCGTTTCAAGGATGCTGCGGTCGGTGAGCACCGACGAGGCGCGCGAGCTGTCGTAACTCGATAGCAGCGTGAGTCTGGGCGTGCCCGCGGCATCGACCGTATAGATGCCCGCGACCTCGCCGGCCTTGAGCGCTTTGCGCGCGGCAGCCAAGTCTTCGTACTCGCTCACATCGAGCAGCTGGTCGTCGCCTGCCTTGGCAAGCGAAGCTGCCACATCCTTAAAGGTCGAGGCATTCCAGCCCTCGTCCGCCACGACGGCCACCGGCACCGGGTCGACCTTGCCGTCGGAGCTGAGGTTCGCAAACATAAACATGAACATCGTGGAAAGCGCAATAGGAAAGAGAGCGCCCCAGACCCACGTGCTCGGCCGGCGCAGCAGCGTCTTGACCGTGGTGATGATGGTGTTGAACATGGCCGCCCCCTAGTCGCGCAGCTCGCGGCCGGTGATCTCGAGGAACACGTCGTTGAGGGTCGGCGGTTCGGAATAGATGCGGCCGAGCGGCACGTCATGCGAGCGCAGCGCATCGAGAATGTCCGTCAGGTTGTGCGGGCTCGCTTCGCACGAAAACGTGAGCTGTCCCGCCGTTGCCGAAAGGTCCAGAACGTGCGGCAGGCTTGCGACGGCACCGAGCGCCGCACTCGGAACCTCGCCGACCTCGATTACAATCTTCTCGCCCATCTGAATCATGCGCTTGAGCTCGTCGTTAGTGCCCTGCGCCAGCACGCGCCCGCCGTCCATAATCATGATGCGGCTGCAAATCTGCTCGACTTCCTCCATGTAATGGCTGGTATACACCACCGTAGCGCCCTCGTCGCGCAGGCGGCAGATGCCCTCCAGGATGGCGTTGCGGCTCTGCGGGTCGACCGCCACCGTGGGCTCGTCAAAGAAGATGAGCTCGGGTTTGTGCGCGATGCCGCAGGCAATGTTGAGGCGACGCGCCAGGCCGCCCGAGAGCTTGCCGGGGCGGAACTTGGCAAAGTCGCCCAGCCCGACAAAGTCGATCGCCTCGTCCACGAGCGCACGGCGGCGCTTGCGGTCGTTGACGTAAAGACTGCAGAAATAGTCGATGTTCTCGC
>CABQHZ010000254.1 GCA_902464175.1 uncultured Collinsella sp. | reverse complement strand
ACAAATCCAAGTTAGACCATTTCAAATGGTTCGATGTCTGCCCGGATGCGACACTGAATGTGTCCATCCTCGCAGTATCCGGTTCTCAAGGTGCACGCCTGGCGGCTGATCCGGTCCGACCGGGCCGCGCGGCAAGGAGATATATTGCCAGACCGGAGGGGCGCCGGGGGCGGGAATCTGGGCGTACACATTTCCTACACAATTTGGGATCCGACTAACGTTTGCCAGCCGTTAACTACCGCTCGCCGAGCATCTCTTTATATAAGGCAGTCTCATGGTTAAAGCGGATACGTTCCCCTAGCTAAAGCACAGCCAGCATCGAGCAACTCATCACGCTCTTCCACTGAGAACCCCTCGGCGTAGACGCGCACCACTGGTTCGGTCCCGCTAGGACGGACCAGCAGCCACGTATCATCCTCGAATGCTAAACGCAAGCCATCCATATGACTAACGTTTTGCGGTACCTTGCCACAAATCGACTTGGGGTTTACGCCCGGCAGCAGGGTTCGTAACGTTTCGGCATCTTCGGCCTCAAGGCGCAAATCGCGTCGACCGTAACTCGTCTTACCAAATCTGTCCTCGAGTTGGTCGACCAGAACGCCCAAAGGCGCGTCCGTCTTTGCCATAAGCTCACACAGAATCAGACAGGCGAGGATTCCATCGCGCTCGGGCATATGCGCGGCGATGCCGATACCACCGGCTTCTTCGCCGCCTATGAGGACGCCACCCTTCTTCATCTCTGCCGCTATATATTTGAAACCGACTGGTTTGACGGTCACGCGGCAGCCAAGCGCCTCGGCAATGCGACGCACGAGCGTCGAGCACGAAAGATTGACGACGACGCGCCCCTCCAAATTACGAAATTGAACCAAGTCGCCCAAAACGAGCGCCATGATCTGATGCGGATGTATATATCTGCCGCGCTCGTCAACCGCGCCGATACGGTCGGCGTCGCCGTCGGTCACCAGGCCAGCGCAAGCTCCGTCCTCGATAACCGTATGCTCGCAAGCGTCCACCCACGGCTCAACGGGGTCGGGGCAGATATCTTCTTGGTCAGGCGCCTGCCCGGCGTGAATCTCGTGCACCTCAACGCCAAGCTCGCGCAGCAAGTCGGCTAGATAGCCCTGGGCTGCGCCGCCCATGGGGTCAACAACCACGCGCAGGTGCGCGGCGCGGATGGCTTCGGCATCGACAAACGATGCCACCGCTTGCATATAGTCAGGAATGATATCCGCGGTGCGATATTGCCCCTCGATCCCCATTGGCTCGGGAGCCATGGTCTCTTCGAGCTCTTCGATGACATCCTGGTTGGCGGTCGAGCCGTCACCCATGCGAATCTTGAGACACAGATAACCCTGCGGATGATGGGACCCCGTCACCATGAGCGCGCCGCACGCCTCACCGTCATAAGCCGCCGCCCACGTAAGGGCAGGGGTCGGAACAGGTCGCGAAGCGAGCACGGCGTCTAGCCCGTGCGCTGCTAGCACACCCGCCGCAAGCTCAGCGAACTCGCGCGCCAGGGGCCGAGTGTCGAACCCTATATATACCGTTTTGCCCGGATTGGTCTTTTGCCACAACTCGCCGACGGCATCGGCGATACGGGCAACGTTATCGGCATTGAAGTCCTCATCGACGCGAGCGCGCCAACCGTCAGTTCCAAAATGAATTATCGCGCACACGCGCAGACACCTCA
>CABQHZ010000253.1 GCA_902464175.1 uncultured Collinsella sp. | reverse complement strand
ATCACAAAGAGCATGGCGCCGATATAGCCTTCTTGGTGCGACATTGCCCCCGGTACGACCTGGCCAAGGCCGAGCAATGCCAGCAGATACGAAACGCAAGCGAGCGCAACGCCCGTCGTCAGCGCGCTAAACTGGCCAAGACCCTGCTTGAGAATATGGGAGCGAGCGAAGTTGCCGACACCAGCGCCTACGAATGCACAGGCCATCTCGATAGGACCGCCGCCGAGCAAAAAGACGAAGGCGCCGCAAGCACAGGCTGCCGCAAGGCCCTGTTGCCAGGGAGAGTAATCGGGCTTTGAGCTCTCAACGGTCCTGAGCATCTCGTGATACTCGTGCACGGTAAACCGGCGCCCATACGTCTCGATTTCCTTTAGGAAGCTCTCCATCATCCAAATGCGATGGGTATTGACTCCCGTTGTGGGCAGGCTGACAACCTCGTTAAAGCAGTGGCCATCTTCGATGCAGGTGCACTCAAACGACAGAAGACTTAAGTCAACGTGGACGGTGACACCGAGTACGGCGGCGACGCGATTCATGGTATCGCGTACACGCCAGGCACCCGTTCCGCTCGCGAGCATAAGCATACCGGTGCGGCAGATGATGGATGACTTATCGGTGAGCGGCGCATCGACGGCAAGCTCATCGCCTGCCGTCACGATCTGGTGCCAGTCAGTTTTCATATGGAGTGCGCCGGCACGAACACCGTGGTGCATGGGGGCTCTTGAGAGCAACGAATCATGGTGCGAAGGCTGTGGGGGTTCCGTCGATTCGACCTCGTCCTCGTCGGGCCCTTCATCAACAAGGTCGAAAGCATCGAGCGCCGCCGGCTCGCGACGATCTATCAGTTCCTCGTCCTCATCATCAAAATAGTTGAACTGATCGAGCATGTCCTCTTCGATCGCGCGCTCGCTCGCATCGTCCATATAGGCACTCCCTTCCTGCCGACTAACCCCCATCCTAGGCAGCGACGGCTAAAGGAAACATAAAAGAGACGACTGTCACGCGAGCCATGTGCTCAATAGCCGATGCATCGGTGAACCCTCATCGACACGAGAGTGGATAATCTCCCGTTTTGAGCCCGCATGCAAACCAAAAGTGGGAGATTATCCACTCTCATTCTGCGGCCAGTCGTTGGGGACGTTCTTAAACGACCAGTCATTTAAGAACGTCCCCAACGACTACTCATTTAAGTCTGTCCCCAATGAGTGTCCCCAATGAGTGCACGACAGCCAAGGCAACGCCGATGTTTTGGCAATGACAGCGAAAGCCCGCCAGAGCGAGCAAGGTGCCTTGAAACGAGGCGGCATTGACCTTCTGGTCATGCCGCCGAAGTTGAAAGGCAGATTGCCGCTCTGGCGGGCTTGCAGCGTCAACTGGTTACGCGGGTTGGTAAACCCGCGTAACCCCCTAGTACATCTTTGCGCCGGCGGGGATGGAAGCGTCGAGCTGGATCAGATTGAGACGCTCCTCGCCCTCCTCCTCGTGGATAGCGCTGATGAGCATGCCGCAGCTGGGAATACCCATCATCTTGCGCGGAGGCAGGTTGGTGATGGCGAGCAGAGTCTTGCCGACCAGGTCCTCGGGCTCGTAGTACTCGTGAATGCCGGAGAGGATGGTGCGGTCCGTGCCGGTGCCGTCGTCGAGCGAAAAGTTCAGCAGCTTCTTGGACTTCTTGACGGCCTCGCATGCCTTGACCTTCACA
>CABQHZ010000252.1 GCA_902464175.1 uncultured Collinsella sp. | reverse complement strand
GACGCCGTGTGGCACAAGGCCAAGACGGCCAATGACTGGGCAAGCTTTGAGCCCTATGTGGATAGAATCGTCGCCCAGCTTAAGCATCAGGCCGAGCTCATGGACCCCAAGCGCGACCCATACGATGTTTGGCTCGACCAGTACGAGCGCGGCCTTTCCACCGAGAGCTTCGACGCGTTTTGCGATGAGGTCAAGGCCACGGTCGTGCCGCTCGTGCACGCCATCGGCGAGCGCGGCCAGCAGCCCGCTGCAGACTTTTTGCACGCCCGCGTGCCCGAGGCCGCCCAGCGCGCCATGAGCTTCGACCTTATGAAGCTTGTTGGCCTGGACCTGGACAACACCACGCTTGCCTTTACCGAGCACCCGTTTAGCGAGGGCTTTGCCGTGGGTGATGCGCGCATCGCGACACACATCTACGAGGACGACTGCATCTCCAACGTTTACAGCATCATCCACGAGGCGGGACACGCCATGTACGAGCTGGGCGTCAATCCCGCCTATGCGCGCACGTGCCTGGAGGGCGGCACCTCCATGGGCATCCACGAGAGCCAGAGCCGCTTCTTTGAGAACACCGTGGGTCGCAGCCGCGCTTTTATGGGCCCGCTGCTCGAGGTGCTGCGCCGCCACGCGCCCGAGGTCTACGGTAGCGTGGACGAGGATACGCTCTACCGCGCCGTGAACATCGCGCAGCCGTCGCTGATCCGCACCGAGGCGGACGAGCTCACCTACCCGCTGCATATTATGGTGCGCTACCAGATCGAGCGCATGCTGTTTGCCGGCGAGGCCACGGCCAAGGACATCCCCGCGCTTTGGAATCGCTTTATGGACGAGTACCTGGGCATTCCCGTTCCCGACGACACGCACGGCTGCCTGCAGGATACGCATTGGAGCGGTGGCTCGTTTGGCTACTTCCCCACCTATGCGCTGGGCAGCGCCTACGACGCCATGTTCGTGCCAGCCATGTGCCGCGACGGCGTCGACCTTACCGGCGCCTGCGCGAGCGGCGACCTGGCACCCGTCCGCGCGTGGCTGGGCGAGCACATTTGGCAGTGGGGCCGCGCCAAGGACGCGCCGGAACTCATCAAGGGCGCCTGCGGCATGGATTTTGACGCCCGCTACTACTGCAGCTACCTGCAGGACAAGTTCACCACGCTGTACGAGCTGTAAGGATTGACCAGCACGCCATCGCCAACGCCAACCATGTTGACGCCAATGTCTTGGCAACGTCAGCGAAAACGGCCCCAAGCGAGCAAGGTGACGTGAAATGAAAGGGCGCTGACCTTCTGGTCGCGCCCTTGAAATTGAGCGTCAGATTGCCGCTTGGGGCCGTTTGCAGCGTCGAGCAGCTACGCGGTTTGGTAAAACCGCGTAGCTATAAAGCCTCGAGTGCGTTGGCGATGCGCTTCATGGCGGCATCGGCGGATGCTTGGTCGGGCGCCTCGGCCAGCACGCGGATAACCGACTCGGTTCCGCTCTTGCGTACGAGCACGCGGCCCTCGCCTGCCAGCGCAGCCTCGGCCTCGGCGATGGCGTTCTGCACGCCCATGTTCTCGAGCGCGGCGTCCTTGTCCGCCACGCGCACGGCCACCTGCGCCTGCGGTAGCAGCTTGCACGGAGCCGTGAGCTGCGAGAGCGTCTCGCGCTCGGCGCGGATCACTTCCATCACGCGCAGCGAGGTCATAATGCCGTCGCCCGTGCGCTCGATAT
>CABQHZ010000251.1 GCA_902464175.1 uncultured Collinsella sp. | reverse complement strand
GCTTGCGCGCCAAGGCCGCGGCAGAGCGCAGCCAGACGCAAAAGAAGGTCATCGTCTTCTCCGTCGCGATTGCGATCGTTGCGGTCATCGCCTGCGCCGGCGCCATTCTTATCACCACTGCCGGCGAGGGTTTGGGCGCGCGCCCCGAACCGATTCTGTCATCGCGCACGACCGAAAACGATGCAAACGGCAACGATCAATCGCAGGACCAGCAGGCACAGACGGGTGAAACGCAAGACAGCTCTACTTCCGCCGACTCTTCTTCGAACACCAAAAACCAGTCGCAGGGCACCGATTCCTCTACGACCAACAACGGCACTCAGTCTGGCACAACTGACTCAAGTCAGACGACCGACGGCTCACAGCCGAGCACGGGCGACCAGACGGGCGGCAACACATCGGGGACGGGCACAGCCGACAGCAACAACAGCAGCAGCTCAAACGGTACCGCATCTGGCACAACGTCTGACAGTTCGAGCCAGGGCGCGGCATCGGGCAACTAGGCGCTCCATCCCACAGATAGACGACCTGTTTAACGGGCGCGAATCGACTACGGTTCGCGCCCGTTTGCCTTAGGCGCCGTCATGGCAAACCCCGGGCGATGGTAAGATGCTCTACGTGTGTAAAGAGGAGATTTGCCATGAGCAAGACAATAGTTAAGCCCACGCTTTCGCTGGGCAACCACATCTATCTGTATCGCCTGCTGCGCGACGCAATTGGATGCGGCAAGCAGACGTTTATGACACAGGTCGAAGAAGCGCTCGCCGCCGGCGATATGGCTGCTTGCGACCTGGGTTTTGAGTCCACGCGCGAATTGCTCGAGGAGCTCGACGACTGCATTAAGCTGACCGTCTTTAAGGGTGGTCGCCTGTATGCCACCGTCATCGCCAACGAAGCTTGGGATGCGGCCCTTGCCAAGGGTGAAGACAAGCCCAAGGCCGCCAAGGGTGCAAAGCAGTCCTACAAGAAGAAAAAGCGCGGCGAGAAGGACCTCAAGGCCGTGCGCCCCAAGCACGTTAAGCGTCCCGAGCCTGAGCCTGTTGTTGAGGTCGAGGCCGCTCCGGAGCCTGAAGTGGAGATTGAAGTCGTTGTTGAGACAGCGGTAGAAATCGAAACCGAAATTGCCGCCACGACCGATTCCGAAGTTACGTCCGAGCAGGAAGTCACCGAGAC
Source organism: uncultured Collinsella sp. (assembly GCA_902464175.1). GTDB lineage: Bacteria > Actinomycetota > Coriobacteriia > Coriobacteriales > Coriobacteriaceae > Collinsella. Next base: position 558 of record CABQHZ010000251.1, on the reverse strand, counting down.
TTCTGAGCCAGCAATCGAAGAGCCGGCCGACCAGTCCGAAACGCATGTGTTCCAAAACAGCGATGTCTTTGGCGACGATGCCGAGGGTGTTCAGCCCGACGAGACCGTTGAGCAGGATACCTCCGCAGCAACGCCGGAACCCGAAGCGCCACAGCCCGCCATTTCGCTCACCGTGGTCTACGACCCCGAGAACGCCAACGCCGGCATCACCACTATGGTATCCACGCCCGTCGAGGCGAAACCGAGCGTCGAGAACGAGAGCACGACGCAATCTGAGGTTGAAACCGCGGTTGCAGACACGCCCGCTACCGTGGAACCCGCAGATTCCGCAGCCAAGCCGGAAGAGGCGCCGGAACCCGCGCCCGTGCCCGCAACCGTTTGCGACCAGGCTCCCGCACCTGCACCGACTCCGGCCCCCGCTGCGGCACCAGCCCCCGAACCCACAGCACCGTCCATCCCCGAGGACTTCCCCGCCGATTTCGCAACCGAAGTCTTCTGCCCCGGCCCGCTTCTGCACCAGCTGTCGACCTATCTCCCCTACGGCGCCGACACGCTCGG
>CABQHZ010000250.1 GCA_902464175.1 uncultured Collinsella sp. | reverse complement strand
ATGGCGTTAGCAACGTCGGCAACCTCGGCGCGCGTCGGGCGCGGGTTCTGCTGCATGGAGTCGAGCATCTGCGTAGCGGTGATAACGGGCTTGTAGGCCGCGTTGCACTTGGCGATGATCTCCTTCTGGATGTGCGGAACGAGCTCGGGCTTGATCTCGATGCCCAGGTCGCCACGGGCGACCATGATGCCGTCGGAAGCCTCGAGAATCTCGTCGAAGTTCTCGACGCCCAAGGCGCACTCGATCTTCGGGAAGATCGTCACGTGCTCGCCGCCGTTCTCGCGGCAAAGCTCGCGGATGCCGCGGACGGACTCGCCGTCACGGATGAAGGAAGCGGCGATGTAGTCGATGTTCTCGGTCAGGCCAAAGAGGATGTCCTGACGATCGCGCTCGGTGATGGCGGGCAGCGAGATGTTGACGTTGGGCATGTTGACGCCCTTGCGCTCGCCGATCAGGCCGTCGTTCTTAACGACGCAGGTCATGTCCTGGCCACTGACGGACTCGACCTCGAGGGCAACCAGGCCGTCATCGATCAGGATGAGGGAGCCCTTCTCGACCTCGGAAGGCAGAGCCAGGTAGTCGAGGGAGATGTGCTCAGCGGTGCCGTGGAAATCCTCGGACGTGGGCTGAGCGGTGACGACGATCTTATCGCCGGTCTTGACGGCAACCTTCTTGCCGTCGACCAGAAGGCCGGTGCGGACCTCGGGGCCCTTGGTGTCGAGCAGGATGCCGACAGGCAGACCGAGCTCCTTGGAAATACGGCGGACGCGCTCGATGCGACCGTGGTGCTCGTCGTAGGAGCCGTGCGAGAAGTTAAAACGGGCGACGTTCATGCCCGCCTTGATCATCTCGCGGATGGTCTCGTCGCTATCGCAGGCGGGACCCATGGTGCATACAATCTTAGTGCGCTTGTACATTCAGACCTCCATCTGACATCGTCTTGCGCTGATAGATAAACCATAAGAAATAAAACCGTGTTGATTATAACGAAATGCCGACCGAATACCCCAAAAAATCGACCGTATGCCGAAATGGAAGTTCATTTTTTGCGGGAAAAACGGTATATGAAAAATCTTTACCAACCACTCCAACCGCTGCTATCTGGGAGATATGTCAGTTTGGCGATGTGCCGAAGAAAAAACGTTTTACCAATGTTGAGCATCACACGGTCTGCACCGTTGCGTGCGGACCATATTTCCAAACCGATTGTTTTGGCTAGACGCGTCGCTTTGGGGTACCATAGCTCCACTATCAACTGCCGCTCAGCACGGCAGCCTTGATGAGCCCTTGCCCTTCTCCTGGGAATTATGATCGGGCATCAATCTGCTGAGTGGCCCGAATCCCAGGAGGGGACTCTATATGCAAAAGGAATACCTGTCCGCCGCGGCGGAGGTGCTCAGCGACCAAGGTGTCGATGAGAACCTCGGCCTGAGCAACGACGAGGCGTCTTCGCGCCTCGCCAAGACAGGCCCTAACAAGCTCGAGGAAGCCGAGAAGACGCCGCTGTGGAAGCGCTTCTTTGAGCAGATGGCCGACCCCATGGTCATCATGTTGATCGTTGCCGCCGTCATCAGTGCACTCACGGGCATGGTCAAGGGCGAGCCCGACTTTGCCGATGTCTTCATCATCATGTTCGTCGTTATCGTCAACTCGGTGCTGGGCGTGGTCCAGGAAGCCAAGAGCGAGGAGGCCCTCGAGGCCCTGCAGGAGATGAGCGCGGCGCAGTCCAAGGTGCTGCG
>CABQHZ010000249.1 GCA_902464175.1 uncultured Collinsella sp. | reverse complement strand
ATACCTGCGGCAAGCTCAACGCCATGGATCCCAAGACCGGCCACCTGGTCATGGATCGCTGGGACGAGATCTACAACAGCGTTGAGGTCGTAGAGCTTTAAGGTTACGCGGTTTTACCAAACCGCGTAACGGGCCGACGCTGCAAACCCACCAGAGCGGCAATCTGCCTTTCAGCTTCAGCGGCATGACCAGAAGGTCAATGCCGCTTCGCTTCAAGGCACCTTGCTCACTCTGGTGGGTTTTCGCTGGCGTTGCCAAGACATCGGCATTTTCATTGCTGTCAAGGGTTTGGTGCAAGGGGGACAGGTTTCTTTGCATCAAAAACGGCGCCCGTCGGCGATGTTGCCGGCGGGCGCCGTTGTCGTGTGGGGCGGAAATGATCCGTTTTCTTCCGTCCCCGAGGGATCACTGGGACGGTTGGGGCTGTGTGCTACAGCGAGTCGATGAAGCGCTGCTGGGCGGCGCGGCCGGCTTCGTCCCACTTAAAGACGCCGGCGTTGTCGAGCACGTGGCCAAACACCACGCCGACTTCCTCGTGCAGGATGTCGATGGCGTTTTCCGCCGTAAGCTCATCGGCGCGGCGGGCAAACACGTCCTTGGCCCACGCGGCGTGGCTGCGGCAGAGGTCGTCGCCCTCGAGTGCAGCGGCAAGGTCATAGCTGGCATCAACCTTAGCCGCCAGCAGGTGCTCGCGGACGGCGCCGAGCTCGGGGACCAGGCGCGGCGGAAGAATGGCCAGGCCCATGACCTCAATCAGGCCGATGTTCTCCTTCTTAATGTGGTGATACTCGGCATGCGGGTGGAACACGCCCAGCGGGTGCTCATCGGTCGTGATGTTGCAGCGAAGCGCCAGGTAGGCCTCGTAGATTTCGCCGCCGGCATTACCGCGGGAGTCGACGCGGCGGATGACGGGCGTCACGGTGTTGTGAGCCACGCCGTCGGCCGTGTGCGCGATAACACCCACGGACTCGTCGGACCATTCGCGCCAGGCCAGAATGATCTTCTCGGAAGCATCGAGCAGCTGGGCACGGTCGTGCGAGCGCAGACGCAGCACTGAAAGCGGCCACTGCAGCACGGTGCCGGTGACCTGGTCAAACCCGGGCACGCTAAACTGCGAAACCTCGGCCGCGTGCATCATGGGGAACTCGTGCGCACCGCCCTGGAAGTGGTCGTGCGACAGGATCGAGCCGCCCACGATGGGCAGGTCGGCGTTGGAGCCGATAAAGTAGTGCGGGAACAGGTCCACAAAGTCGAGCAGGCAGGAGAGACCCTTGCGATCGACGTGCATCGGACGATGCTCGGAGCTCATGGCAATGCAGTGCTCGTTAAAGTACGCGTACGGGCTGTACTGGAAGCCCCAGCGCTCGCCGTCGAGCTGGATGGGGATAACGCGCAGGTTCTGGCGAGCGGGATGAGCGCCACCGTCGGCTGCGGCGGAGCGTCCGGGATAGCCCTCGTTTTCGATGCAGAGCTGGCAGGCGGGATACTTCTCGCCCGTGTTCTTGGCAGCGCCGGCCGCGGCAATGTCGCGCGGGTCTTTCTCGGGCTTGGACAGGTTGATGGTGATCTCAAGATCGCCCCAGTTGGTAGGGGTGCTCCATTTGATGTTGCGCGCGATGGCGGCGCGGCGCACATAGCCGGCGTCGCAGCACAGGCCGTAGAACCAGTCGGTCGCGGCGCGGGGCTCGTTGACGCCCATGCGTCCATTGAACTCCTCGTTTACAACCGAAGGCCTCGGCATAAGCACACCCATGATGC
>CABQHZ010000248.1 GCA_902464175.1 uncultured Collinsella sp. | reverse complement strand
ACGCTCATCTGAACGGTCTCGTTGGAGCGATCGCGGACGGAGATGTTGCCGGCCTCGACCTCCTTCTCGCCCAGGATGAGCATGTAGGGCACGCGGTCGATGCTGCGGGCCTCGCGGATCTTGTAGCCGATCTTCTCGTCGCGATCGTCGCAGACCACGCGAATGCCGGCCTCCTCCAGCTTGGCGCACACCTCGTGGGCGTAGTCGCGGCTCTTCTCGGACACGGGCAGGGCCTTGACCTGCACGGGAGCCAGCCAGGTGGGGAACTTGCCCGCAAAGTGCTCAATCAAAATACCAATGAAGCGCTCGATGGAGCCAAAGCACACGCGGTGCAGCATGATGGGGCGCTTCTTGGTGCCGTCGGCGTCCACGTACTCCAGGTCAAAGTTGAGCGGCATCTGGAAGTCGAGCTGGACGGTACCGCACTGCCAGGTGCGGCCGAGCGAGTCCTCCAGGTGGAAGTCGATCTTGGGGCCGTAGAAGGCGCCGTCGCCCTCGTTGACCTCGTAGTCCATGTGCAACTGCTCCAAGGCGGTGCGCAGGCCCTCCTCGGCGCGCGCCCAGTCCTCGTCCGAGCCCATGGAGTCCTCGGGGCGGGTGGAAAGCTCAACATGGTACTTAAAGCCAAACTTTTGGTACACGGAGTCGATCAGGTTGACCACACCCACGATCTCGTCGGTCAGCTGGTCGGGACGCACAAACAGGTGGGCGTCGTCCTGATTAAAGCAGCGCACGCGGAACAGGCCGTGCAGGGCGCCGCGCAGCTCGTGGCGGTGCACCAGGCCGATCTCGCCGGCGCGGATGGGCAGCTCGCGGTAGGAGTGCGGCTTGGAGGCGTACACCAGCACGCCGCCCGGGCAGTTCATGGGCTTAATGCAGTACTCTTCGTCGTCGATGACGGTGGAGTACATGTTGTCCTTGTAGTGGTCCCAGTGGCCCGAGGTCTTCCACAGCTGCTTGTTCATGATGAGCGGCGTGGAGATCTCCACGTAGCCGGCCTTGTGGTGGATCTCGCGCCAGTAGTCCAGCAACGTGTTCTTAAGGATCATGCCGTTGGGCAGGAAGAACGGAAAACCGGGAGCCTCGTCACGCATCATAAAGAGGTCCATCTCGCGACCGATCTTGCGGTGGTCGCGCTTCTTGGCCTCCTCCAGCATGTGCATGTGCTCGTCGAGCTCTTCCTTGGTGGCAAAGGCGACGCCGTTGATGCGGGTGAGCATCTTGTTGTCCTTGTCGCCCTTCCAGTAGGCGCCCGAGACGCCGGTGAGCTTAAAGGCCTTGAGGGCCTTGGTGTAGCAGATGTGGGGGCCGACGCACATGTCGATGTAGTCGCCCTGCTGGTAGAAGGTGATGCGGGCGTCGTCGTCCAGGTCGCCGATGTGCTCGACCTTGTACTTCTCGCCGCGCTCCTCCATAAGGGCGATGGCCTCGGCGCGGGGCTTCTCGTACACGGAGAACTTGAGGTTCTCCTTGACGATCTTTTTCATCTCGGCCTCGATCGCGGGGAAGTCGTCTTCGCTGATCTTGACGCCCTCGGGCAGGTCGACGTCGTAGTAAAAGCCGTTGTCGGTCGCGGGGCCGTAGGCAAAGTCGGCCTCGGGGTACAGGCGCTTGATGGCCTGCGCCATGATGTGCGCGGCGGAGTGGCGGATGACGTGCGTGACCTCGTCCTGCGGGAGCTCGGCCACCGAACCGTCATTGTAGAGTGCCTTCATGGGTATGTTTTCTCCTCTCGGATGCCTGATGCAAGTGCGTGCG
>CABQHZ010000247.1 GCA_902464175.1 uncultured Collinsella sp. | reverse complement strand
ACGGGCACCATCGCCACCGCCATAACGGCATCGGTCTGCGGGGACAGATAATTATCGGGAATATGCATGAGCCCTCTCAATCAGAACGTTGCGTGTTACGTTTCCAACAATCCGTAACACCGACTCTGCATACTAACAAAAAGGCGCACCGCCCACAACGCAGCACGCCCTTGCAATACGTCCGTTATTAACCCAGGTCCACGCACCGTCCAATAAAGGCCCATGCACTCCCAACTTTCCGGTCACCCGGAAGAAGGTGCGGTCCGCTCGCAACAAGGTTAACGCAGGAACCCGCCCCCGAGAGGGGTTTTCTAAGGCAACATCCCGCAGCCGCGAAGCGGCGAGGACGTTGCCGTGAAAACCCCGCAGGGGGCGGGTTTCGAACGGCAAAGATTACGAGCGAACCTCGCCGTTTACGCCCTTGCACACCTTGGTGACGATCTTCTGGTGCGCCTTCTCGACCTCTTCGCTGGTAAGCGTGTGGTCGTCCGAGCGATACGTGAGCGCAAAGGCCATGGACTTCTTGCCCGCACCGATGCGGACCGGATCGCGGTAGACGTCGAACAGGCGCACGCCCTCGAGCAGCTTGCCGCCGGCGCTGGTAATACGGCGCTCAAGATCCTCGCAGGTCACAGCGTTGTTGACCACGATAGCAAGGTCGTGCTCAACGGCAGGGTACTGCGAGAACTCACGGTAGTTCTCCTGATTGCGGGCGCCCTTGATCAGCTTGTCCAGATCGAGCTCGAAGGCAACAACGACCTCATCGATGCCCATAGCCTCGCGCGCCTCGGGGTGAATCTCGCCGACCCAGCCCAGCACGGTTCCGCCGGACAGAACCTCGGCCGCACGACCCGGCTGCAAGAAAGCGTAGCCTTCGCCCTCGACGGGACGGAAGCGAACCTTCTCGATGCGCAGCTGGGCGAGCAGCTCCTCGACAATGCCCTTGCCAAAGAAGAAGCGCAGCTTGCGGTACTTCATGTTCCAGGACTGCTCGCTCCACTGGCCCGAGAGCACGCCCGCCACGGACTTGGTCTCCTTGGGCAGGCTGGCGTTCTCGCGACCGTGGAACAGGCTGCCGACCTCGTACAGGTGCACGTTGGGCGTACCGTGCGCCTCGTTGTAGGCCACGGACTGCAGCAGGCCCGGCAGCAGCGAACGACGCATCTCGGTCTGCTCGGCCACCAGCGGGTTCATGAGCACCACGGGGCAGCCGCGGCCTTCGGTGGACATGCCAATCTTCTCCAGGTCGCCCGGGGCGGCAAAGCCAAAGGTCGTGGTCTCGTTGAGGCCGCAGGCGCGCAGGATCTCGCCGACCTTGCGGGTAAGCTTCTGCTCGCGGGTCAGGCCGCCGATGTGGTTCTTGGCAGCCGGGATGGTCGCCGTCACACGGCCCATGCCCCATAGGCGCAGGACCTCCTCGATCAGGTCAATCTCGCGCGGCAGGTCGGGACGGAAGCTCGGCGGGGTAACCATAAAGTCCTCGCCGTCGCGCTCGACGGTGCAGCCCAGACGGGTAAGCGAACGCTCGATAAAGTCGGGCTCGATGTCGGCACCGCAGATGGCGTGCACGCGGGCCAGGCGCAGCTTAATGCTGTCGATGGTCTTGGGCGCGGGGAAAACATCGACATAGCCGGGAGCAACCTCGCCGCCGGCGATCTCTTCGATGAGCGCGCAGGTAACGTTGGCGACATCCACGCAGCCGGTCTCGTCAACCTGGCGCTCAAAGCGAATGGAGGCGTCGGAGATCAGCGACAGGTCACGGCTGGTGTGCGAGGTGCG
>CABQHZ010000246.1 GCA_902464175.1 uncultured Collinsella sp. | reverse complement strand
CCAAAGTGCACGTAGAAGGTCTTACGATCGACATTTGCCTCACGCGCGATGGCACTCACGGTAATATCGGCAAGCGGTTTATCCATCAGCAGGCGCTCAAACGCAGAAAGGATGGCATTGCGGCTGCGAACGATGCGGCGGTCGAGGCGCGGTTTGCTGGTGTCCATGGACGTGTCCCTTCGGAATGTGAACATTCATCAACAGATGAGAGTTAATCTACGTAAGAGGATTATCCCCCATCCGGCGCAAAAAAGCCCGGCAACATGAAGAACGCACGACCAACTGTTACGCCTTAGGGAGCTTCTTTTTGTTCAAAGCAGCCGGGGATACACGGATGCCGTCACCTGTCTGGCGCACATAGGCCTTATGCGACGGTTTGGCGGCCCCAGAAGCCTTCTGAGCATGCTGATTGGGATCCACGGTAACCGCATTCACAGGATGGGGCTTTGCAGGCTTAGAGGACGTCTGAGGCGATCGTCCGAGCTTGCGCATCGCGCGATCCCAGCGCGCATGGATGCTCTCGTTGTGGGCGCTCTTAAGGCCCAGCAGGGGCGCAGCCAATATGGTCGGCGCGATAAACGTAATGAGGCGCCACAGCAGATAGCCGGCGGTCGATGCCGACCCAAAGAAATGACCCAAGAACAATGCAAAGCCGCCCTCGGCGCCACCAGTTCCACCGGGCAAGGGGACCGCAGAGCTCAGCAGCTGGACAAAGGCGCTCGCGGCCATGACCGAGAAAAAGTCGACCTCGTGGTGGCCAAAGGCAAGCATCAGGAAATACGGCACGAGGTAGAAAAACGCGAGCTGCAACATGGTGATGACCACCGTGAGCAGCATGGACGAAAAGTGGCCGGCTGAAAGCTTGAACTTCTCGGAGAAGGAGTAGATCTCGCCATCGACAAACGTGCGCCATCCCTCGATCTTAGTGGCCGAGACACCAATGCGCTCAAGCCAATTGATGATGCAATGGGCGACGCGCGTGACGGTCTTAGGCATGAGCGCGACGGCGAAGATGCCAAGCAAGATGCAGCAGTGCCCACCAAAGCTAAAGACACACAGCAGCGTCATGTCGCCATAGCGCTCGGCAAAAAACGGCATGCGAGCAAGCAATAGGATAGCGCCCCAGGCAACTAGGCCAAACTGATACACGATAAAGCGCGTGAACTGCGTGGCACCCGCTTCGCCCACGTTTTGGCCCGCTTTGGTCAGGCGGTAGATCTGGGCAGGCGTAGAGCCCATCATCATGGGCGTCAGGTTGCCAAAGAAGATGCCACTCGCCTCGACCGAAATGAGGTCGCGGATACCGACGGGCGAATTGGGGTCGAGCCAGACGGCGATCGCATAGGCCACAATGCCAAAGAACAGATACATGAACATGCAAAGACACGCGACAACGAGCCAGGGCGCCTGAACGCTCGACATAGCAGCCCAGAACTGCCCCATCTGCCCGGTTACCACCAGATAGACGATATAACCCACCAGCACAACGCCGATAAAGATTGCGCCGCGGCGTGCGCTCTTATTGTCATCGCCGCCCGAGGCCTCAACCTCGACCTGGGGCTTGGACGTATGCTGAGAGGACTCCGTCATGAGACTCCTTCTTACAGTCAAAATACCTTGGTTATTGTACCCGTAAGGGCCATAAGCAGAACGCAAAGCTCTTGTTCAAACAGGAATGACAGACAGTTGTTTGATAATAAAAAACCCGGCCTTCCGTGGAAAGACCGGGTATCAGATGCGTGGTAGCCCGTACCAGATTCGAACTGGTGATCTCCGCCTTGAGAGGGCGGCGTC
>CABQHZ010000245.1 GCA_902464175.1 uncultured Collinsella sp. | reverse complement strand
ATCTCGGAGCACGGACCGCAGGGGCCGGTGGGGCCAGCAGCCCAGAAGTTGTCGTCCTCGCCTAGACGGGAGATGTGGTCCTCGGCAACGCCCAGGGAGCGCCACACGTCATGGGTCTCGTCGTCCTCGGTAAAGACGGTGAAGTACAGGCGATCGAGCGGCAGCTTGAACTCCTTGGTGATGAGCTCAAAAGCCCAGGCGCATGCCTGCTGCTTGGAGACGCCACCAAAGGAGAAATCGCCGAGCATCTCGAAAAAGGACAGGTGACGGCCATCCTCGCCGATGCAGTCGATATCGTTGGTACGGACGCACTTCTGGCAGGAGATCGCGCCAATCTCCTTCATGGTCTTCTTGCCCTGGTAGTACTCCTTAAACTGGTTCATGCCGGCGTTGGCAAGCAGCAGCGAAGGATCGTCGGGGACGAGGGACGAAGAAGGATAGAGCTTAAGACCGCGCTCCTCAAAGAAGTTGAGGAACTTAGAGCGAATCTCGGCCGTAGTCATTGACGGGTAGTCAGCACTCATAGAGGGAATCTCCTCGGTTTCACATCGAAACAGTTCAAACGTAACGATATTACCATCCCACCGCGCCTGTGCAAAAAAGAGGGCCGGCACAATGCCGGCCCTTCAGCGAAATTGCATGTTAGCGCGTATGAATGTTAACCCGAATTACCCCGCTACTTGTCGTCATCGTCCATGGAACCGTCGATGCCGGTTTTAGTATCGTCCGTATTGGAATCGTCATCCTTGGCGAAGGGATTCTTGAAAAAGCCTGTCGCATCGGGCTGCAGGTCCGAAAGCTTGATCCAAGGATTATCGAGCTCGGGCTTGGGCATAGCTTTAGCCTCGGGCGCGGTCTCATTACCGATGAGCTCGGACTCATAGATGAACGTATCGTCCCCAAGCGCGTCGTAGGCGGCGACCGGGTTGCCCCCGGCATCGCGATACGGCGTGCCCTTAAACACGGCGCCGTCATAGGCCACAAGCTGGCGGCCGGTCTCATTCTCGAAGTAGTACACGAAGATACCCTTGAGGGCCGCACACAGCGGGATAGCAATAATCATGCCGATGGGGCCCATGAGTGCCGAGCCAATAACGAGCGCCGTGAGACTCATGATGGGATGCACCTGCACCGAGCTCTGCATGACCTTAGGCGAAATCACGTTATCGGTGACGTTTTGCGCGACCATCGTCACGATGAGCGTCCACAACGCCAACATGGGGCTGAACATAAAGCCGAGCACCGTGGCGATCGCCGCGCTCACCCAGGGACCGACAACCGGAACCAAGTGCATAATGCCGGTAAAGATGGCCATGAGCGCTGCGTATGGATGGCCAATGAGCGTAAAGCCGATAAAAGCCAAAAAGCCACCGCAGATGGACGTCACGACCATGCCGCGCATATAGCCGCCGACCGAGCGTGAAAGGATGGCAACCATAAAGCGGTACGAGGTCTCTTTTTCCTGTCCGATGATGGTGCAGACCTCGTGGTGCATACGGGGATAGTCGCAGGCCAACCAATAGGCAAGCACTAAGCCCAGGAAGATGACGAACAGCTGCGAGGCCGTATTGGTAATGAGCGGGAAAACACCGCGACCGAGCTCGGCAGCGATTTGCGAGACGTACTTGGACGCTACGGTAACCAGCGAAGAAAGATTGTCGTCCAGATACTCCTTGAGCGGCGTGTTGTTGAGCGTCTTGGCGTGCGAGAGCATCTCGTTGAGATCGCCACCCGCAACGCGAAGCTGCTCGGGCAGGCGGCTCAGGACTTCCATGATTTGACCGAGCAAAATAGGCGA
>CABQHZ010000244.1 GCA_902464175.1 uncultured Collinsella sp. | reverse complement strand
AGGAAGTCCTCGAGACCCTGGATGTCGGACAGGACCACGGTCTTGCCCTCCTCCTGGATCAGGCCCATGGCGATACCGGAGACCGGGCGCTTAATGGGCACGCCGCCGTCCATAAGGGCGAGCGTGGAGCCGCAGGTCGAAGCCATCGAAGAGGAGCCGTTGGACTCCATGACCTCGGAGACGACGCGGATGGCGTAGGGGAACTCGTTCTCGTCGGGGAGCACCGGAAGCAAAGCGCGCTCGGCCAGGTTGCCGTGGCCGATCTCGCGGCGCTTGGGGCTGCCCATGCGGCCGGTCTCGCCGGTACAGAACGGCGGGAAGTTGTAGTGGTGCATGTAGCGCTTGCCCTCGGTGGGCTCGATGGTATCCAGACGCTGGCCCTCGTTGAGCATACCGAGCGACAAGACGGAAAGCACCTGGGTCTGGCCACGCTGGAACAGACCGGAGCCGTGAACGAGCGGCAGGTAGTTATCCTTCACCATGATGGGGCGAATCTCATCGGCGGCACGGCCGTCGACGCGCTCGCCGGTCTCGACGACCATGGTACGCATAGCCTTCTTCTCGAGCTTCTTGAGCGCCACGGGAATCTCGCGCTCCCAAGCGGACTGCTCCTCCTCGGTGAACTCGGCACGGATGGACTCCTTCAGAGCCTCGACCTTGCCGATACGGGAGAGCTTGTCGGCGTCGCGAAGGGCGGCTGCCATCTCGTCGTAGTGGGCGAAGATGCGCTCCTGGACCTCCTCGACGGGCTGGTCGAGCGGGTACTCCTTCTTGACGATAGCGCCGTTGACCTGCTCCCACTCGGCGACAAACTCGTCCTGAGCCTGGCAGAAGGCAGCAAGGGCCTCCTGGCCAAACTTCATGGCGGCGAGCATGTCGTCCTCGGAGATCTCCTCGGCGCCGGCCTCGACCATCGAGATGAAGTCGGCAGAGCCGCCCAGCTCCAGGTCCAGATCGGAGTTCTCGCGCTCCTCATAGGTGGGGTTAACGATAAACTCGCCGGTCTCCACGTTGCGGCCGATGCGCACGCAGGCAAGCGGGCCCTCGAAGGGCACGCCGCCGAGCGTCATGGCCAGGGAAGCACCCATGACGTTGATGACGTCAAAGGGGTTGACCTGGTCGGCGACGAGCGAGGTGGCGACGATGTGCACCTCGTTGCGGAAGCCGTCCGGGAAGCTCGGACGAATCGGGCGGTCGATCATACGGGCCGTGAGCGTGGCCTTCTCGCTGGGACGGCCCTCACGCTTGAGGTAGCCACCCGGGATGCGGCCGGCGGCGTACATCTTCTCGTTGAAGTCGACGGTCAGCGGGAAAAAGTCGTAGTTCTTGCGCTCCTTGGAGACGACCACGGTGTCGAGCATCGTGGTGTCGCCCTGCTTGACCAGGCAGGCGCCGGTGGCCTGCTTGGCAAGCTCGCCCGACTCAAAGGTGTAGGTCTTGCCGTACAGCTCAAAGGTCTTGGATACGAGTGTCATTGTTCTCCTTTACCCCACAGGCCCCTTGCCTGCAGGCTTCTCATGTGACGCGGGCCCCCTGCCCCCGCCACGCTTCAGAGCGTGATTGTTCGCGCCCTTACACAAAAAGAGCGCCCCGCTGCGCAGGACGCTCTTAGCATGTACAAATCCTACTGGATGTTGTCGCGGATGCCCAGAGCCTTGATGAGCTCACGGTACTCGACGATGTCGTTCTTCTTGATGTAGGAGAGAAGACGACGACGACGGCCGACGAGCATGAGCAGGCCACGACGGGTGTGGAAGTCCTTCTGGTGGGACTTCATGTGCTCGGTCAGCTCCTTGATGCGCTCGG
>CABQHZ010000243.1 GCA_902464175.1 uncultured Collinsella sp. | reverse complement strand
ACGCACATGCAGCATGCTCAGCCCGTGCTGCTGTCACATCATCTGCTGGCGTATTCCTGGATGTTCGCGCGCGACTTTACGCGCCTGAAGGCCGCCTTTGATGCCGCCGACAACTGCCCGCTGGGTGCTGCCGCGCTTGCCGGTACGAGCTATCCGCTCGATCGCCAGATGACGGCTGCCGAGCTTGGCTTTGCGGGTGTGATTCCCAACTCGCTCGATGCGGTTTCCGACCGTGATTTCCTGCTCGATCTGCATTACGCCGGCTCCGTCATGGCCATGCACCTGTCGCGTCTTTCCGAGGAGATCGTGTTGTGGTCGAGCTCCGAGTTTGGCTTTATTACGCTTTCTGACTCGTACTCCACCGGCTCGTCCATCATGCCGCAGAAGAAGAACCCCGACTTTGCCGAGCTTATCCGCGGCAAGAGCGGCCGTGTGTATGGCAACCTGGTGCAGCTGCTTGTGACCATGAAGGGCCTGCCGCTGGCCTATAACAAGGACTTGCAGGAGGACAAGGAGGGCGCGCTCGATACCGCCCACACGCTCATGCAGTGCCTGTCGGTTATGGCCGGTATGATTTCGACTTGGACCGTCAACGAGGATGCCATGGCGCGCGAGTGCGGTGTGGGTCATCTTGCCGCCACCGATGTTGCCGATTACCTGGCCAAGCGTGGCCTGCCGTTCCGTGAGGCGCATGCCGTGGTGGGCCATCTGGTCCTGATGTGTGAGAAGCGCGGCTGCAATCTTGAGGACCTGCCGTTTGAGGTGTTCCAGGAGGCAAGCCCGCTCTTTGAGCGCGATATTACCGAGGCGCTCGATATCCCGTCGATTGTCGCCTCGCGCACGACCGAGGGCGGTACCGCCCCTGCCGCCGTTGCCGTGCAGCTGCAGCGTGCCGAGGCGCAGCTCGTGGCCGACGAGGGCGTGTTTGGATCGCTGACCAAGGTTGTCGAGATGGGTCACGGGGCAAAGTAGAGGTTTGGCTGAAGACGTATTGTCCATTTATTGATAAATCGTTTTTGCTTTACGGGCGTCTGCTGATGCGGGCGCCCCTATTTTGCTGCTATGGGGGAGGGGCTTGTCGAGAACTTCTGTAGGACCTTTGGGCAGGTTGTGAAGGGGGTACGTTCGCGGGTGGCAACCGACCGCCCGCTCTGTTCGATGTGGTTGATGAGCGGTCGGATGGTACTCTAATCGGGCTTCGAAACAGAAGTGACACATATGGAGCGCTTTAATAAATTGCAGCGTTTCAATAAACAGCTTTTTGTTTAACTGCAGCTAAAACTCTGTTACGATGCAGTCCAGGCGGGTGCCGGAATGGGACTTGGGCACGCGCGAACCTACTTGAAAGGCTACCTTATGGCTATCGAGAAGACCTTCATCATGATTAAGCCCGACGCCGTGCGCGACCGCAAGATCGGCGAGATCGTTGCTCGTATTGAGCGCAGCGGCCTTGTCATCGAGCGCATGGAGATGACCACGCTCGAGCGCGCTACCGTCGAGGAGCACTACGCCCATCTGGCCGACAAGCCCTTCTTTGGCGGTCTCTGCGACTTTATGACGAGCGGTCCGGTCGTCAAGATGGTCGTTTCCGGTCTCTCCGCTGTTTCCAAGATGCGCACCCTTATGGGCGCTACCAACCCGCTTGATGCTGCGCCCGGCACCATTCGCGGCGACTTCGCTGTCGATGTCAACGCCAACGTGATCCACGGCTCCGACTGCCTGGAGAACGCCGAGATCGAGATCAAGCGCTTCTTTGGCTAAACCAGCTTTGACTCCTTAAAGCTGTTAGCGTGTGGCTTGGGCGCCGCGGAA
>CABQHZ010000242.1 GCA_902464175.1 uncultured Collinsella sp. | reverse complement strand
AGACCGACTCCGAGCGCATGATCACGTTCGATCCCGAGAACCGCCCCGGCGTGTCTGGTCTGCTTTCGACGGCCGCCATCTGCACCGGCCGTTCCGAAGTCGAGATTGCCGAGGAGATTGGCATGGGCGGCTCCGGCCAGCTCAAGAAGTACGTGACCGAGGCCGTCAACGAGTACTTCGCGCCGATCCGCGAGCGTCGCCAGCGCTACGAAAACGACCTGGATTACGTGAAGGACGTGCTGCACGAGGGCAACCGTCGCGCCAATGAGATCGCCGAGCAGACCCTTGCCGAGGTTCAGGACGCCATGGGCATGGTGTACTAGATCGATCTGCTGGCTAGAACTTTCGATTGCTATAGGGCGGGCGCTACGGCGTCCGCCTTTTTTGGTGCCCGACCGGTTCGGCTCTGCCCATTGCACTCCCCCGACAAACAGGAACAGGCCCGCTGGCAGTTAGTTGCCAGCGGGCCTGTTCCCGAAGTACACCGTTGAATCGCACAGAGGGGAGGAATGCGAATCAAACTCAACAGGGCAGGCTTTTTCATCGCCTATTGCCTGCTCCGTTGCTGAAAACAATATAGTTCACCGTGGTTTACTTTCTGACGGCAAAGTACGCCATCACACCTTCTCCATAAGTTAGCTCAGGTAAACTAAACCAACCACAAAGGGGACAGGCACATTTGTGGTGGGTTTGGCCACGGAAGAGCCGTTAGAGCCCTGCTGGCCAGCGACAGATGGCCAAGTCGACGTGCACGGGATCGGTAAATGCCACGCCCTCCCCCATTAAGAGCTCACGCTGAGCATCGGGTCCGCCAAAGGCGAAGCCCTCGCAAATGCGGCCATCGGCAAACACCACGCGATGACAGGGAATCTGACCAGGGCGCGGATTGCTGTGCAGGGCATACCCCACGTACCGCGCACTTCGTGGACGACCGGCAAGCAGCGCCACCTGACCGTAGGTGGCGACCATCCCCTCGGGAATCTGCTCGACCACCTCGTACACCCGATCAAAAAAGCCCTCAGACGCCATTGCTCACTCCCTTCCACCCGGAATAGCATAAACCACCACAAAGGGCGGGCACCTTTGTGGTGGTTTTGGCAGGTGGGCTAGTTAACGGGCTGGAAGAAGGCTACGGCTACGGCGCCGGGGCCTACATGAGTGCCGATGGTGGCGCCGATGGTGTGAACGGGCAGTTCGCCCTCGGTGTGGCCAGCCCACAGTGCCGCGCTGTCCTCGATATACTTCTTGAGCACCGCATCCGAAAGGCCCGTATAGCCGAGCGCCAGCGGCATGGAAAAGTCGATGCCGCCTGCCTTTTCGACCTTCTGGTTGAGCAGGTTACGGCCGTTCTTGGAACCGCGCGCCTTGCCCAGCTGCACGATCAGACCGTCCTCGGCAGCCACGACCGGCTTCACGTTGAGCAGCGTGCCCACAGCGCCCGCCGCAGCAGACAGGCGGCCGCCGCGCACCAGGTACTCCAGCGTCTCGAGCAGGCCGATGACGACCACGCGGTCGCGCACGGCCTCGACAGCCGCCGCAACCTGAGCCGCGCCCTGGCCCTCGTCCACCAGGCGCAGCGCATACTCGACCAGCACGCGCTCGCCCAAGGTCACGTTATTGCTGTCCACGACGAACATGTCGCCGCCCGGCGCCTCGGCAAGTGCCGTACGAGCACTCTGGTTGGTGCCCGAGAGCTTGGCGCCCACGGTAATAATCACGGCCTCATCGCCGGCCTCACGCGCCTCGGCAATCGCCTGCGAAAACGCGTACGGGTTGACCTGGCCGGTCTTGGGCAGCTCATCGCGCTCCACGAGCATCTCGTAAAAGCGCTGGTGAT
>CABQHZ010000241.1 GCA_902464175.1 uncultured Collinsella sp. | reverse complement strand
GCCCGCGAGCACAAGATTCCGTATCTGGGCATTTGCCTGGGTATGCAGGTGGCCGTGTGCGAGTTCGCCCGCAACGTCGTCGGCCTTGCCGGCGCCAGCTCCTCCGAGTTCGACCCGGACGGTCCGTTTAGCGTCATCGATCTGATGAGCTCGCAGGAGGATGTGACCGAGAAGGGCGGCACCATGCGTCTGGGCGCCTATCCGTGCAAGCTCGCCGCCGATACCCTCGCTCGCGAGGCATATGGCGAGGATCTCGTCTACGAGCGTCACCGTCACCGCTTTGAGTTCAACAACGCCTTCCGTGACCAGCTCGAGGATGCCGGCTTGGTTATCTCTGGCCTCTCGCCCGACGAGCGCCTGGTCGAGATGGTCGAGCTGCCGCGCGACGTGCATCCGTGGTATGTGGCAACTCAGGCTCACCCCGAGTTCAAGAGCCGTCCGACCAACCCGCAGCCGCTGTTCCGAGAGTTCGTGCGTGCCTCGATCGGTCAGCACGAGGGTGTCGATCGCCTACAGGTGACGCCCATGAACCTCGCTACGGACTAAGGGTGCCGGCGAACAAAGAACATACCGAAGCTACTCCCTCGTCGCTCGCCGTGGCGGCGGGGGAGTATCTCGATTACCTCGCGGTCGAGCGGGGTTTGGCGCGCAACACGATTGCGGCCTACCGTCGTGACCTGACGACGTACTGCGCCTATCTGGAGCGGGCGGGCATCATGTCTTTTGATGAGGTGACTCGTCAGGTCGTGGAGGGCTTTGTCGCCGACCGTCGCGATGGGGGCTATTCCGATGCCTCGGTGGAGCGTGCGCTTGCGGCCGTGAAGGGCCTGCATGCCTTTTTGGTGCGCGATGGGGCTGTGGCCCAAAATCCAACGGCGGCGTTGCGCCTGCCTAAAAAGGCTGAGCGCTTGCCGGAGTATCTATCGGTGGAGGATGTCTCGGCGCTACTCGATCAAGACTTCCCCGAGGGCGAGATGGGCTTGCGCGACCATGCCATCTTGGAAGTGCTCTACGGATGCGGTTTGCGTGTGAGCGAATTGGTGGGGCTCGATGTGGGCGATATCCATATCGACGATGGTTTTGTACTCGTTCGCGGTAAGGGCTCAAAGGAACGCCTGTCCCCGTTGGTGGGAAGCGCGGCGCGAGCTCTGACGCGCTATATAACTGAGGGGCGTTCTCGCTTGGCGGCCCATGCCCGCGGAACCGAGACCTCGGCGGTCTTTTTAAATAAGAACGGCCGTCGTCTGTCGCGCCAGGGCATCCATGCCATCTGTGAGCGCTACGGGCGCCAGGTAGGGCTGGTGGGACTCCATCCCCATACGCTGCGCCACTCCTTTGCCACCCATATGCTTGCGGGCGGCGCAGACCTCCGTGTGCTACAGGAGATCTTGGGACATGCCGATATATCGACCACGCAGGTCTACACGCATGTCGATCGTACGCAACTGACCGAGGTCTATCTGGCGGCGCACCCGCTGGCACATCATTAACACATCGCTGGCCTGCATATCTATAGGTATTTGGGGACGGGCCCCAGATTGCCGCTGCGTGCTTTTGCGCTCGCATGGGCAATCTGGGGCCCGTCCCATTTTTCGTCACTTGTCGTCGCGGTGGTGGGCCGCACGTGCCTTGGGTGGGGGAGTTTGGGGGCGATGTGAACGCCATGTAAAGGGACGCAAAAATCGCCTCAAGGTCAACTTGAAGGTTGAGGTTGAAAGGCGGGGTGCCACAGGTGGCATCCCGCCGTTGCTGTAAACACAACATATTGTGTTTTCGAACATATGATTGGGGGTGTTTTGCAATATATGGTGGGTGGAGTGGTGGGGCGGAGTGGGGG
>CABQHZ010000240.1 GCA_902464175.1 uncultured Collinsella sp. | reverse complement strand
CGGCTCAGCGTAAACTCGGCCAGGCCCAGCGGGTTGGAGCGGAAGGAGCTCGTCTCGCCCGAGGGAATGAGCTCGTCGGTCGTGGTGACCGGGTCCATGATCTTGGAGCACACCTTGAGCAGGATATCGTCGCCGAGGGGCTCCATCGCGGGCCACGGCTTGATGTTGGGGCCTTCGACCAGCTCGTCGGCAGGCTCCGCCTTGCCAAAGCCCCAGTACACGCGCTTTTTGTACGGCACGTCGTCAAAGGTGTACTCGCAGGCCTCGTCCCAAGTCTCCTCGGGCAGGTCGGTCGCCGGCGTCAGGACGCCGCCGTTGGCAGCCGTCGCCGCAATGGAGCGGGCGTCCATCAGAGCCACGGCGCTCAGCTGGCCATTGCCCGGCTTGGAACCCTCGCGGTTGGGGAAGTTGCGCGTGGTGTGGCGGATCGAAAGGCCGTTGTTGGCGGGCGTGTCGCCAGCGCCAAAGCACGGGCCGCAGAACGCCGTGCGCACGATCGCGCCGGCCTCCATAAGGTCGTAGATATAGCCGCGGCGTGTAAGTTCGAGCGCCACGGGCTGGCTCGTGGGATAGACCGACAGCGAGAACTCGCCGCAGCCGGTGTTGGCGCCCTTGAGCACGCGGGCAGCCTGGACCACGGAGTCGTAGTTGCCGCCCGAGCAGCCGGCGATAACGCCCTGCTGCACGTGCAGTTTGCCGTCAACGATCTTGTCGAGCAGGCTAAAGTGCGTCTTACCCTCGCCGATCTTGGCGGCCTCGAGCTCCACCTCGTGAAGGATGTCCTCGAGGTTCTCATTGAGCTCGTCGATCTCAAAGCCGTTGGAAGGATGGAACGGCAGCGCGATCATGGGCTTGATGCTCGACAGGTCGACCTCGACGCAACCGTCGTAGTAGGCGACATCGGCGGGCTTGAGCTCGCGGTAGTCGTCGCCGCGGCCGTGCATGGTCAAAAACGCGTGCGTGTCCTCGTCGGTTGCCCAGATTGAGGAAAGGCAGGTGGTCTCGGTGGTCATGACGTCGACGCCGTTGCGGTAGTCGGTCGTCATGCTCGCGATGCCCGGGCCCACAAACTCCATGACCTTGTTCTTGACGTAGCCCTTGGCAAAGACGGCACGGATGATGGCGAGCGCCACGTCGTGCGGGCCAACGCCGGGACGCGGGGTGCCCGTGAGGTAGATGGCGACGACGCCGGGATAGGCGACATCGTAGGTGTCGCGCAGCAACTGCTTGGCCAGCTCGCCGCCGCCCTCACCCACGGCCATGGTGCCTAGGGCGCCGTAGCGGGTGTGCGAGTCGGAACCCAGGATCATCTTGCCGCAACCGGCAAAGTTCTCACGCATAAAGGAGTGGATAACGGCGATGTGCGGCGGGACAAAGATGCCGCCGTACTTCTTGGCCGCAGAGAGGCCAAAGACGTGGTCGTCCTCGTTGATGGTGCCGCCCACGGCGCACAGCGAGTTATGGCAGTTGGTGAGCACGTAGGGCAGCGGGAACTGCTCCATGCCCGAGGCACGCGCCGTTTGGATGATGCCGACAAAGGTGATGTCGTGGCTCGCCATGGCGTCGAAGCGAATCTTGAGTGCCTCGGGGTCGCCGGACGTATTGTGTGCTTGGAGGATCGAATACGCGATGGTTCCGCGCTTGGCATCCTCGGGCGTCTTCGTAATGCCGCGCTCAGCAGCCTCGGCCGCAGGCACGACCTCGCTGCCGCCGCGCAGGTAGATGCCGTCCTCGTACAGCTTGACCATACTGTCTCCCACTCTGCCCAAAAGATTTGGGCGCATAGCATACATTCGTTCAATATCGTGCCATAGAACGGTTGCGAGTGGGTTACGAATCT
>CABQHZ010000239.1 GCA_902464175.1 uncultured Collinsella sp. | reverse complement strand
AAGCAAGCCGCCGCAAAGCTGCGCAAACCGCCGCGCGACTTCTCGTACACGCAGAACCGAGAGCTCAGCTGGCTGCGCTTTGACAACCGTGTGCTTGACGAAGCCTTCGACGAGACCGTTCCGCTGTTCGAGCGTCTAAAGTTCGTGTCGATTTTCGAGTCCAACCTCGACGAGTTTCTCATGGTGCGCGTGGGCGGCCTGTCCGATCTGGCAGAGCTCAAAAAACAGCCTGTCGACAACAAGAGCAATATGACCGCCTCCGAACAGGTCGATGCTGTCATGACCGAAATGCCCGGGCTCCTTACCCGATGGGAGTCCATCTTTAAGAGCATCGAGGGCAAGCTCGACACCCTGGGCGTTCACCGCGCCCGCATCGATTCGCTTACGCCCGAGGAGCGCACCTTTGTAACCCGTTACTTCCAGGCCTACGTGTCGCCGGTCATCTCACCGCTGGTGATTGACCCGCGCCACCCCTTCCCCAACCTGCGCAACGGCGCACTCTACCTGGCCTGCGGCCTGGACGGCGTCACCGACGAGGAGAGTCTGCTGGGCCTTATCGAGATCCCCGCCTCGATGAACCGCGTGGTCGAGATCCCCTCGCCCACCGGCACCTACTCCTACATCTTGCTCGAGGACGTCATCCTCGCCTGCCTGGACAGCTGCTTTGGCTCCTATAAGCCGCTCGACCGCGCGCTCATCCGCGTCACCCGCAACGCCGACATCGATCCGGACGGCGAGGGCGTCGAGGAGGAAGAGGACTACCGCCAGCACATGAAGCGCATCCTCAAGAAGCGCCTGCGTCTGCAGCCGGTAGTGCTCGCGGTCTCGGGGTCGCTCGAGAAGGCGACGCTCAAGACCATCCGCAAGGCGCTCGAGCTTTCGCGCCGCTCTGTCTTTACCTGCGATATCCCGCTCGACCTAGGCTACGTCTTTGGCATTGAGGGCAAGATTCCCGAGCACCTGCGCAACGAGCTGCTCTTTACGCCGTTTAAGCCGCAGCCCAACCCCACCATCGATATGACCCGCTCCATCCGCGAGCAGGTGCTGCAGCACGACAAGCTGCTCTTTTACCCTTACGAGGCCATGAATCCGTTCTTGGACCTGGTGCACGAGGCCGCCTATGACCCCGAGTGCATCTCGCTGCGCATCACGCTCTACCGCGTGGCCAAGCAGAGCCGCCTGTGCGAGTCACTGATCGATGCCGCCGAGAACGGCAAAGAGGTCACGGTGCTCATGGAGCTCCGCGCGCGCTTTGACGAGCAGAACAACATCGAGTGGGCCGAGCGCCTGGAAGAGGCCGGCTGCACCGTCATCTACGGCTCCGAGGGCTTTAAGTGCCACTCCAAGATCTGCCAGCTCACCTATCGCGA
This sequence comes from uncultured Collinsella sp., assembly GCA_902464175.1. GTDB lineage: Bacteria > Actinomycetota > Coriobacteriia > Coriobacteriales > Coriobacteriaceae > Collinsella. The sequence goes on along the minus strand of CABQHZ010000239.1, from coordinate 483 downwards.
GGGCATGGCGCTAACGCGCCTGACGCTGCTGGGCACCGGCAACTTTAACGAGAAGACGGCCAAACTCTACAGCGACTTTATGCTCATGACCGCCCACCCCGGCATCGGCGAGGACGCCAACCTGTTCTTCCGCAACCTGTCGCTGGGCAATCTGCGCGGCGATTACCGCTTCCTGGGTGTGGCGCCCGTAGGCCTCAAGCCGCTCATCATGCGCGGTCTGGATCGCGAGATCCAGCGCGCTCTCGCTGGCGAGCCCGCCCGCGTGTTCTTTAAGCTCAACTCGCTCACCGACCGCGAGGTCATCGACAAGATCGCCGAGGCATCGTGCGCAGGAGTCCGCGTGGACATGATCATCCGCGGCATCTCGTGCCTCAAGCCGGGCGTTCCTGGCAAGACCGAGAACGTGCATGTCCGTTCTATCGTCGGACGCTTTTTGGAGCATGCGCGCGTTTACGCCTTTGGCGTGGACTCGGACATGATCTA
>CABQHZ010000238.1 GCA_902464175.1 uncultured Collinsella sp. | reverse complement strand
AGGCGCTCTTTGTCGGCAGGGCGCGTGCGGTAGTAGTAGGGCGTCATCTGAAATACGGCTTCGATGTCGGCCTGGGTCTGAAGCGTAATATTCGCAGACACCCGCTGCGTTGAGACCAACTCGAGTTCGGTGGTCTTCGGCAGCTTCTCGTCATTGAGATATGGCGTGTCGTAGAGCACCTCTTTGAGGCCAAACAGATGCCGAGCACCCGGCACCACGGTGTAGAGCGAGCCCTCTGGCGCCAGCACGCGGGCAAACTCACGCTCGTTAAAGGGAGCGAAGAGCTCGGTCACCATATCAAAGGCGCCATCCGCCACGGGGATGTCCTTCATGTTGGCGACGAAATACGTCGCGCCGCCCCGCTTGGCAGCCAGGCGCACCATTTCCTTGCCCAGGTCAAAGCCGTAGGCATCAACGCCCGACACCGAGCCCATGGCACTTGTGTAGTAGCCTTCGCCGCAGCAGATGTCGAGCAGGGTCAGCGGTTTGTCCGTGGATGCCCCGCGCTCAGCCGCTCGTTCGTACACCAGCTCGACCATCGCATCGCGCAACGGCGCATAGTAGTCGCGATTCAGAAAGTCGCGACGGCTGCGTGCCTGCGACTTGGGATCGCCCATGGAGTCACCGCTCTTGGACGAGCGCAACAGGTACAGGTAGCCCTCGCGCGCACGATCGAACCGATGCCCGCCCGCACATGCAGCCCCACGCTCGTCGTCCACCAACGGCTCATGGCAAACGGGACACAACAACATGGCAACTCCTTAGCACGGACAACACAGCGCCCACCATTGTCTCACGCCTCCCCCGCCTAGTCATTGGGGACGTTCTTAAACGACTAGTCATTCAAGAACGTCCCCAACGACCAGTCGAATAGGAGTATCATCGTCTGCGCAAATTAGCATTGAAGCGCATATAAGAGATTGAGAGCGTATGGCTGATACCGCATCTAAGCACATTGACATGACGACTGGCTCGCTGTGGCGCAACATTCCCCTGTTCGCCTTCCCCGTGGCCGCCACGAGCATCCTTGAGCAGTTGTCGAACCTCATCGCCACGGTTATTATCGGCAACTTCTCGGGCGACCAGGGAACCCTTGCCATGGCAGCAGTTGGTTCCAACGTTCCGCTTACCAGCCTGATGATCAACCTGTTCATCGGCCTGTCGCTTGGCTCCAACGTGGTTATCGCCAACGCTATCGGCCGCAACGACCAAAACATGGTCAAGCGCGCCGTCCACACCTCGATCCTCATGGCACTCGTGGGCTTTGTCGTCATCGCGCTGGGCGAGATCTTTGCCGAGCCCATGCTCGCCGCGCTCAACGTTCCTGCCGAGACCATGCCGCTCGCTTCGCTCTACCTACGCGTCTTTTTGCTCAGCATGCCCTCGATCTTGCTCTACAACTTTGAGGCCGCGATCTTCCGCTCCGTCGGCATCACCCGCATGCCGCTGCAGGCGCTCGCCGTGTCCACCGTCCTCAACATTGGCCTGGACCTCATCTTTGTCCCCGTGCTCCACTGGGGCGTCGCGGGCGTCGCCATCGCCACCGCCATCGCCTACACCGTCAGCGCCGCAACACTCTTTGTCCACCTGCTCAAGACCGACTCCGTCGTCCGCGTCACCCCACGCGACTTAGGCTTAGACCCCGTCGCCCTCAAGCGCATCGTCAAGATCGGCCTGCCCGCCGGCATTCAAAGCGCTGTCTTTGCCGTCGCCAACATCATCATCCAGTCCGCCATCAACAGCTTGGGCACCGAGGTCATGGCGGCATCGAGCGCTGCCATGAGCCTGGAGTACGTGTGCTACAACCTGCTCAACAGCTTTAGCCAGGCCTGCACCACCTTTGTGGGACAAAACCACGG
>CABQHZ010000237.1 GCA_902464175.1 uncultured Collinsella sp. | reverse complement strand
ATGCGAATAGCCGACAGACGCTCGCCCACCGCCTCCATCTCCTTGGCAACCGTAATGGCATGCTCGCAACCCTCGCGTACGTCGTAGGTGTCGATGAGCAGCGTGCAGTTCTTGGGACTCGACTTAGCAAAAGCCCGGAATGCCTCGAGCTCGGAGTCGAAGCTCATGACCCAGCTGTGCGCATGCGTGCCAAAGACGGGAATACCGTAGCGGCGGCCGGCGAGCACATTGGACGTAGAGGAGCAGCCGGCAACGTAGCTCGCGCGCGCGACGGCCAGCCCGCCATCGGGACCCTGGGCGCGGCGCAGGCCAAACTCGGCAACGGGACGGCCGTCCGCCGCCAGCACCACGCGCGCCGTCTTGGTGGCGACAAGCGTCTGGAAGCCGACAATGTTGAGCAGCGCCGTTTCGAGCAGCTGGCACTCCAGCGCGGGGCCGGTGACGCGAACCATGGGCTCGCGCGGAAAGACGAGCTCGCCCTCGGGAACGGCGTCGATGTTTACATGCGCACGAAAATCGCGCAGGTAGTCGAGGAATGCAGGCTTGAACATCACGCCGCCGGCCGGGGCCTGGAGTGAGGCGAGGTAGTCGATATCCTCGGGCGTAAAGCGCAGATTCTCGACCAGCTCGGGCAGCTCGGCGGTGCCGCACATGACGGCATAGGCGCTGCCAAAGGGATGGTCGCGGTAAAACGCGGTAAAACAACCCTGCTCATTGGCCTTGCCGCTCTCCCACAGGCCCTGGGCCATAGTGAGCTCGTACAGATCGGTGAGCATTGCAATGTCGGTGGGATGAGAGATATCGGTCAAAGCCATGGGGCGACCTTTCGGATGCGTTGTGCAGAGGTTGAGGGTTGGCGAGGCGGGCGTGCGGGCATGGAGCCCAGCGCGAACAGGCTAGTGCAGACCCATGCTGCCCGTGATCGTGTAGACCATAAAGACGATAAACGCGATGAGGGCGAGCACGATGATGATTTTTTGAGCCGGCGCCATGCCAGGGATCTCGTTCTCGCCCGTAGGCTCCTTGGAGGTGACCATGCGCTGGGCAAAGGTCATCTCGTCACGGCTCGGTTTGGGCTCGACGGGCTTGGGACGAGCGGCCTTTTTAGGCTGAGGTTTGGGCGCGGCAGGTGCAGGCTTCGCAGCAGCGGGCTTGGGTGCGGGCGCGGGCTTGGGCTCGGATGCAGCCTTCGCAGCGGCCTCCTCGGCCTTCTCGCGCTCGGCACGCAGGGCGGCCAGCTCCTCACGCTCGCGGCGTGCCTCTTCCTGGGCCTCGCGACGAGCTTTCTCGGCGCGGAGCTCTTCCAACTCGGCGCGTTCCTCGGCAGACAGTGGTTGGGACTCAAGCTCGGCCATGGTACAGCCCTTTCTTTTAAAAAAAGCCGCCGACACAATGTCAGCGGCTTATCAAATCCAAGGGTGGAGACGAAGGGAGTCGAACCCTCGGCCTCTGCCATGCGACGGCAGCGCTCTCCCAACTGAGCTACGTCCCCAGGACAAGTCGATATTTTACCTACGGCTCGCCAACTGTCAACGCCCAATACCCAGTCTTTTTGGGACGGGCTGTTTTGACTACTTTTCGAGCAGGCGATCCTCTCGATGATTTTTTAATCCCCAGAAAAATCATCAACGAACGCGCTACTTTGCGCTGGTGAGGACGCCGGTGGTGTCGAAGGCTGGGGTGAAGCTCTCGTCTACCGCGCCGCCTTCTTGCCAAAACATCGTCGTAAAGCCCAGGTCGTCGGCATGGTCGAGCACCTGCTCATACTCCTCGCGCGTCACGGCGCGCGCCAGGTCGCCGCCTTGTTCGCGCATGAGTGCATTGGGCGTGTACTGGTTCATGACCGAGATCGGCACGTCGCCCACCGTCTGCCACACCAGGTC
>CABQHZ010000236.1 GCA_902464175.1 uncultured Collinsella sp. | reverse complement strand
TCAAAGCCCACATACGCCGCCGCGGGATTGCCCGAAAGCCCCAGATACGGCTTGCCGCCGAGCAAGCCAAACGTGATGGCCTTGCCCGGACGCATCGAGATGCGGTCAAACAGCACCTCGCCCTCGCGCCGGACGAGCGCTGTCACGAAATCGTAATCGCCCGCCGAGGCGCCACCGCTCGTAATGACAAAATCGCACTCCTGCACGGCACGATGCACCAGCTCGGCAATCGCCTGCTCATCATCGGGCGCAATGCCGTAGAACACGGGCTCGGCTCCTGCATCGAGCGCCTCGGCCATCAACGCCGACGAGTTGGAATCGCGAATCTGACCGCGCGCCGGTACCTTACTCGGCGTGACCAGTTCCGTCCCCAGCGAGATAATGCCCACGCGCGGAGCGGCATGCACCTTCACGCTCGCATACCCGGCGCTCGCCAGCAAGCCGGCGCCCGCCGGTGCCACAACCTCGCCGACACGCATCACGATATCGCCGGCATGCGCCTCCTCGGCGGCAGAGCGAACGTTCTCCCCCACCTTGGCAGGCGCCGAGAACCTCACACGCGAGCCCTCGTTGCCGTCGCCATCGAGCACATCGACGATCTCGTACTTCACCACGGCATCGGCACCTTCGGGTACCGGCGCGCCCGTCATGATGCGGACCGTCTCACCCGCGCCGATTGCGCCCTCAAACACATGGCCCGCGGCCTCGTGTCCGATAACGTCGAGCGTCACCGGCGCCTCGCCAGATGCCTGCGCCAAGTCCGACGAGCGCACGGCATATCCGTCCATAGCGCTGTTGGCAAACGGCGAGATGTCGATATCGGCCACAGCATCCTCAGCCAAAGGAAGACCCGCCGCCTGCCATACGGGAATCTCGACAACCCCGGTCGGACTCACATGCGACAAGACAATTGCCTGCGCGTCCTCCAACGGAATGAGCTTCTCTGCCATATGCACCTCTTACAGATCGCGGCGCGTAACAAGGGCGCCGATTCTTTATGTTTTATTCAGTATAATCCCCCGCCGCTCAACCGTGAGACGGCCTGCACTCGCGAATACACCTGTCGGTTACAGGGCACGAAACAGAACCGAAACCAACCCACCGGCTTGACGCGTTTGTCACGCTCTATAATGCTTGCGTTGTAACTAAAGAAGAGGACACCATGGCTTTTACCGACACATCAGACAGCGAAAGCGAAGAGCAAGACAATTCCCTGCCGCTCGATGAGGGAGGCTTCTTCTCCCTGAATGACGTCATCATGGCCGGCAGGCATCAGCTCACCCGCTCTGAGCATCTCTTGGCCGCCGACACGCGCCGTAACGCCTGCAATCTGCTCGCGAGCGCCAAGCTGCTCGTGCTCGTCGTGATCGTCTCGCTCGCCATGGGTGTTGCCGCCTGGGCATTTTTGGCCTCGCTGAACATCGCGACCGATTATCGCGAGCACCATGCGTGGATCTACGCCCTGCTCCCCGCCGTAGGTGTCGCCACCGCATGGGTGTATAAGAACCATGGCCTTGCCGCCAAACGTGGCAACAACCTGGTCATCGACTCCGCTCTGGGCACACGCCTCATCCATATGCGCATGGCCGTCCTCACCTTCGTCTGCTCCACGCTCACGCACCTAACGGGTGGATCGGCCGGTCGCGAGGGGGCCGCAGTGCAGATTGGCGGCACCATCGCCAGCAACATCTCGAGCCTCGCCCACCTCAAAAAGCATGACCACCACGACCTCATGCTCGCCGGCATCTCGTCGGCCTTTGGCGCCGTATTCGGTTCGCCCCTTGCTGGAGCTTTCTTTGGCATGGAGATGTGCTTTATCGGCAAGATCGACTACACCGCGGGCATCTACTGCCTGGTCGCCTCGTTTACCGGCTACTTTACGTCGCTTGCC
>CABQHZ010000235.1 GCA_902464175.1 uncultured Collinsella sp. | reverse complement strand
GCGCTCTCCAATGGCGTAAACGGCTACATCAAAAAGGTCGAGGAGGACACGCTCTCGAGCTACCCGCTTACGATTTCCAAACAAGATTACGACCTGTCGTCCATGATGGGCGGGCACGAGACTACGGAAGGGGAGGCGTCCAAGGGCGAGGACTCGTCTGACGGCGACACCGGCGGCAAAGCTAAGGGAACCGATAAGATTCCTGTGATCACGGCCGTAAAGGATATGTTCGCAAGTGTTAAATCTAACGATATGACGAGCTTTAAGGCATGGCTTGACGACGGCGGCGACGGTATCGACAAAGAGGTCAACGCCATTCAGTACGGCTATGGCGTAACGCCGGTTGTCTATCGAGCGGGCAAGGGGGACGAGAAACCCGTGCGTCTGGTGCCCAACGCCATGACCGAGGCCATGAGCGGAGGTGCGAGCTCGGCAGCAACGGTGAGCATGGAGTCCATGGGAACCTCAGTCTTTAACGAGATGATTGACGACCAGGGCCTGCTCGACAGCCAGTACGATGTCGTGGCGGGGCATTGGCCTACGTCTGCTAACGAAGCCGTGATGGTGCTTTCGAGCCGCGGCACGGTGGGCGACTACACACTCTACAGCATCGGTGCGCTGGATATCGATGAGCTCAATGACCTGGTTAACAGCGCCATGGCGGCCGACGGTGGGGTCGAAACGCCCGAGACCGGCGCCGACTTTACCTACGACGATGCGCTATCTACGACGTTTAAGGTGTTGTCACCGGCCGATGCCTATCGCAAAAACGAAGAGACCGGCATGTGGACTGACATGTCTGGCGACGCCGACTTTATGACGGCCAAAGTTGCCGACGGTATTGACGTGCACATTGTGGGCGTGGTGCGACCGAACGAGACCGCCAACGCGAGCGCGTTGTCTCCGGGTATCGCCTATACGCATGCGCTGACTCGCCAGCTTATGGAACGCGCCGCCGATTCGCAGATTGTGCAAGAGCAGCTTGCCCACCCCGAGACGGATGTCTTTACGGGTAAGTCTTTCGATGAGCTGCAAGGCGAGGCCAAACAGGGCGTGGATCTGGGCAGTATGTTTAGCGTGGACGAGGCGGCGCTCAAGAGTGCGTTCTCGTTCGATGCATCTGCACTCTCGGGCGCGGCGGGCGGTATGGACCTTTCTGGTATCGATTTGTCCGGGCTGAACATTGACCTTTCGGGCGTTGGTAAGGACATCGACTTCAGCGACATCATGGCCAAAGCGCCGGCTCCGGATTTCTCGGGCATCTTTGACGGTCTGGAACTCACGCCCGAGCAAATGCAGCAGGTTGGAATGCTTGCCAACCAGCTGTTTGAGGGCTTTTTGCAGTCTGATCAGTTTAAGGCGCTGACACCCGATGATCTTAAGGACGCGTCAAAGCTTGCCGCCGCGTTCTCGACGTATCTTGAGAGTGATGCTGCGGCCCAGCGATGCCTGACTCAGCTCAAGGCGCTGGGCGGCGATGCCCTGACCGAGCGCCTGCGGCAGTCGATGACCGACTATGTGCAAAAGCAGCTGGCTCCGTATCTGCAGCAGGCTATGGACCAGGTCATGAAGACGATCAGCGAGCAGATAGCGTCGACGGTATCGTCCCAGCTCAAGGCGGGCGCGGCAGGGCTCATGGACCAGATGGCGACGCAGATGTCTTCGAGTTTTGCCAACCTAGCGAGCGCCATGCACGTGGATGCGAGTGCCTTTGCTCGTGCCATCCATTTCAACATGGACGCCGAGGACCTGAGTTCGCTCATGATGAGCTATGCCAAGGCGTCAAAGCTCACCTACGACAACAATCTGACCACGTTGGGCTATGCGGACGAGACGGACCCCATCTCGGTCAAGATTTTCCCGCGCGACTTTGAGGCCAAGGAGCGCGTGCTCGATCA
>CABQHZ010000234.1 GCA_902464175.1 uncultured Collinsella sp. | reverse complement strand
TGGTGGTGCCATGGTCCAGAATATCGCGGCACATGGTTACAAACTGTTGATCAGCTTTGCTCATTGACCCTCCTGTCAGTCGTCTATAAGCGATTTTTATTGTAGCCCAGGCGCACGCGGCCCCACAGCCCAAACATAAGCCCTCATTTTCTGACATATGCCAGAAATTCCTTGCGCAAATCTGCGCGTTCGCTATTCTATTGTTGACATATGTCAGATAAGGAGTGCACATGGCAGGAAGACGCGAGAAACTGCGCCGCGTCGGGATCATCCCCGAATACCGCGGCTTTACCCCTGACGGCCTTGCCAGCGGAGACGCCATCGACATGACGGTCGACGAACTCGAAGTCCTACGGCTATGCGACTTGGAAGACCTCAATCAGGAGGCCGTCGCCCAACAAATGGGTATCGCTCGTGCCACCGTGGCGGCCATCTGCAGCCGCGCGCATCGCAAGGTGGCAAACGCGCTGGTCAACGGTCGAGCGCTTATTATCGAAGGCGGCAACATCGCGTACTCCCCCATCACCACGACAACGGCCGCATGGCCAGCAAAGGAGGTCGGCACCATGAGGGTGGCAACGACGTACGACAACGGCAACATCTTTATGCACTTTGGCCGCAGCGAGCAGTTCAAGATCTATGACATCCAGGGCGGCAAGGTGCTCAGCGAGCAGGTCGTGAGCACCGGCGGCACCGGTCATGGCGCATTGGCGGGCCTGCTCGCCAACGGCGGCGTCGATACGCTCATCTGCGGCGGTATCGGCGGCGGCGCCATCAACGCGCTCACCCAGGCCGGCATCACGGTCTATGCGGGCGCCCAGGGCAGCTGCGACGGCTGCGTTGAGGCCCTTATCGCGGGTACGCTCGCGCAGACCGGCGAGGCAACCTGCGGCTGCCATGGCCACGACCACGAGCACACCCACGAGCATGGCGAGTCCTGCGGTTGCCACGGCCATCACGACCACGACGGACACAAGGGCTGCGGCTGCCACTAGCGGCAAATACCCCGGCACCTGCACGCCTCCAAGCGTGCAACAACCTATAAACGAACGGCGAAGGCCGCCTGGAATACGATCCAGGCGGCCTTCGCCATCAACAGCCCAAAAGAGCCGTTACTTTTTATTGCGCATCTGCGCTTCCATCTGGCGCAGCAGGTCCATGTCGGACTTGGGGCCGCCCATACCAAGGCCACCCATACCGCCCAGGCCCATGGCATCCAGACCGGGAATATTGGGCATGCGCATCTTTTTGCCCTTCTTACCCTTCTTGCCCTTCTTGCCGCCGGCCTGAGCCTGATTTGCCATCGTGCGCATGCGGCCCATCATCTTGTTCATCTCGCCCCACTGCTTCATAAGGCTGTTGACCTCGGTGGGGGTCACGCCGGCGCCCTTGGCGATGCGGGCGCGACGCTGGCCGTTGATGATGGAGGGACGCAGGCGCTCCTCCTTGGTCATCGACATGATGATGGCCTCGTTCTTATCGAAAATACCCTCGTCCAGGTTGCCGCCCATCTGGTTGAGCGCGCGCTGGCCACCGGGAAGCATGCCCAGAATGCCCTTCATGCCGCCCATCTTCTTGACGGCTTTCATCTGGTCGAGCATGTCGTTCATGGTAAAGCCCTCGCGCAGCATGCGCTCGGCAGCCTCGAGCTGCTCGGCATCGGCTGCCTCCTGGGCCTTCTCGATAATACCGACGACGTCGCCCATACCCAGAATACGCTTGGCCATGCGATCGGGATAGAACGGCTCCAGCGAATCGGGCTTCTCGCCCATGCTCACGAATTTGATGGGCTTGCCGGTCACCTGGCGCACGGAAAGCGCGCCGCCGCCACGGGCATCGCCGTCGAGCTTGGAGATGATCACGCCGTCAAAGTCGGTGCGCTCGGCAAACGTCGAGACCACGTTGACGATATCC
>CABQHZ010000233.1 GCA_902464175.1 uncultured Collinsella sp. | reverse complement strand
GCTAAGCGCCTGGTGGCAATGCGCTTTCTGATCTACACCGGTTTCCAGACCAGCTACTTTATCGGCGTTATCGGAACGCTCACCTATGCGGACGGCGCTTCGGTCGTCGCGACGTCGCTGGCCGTCCTGTTTATGAACGTCTTCGTGATCCTGGGATCCTTTGCGGGCGGTGCGGCGCTCGACGCCTGGGGTCCGCGCCGCCATTTTCTGCTGAGCATCGTCGACACGCTGGCAACGGGCGCGGCAATCATCGCCTTTGGCAGCGCGACCGGAACAGTCCTTGCCGGCGCGGTACTCTTGGGCTTTGTAATGGGGTTCGCCCAACCCATCGCCACGTCCTATCCGGCCTACCTCACCGACGACCCCGTCGAGCTCAAAGACATCAACTCTGCCATCACCATGTTCTCTAACGTGAGCATCATCGTCGGCCCCACGCTAGGCGGCTTTGTTGCTGCGGCAGCATCGTCACGCGCGGTGTTCGTGCTCATGATACTGTTCACCCTGCTTGCGCTCATTGCCGGCTGGGGTTTTAGACCGCAGGCGGGCCACATCGCCGGGCAAGCGAACAACGATTCGGCGGAGGAAGGGGAGCGTGCGGGCCAAAGCTCCAACCCCAACACGTCCGCCCGTGCCACCTTCGCGACCAGCATCAAGACGGTCTTCACCAACAGCGTCCTCGCCCTGCTCTTCTGCATCATCTTCCTTTCGAACTTTGGCTACGGAGCCTTCGATCCGCTGGAGTCGTTCTTCTATCGCGACGTCCTGCACGTCGGCGTCGAGTGGATGGGCTGGCTATCGTCGGCCTCCGGCGTGGGCGCGGTGCTGGGCGCTGCGGTCGCGCTCCGCTTGCCGCCGCGCCTCGTCAGCCTTAAAACGCTGCTCGTGGCGCTTATGTCCGTAGGCCTGGGAAGCCTGCTCTACGTGGGCACGTCGTACGTGGGTGTGGCCCTTATTGGTCAGATCGTCCTGGGCGTGGCCTGGGGCGTCGTCAACCCGCTTCATAACACCATCGTGCAAACGACGGCCCCGCTCGAGCAGCTCGGCCGCGTTAACTCGGTCATGGGCTTTGGCAACATGTTCGCCGGCGTGGCCCCGCTGGCGATCGCCCCGTGGCTGGCGGCAACATTTGGCGTGCAGCAGACGCTCGTGGGAGCGGGCTTGGTCGTAACGGCGGTCCCCGCAGCGCTGCTACTGTTTGGACGCGGACACTTGGATCGTGCTGCAGAGCGGTAAAAACCGTCACAACATTCGAAAAAAACTCGATTTTGCCGAAAAACGTCGAATGTTGTGATGGATTGTGCTGAGGCCCGAGCACCACAAACCACCACAAAGGGGGCAGGCATCTTTGTGGTGATCGGGCCCCAACTGCCCGAGTCTTGGTATACCATATACGCCACTTCTGCCCGCATCCAACACCGCCGCGCTACCCAGAAAGGCTCCCATGGACACCACCTTCAGCCACATCAAAGCCGTGTTCTGCGATATCGACGGCACGCTGCTCACGAGCCAGCACACGGTGTCCCCGCGCACCGTGGCGGCGATTCGCGCCCTGCGCGAGCGCGGCGTGCTCTTTGGCCTGTGCACCGGGCGCGACGCCCACGCGACCGAGGCCATGTACGAGCTCTGGGGCATCGAAGGCCTGGTGGACGTGCTCGTGGGCTGCGGTGGCGCCGAGGTCATCGACCGCGCGCACGACATTAACGAGCTAAGCTATCCACTGCCGGGCGAGACCATCGCGCGCATCTGCAAGCACATAGCGGACCTTCCGGCAACGCCCGTCTGCCCCCGAGACGGCGTGTTCTACGTGCCCGAGAGCAACGCGTGCGTCGAGCACCTGTCGCGCGTCGACGGCGTGCCCTACCAGGTGGTCGATTTTGCCGAGTTTTTGCGCGAGCCGCAGCCCAAGGTGATGTTTACCATGGCGCCCGAGGT
>CABQHZ010000232.1 GCA_902464175.1 uncultured Collinsella sp. | reverse complement strand
GGTTATACGAGTGTTTGGGACGAGTTTTCTCTGCAGCTCAAGGACGTGTTCGGCCTGCCCAGCTTTCCCTTGCTCGATGTAGCAAACTTGGTGTGCAACGTGCGCGCGGGCTACGACTTTCATAAGGCGAGCAGTGTGGAGCAACTCAAACACGCGACGGTTCCCATGCTGTTTATCCACGGTGACCAGGACACCTTTGTGCCGTACAGCATGCTCGACCAAAACTACGAGGCGTGTGTCAGCAAGGTCAAGCAAAAGCTCACCGTCCACGGCGCCACCCACGCCAAGAGCGCACAGGTCGACCCCGAGCTCTACTGGAACACGGTCAACGACTTCCTCGATAGGAATTTTTAGGCAAAAAGCGTCGTCTACGGCCTCCTCCAGCCCCATGATTTCGGAAGTATGCGGCAAATTCTGGAACTGCCGACCAGACTGCAGTTTTACCAGCAATTTATCAGGGGTTTTGTTGCCAAAAAACGCTGTGCGCTCGGCGGTTTCGAAATTTGCCGCATACTTCCGAAAAACCGCCCGCGAGCGTTGTGCTCGAGAGCGGTTTATGTTTGAGTTACGCTACAAAAGCGCTTGATTTGTCCAATAGCCAGGCGCTACTTGACCTCGATGAGCTCGTACTTGCTCGTGCCCAGGCCGATCTTCTCGGCATGCGCGATGCACGCGCGCCAGTCGGTGTCGGGATGCGTGATGCAGAAGGGATCCTTGGCCTGCTCGCCCTCCAGACGCTCGTGATTATGCTCCATCTTGGCCGCGCTGTCGGTAAGCTCGGTGTTAGGCAGCGGCTCGGACGCCAGGACGGCGTCGGCGCAGGCCTGGTCGATGGCGACCGGGTCGAAGCTCGCGAACATGCCGATGTCGTTGACGATGGGCGTGTCATTCTCGGGATGGCAGTCGCAGTTGGGGCTGATGTCCATGGCGAGCGAGATGTGGAAGCTCGGGCGGCCGTCGACGATGGCCTTGGTGTACTCAGCGATCTTGTAGTTGAGTACGTCGGCCGCGGCATCATAGTCGGGCTTGATGCAGTCCTGGTTGCACGCCGCAATGCAGCGTCCGCAGCCCACGCAGCGATCGTGGTCGATGGCGGCCACGTGAACCGTGCGAGTGCTGCCGTTGGCAAGCTCGCGCTCACGCGTACCGTCAAACGTGATGGCGCTGTGCGCGCATATCTTCTCGCAGGCACGGCAGCCAACGCAGTTGGTGGTATCGACGCTCGGCTTGCCGGCGGCGTGCTGCTCCATCTTGCCGGCGCGGCTGCCGCCACCCATGCCCAGGTTCTTCATGGCGCCGCCAAAGCCGGCCTGTTCATGACCCTTAAAGTGGGTGAGGCTGATCACGATATCGGCGTCCATGAGCGCCTGGCCGATCTTGGCCTCGTGCACGTACTCGCCGCCCTCGACCGGGACGAGCGCCTCGTCGGTACCCTTGAGGCCGTCGGCAATGATGACCTGGCAGCCCGTGGCGTACGGGGTAAAGCCGTTCTGGTAGGCGGTGTCGATGTGCTCGAGTGCGTTTTTGCGGCTACCGACGTAAAGCGTGTTGCAGTCGGTGAGGAAGGGTTTGCCGCCCAGCTCCTTCACGACGTCCGCGACGGCGCGGGCGTAGTTGGGGCGCAAAAAGCTCAGGTTGCCCAGCTCACCGAAGTGAATCTTGATAGCGACGAACTTGTTCTCAAAGTCGATCTGCTCGATGCCGGCGCGGCGGATGAGGCGCTTGAGCTTGTCGAGCTGGCTCTCGCGGCCGTGCGTGCGCAGGTTGGTGAAGTACACCTTGGCGGGTGCAGTTGCGGTCATAAATCTATCCCCTCGGTCTATATGGCGTTACAGACATAAGAGGATGGTACCCATTGGAGTGGGGTCGAAGTCAAGCGCGGAAGCGGGAGCACCTAGTCGTTGGGGACGCTCTTAAACGACTAGTCGTTAGGGACACTCTTTCAC
>CABQHZ010000231.1 GCA_902464175.1 uncultured Collinsella sp. | reverse complement strand
CGCGAGGACATTGATCGTCTGCAGACGATTATCTTTTTGGAAACCACGACCAACGGTATCCGGCGCCAGGTGATGGAACGCGTTTGCCTGCCGCGTCGTTTTGAGCAGGTAGAGACGCCTTGGGGCGAGGTAGCCGTCAAGGTGGCCACCCTGCCCGACGGCAGCGAGCGCGCGGCGCCCGAGTACGAGGACTGCGCCCGTCTTGCCCGCGAACATGGCGTGCCGCTCCAACGCGTGATGCAGGCGGCTCAGAGTGCGGCGCTTCGATTTGAGTAACGCGGCCGGTGACACGCCGCGCCCAGCCCCATCAAACCCACCCGAAAGGACCACCATGAAATACCTCATCGCTTCCGACATTCACGGCTCGGCATACTGGACCGAGCGCCTGGTCGCCGCCATCGAATCCGAGCAGCCCGACCGCATCGTGCTACTAGGCGACCTGCTCTACCACGGCCCGCGCAACGACCTGCCGCGCGACTACGCCCCCAAGCGCGTGATTCCGCTGCTCAACGCCCTGGCCGACCGCATCATCGCGGTGCGCGGCAACTGCGACGCCGAGGTCGACCAGATGGTCCTCGACTTCCCCGTCATGGCCGACTACGCCACGCTGTTCGACGAGGCCGGCCGCGAGCTGTTCCTGACACACGGCCACGTCTTTGGCGCCGGCATGCACAACAGCGTCGACCACGCGCCCGCGTTGCCCGAGGGCTCCGCGCTCGTCTACGGTCACACACACATCAAGGTTAACGAGGCAAGCGAGGCGCACCCGGGCCTGTGGCTTTTCAACCCCGGCAGCGTGAGCATTCCCAAGGACGGTACGCACAGCTACGGCATCTACGAGGGCGGCGCGTTCCGTCACGTGATCCTGGAGGAGGAATAACCATGGCGCAGCACATGGCTCAGCAAAATGCCGAGGGCTCGCGCGACCTGTCCACGCTGGTCGACGCGTCGGCCGAGCTGCAGCATCTGGTGCAGACCATTTGGCGCCTGCGTCAGCCCGACGGCTGCCCGTGGGACCGCGAGCAGACGCACCGCAGCATTGGCAAAAATATGATCGAGGAGGCCTATGAGGCGCTCGACTGCATCGAGGCCGACGATGCCACGCATCTGCGCGAGGAGCTGGGCGACGTGCTCATGCAGGTCGTACTGCATGCGCAGATCGCGGCGGACGCCGGAGAGTTTACGCTGGCCGATGTGGCACGCGATATCGACGCCAAGCTCATCCGTCGCCATCCGCACGTCTTTGGCGATGCGGATGCCGACAGCTCCGACGAGGTGCTCAAGATTTGGGACGAGGTCAAGCTTGCCGAGAAGGCTGCCAAGGACAAGGCTGTGGCGGCGGACGAGGCTGCGCCCGAAGGCCTGCTCGACGGCGTGCCCACGCACCTGCCGGCGCTGATGCAAGCTCAGAAGGTGTCGCGCAAGGCGGCGGCCGTGGGCTTTGAGTGGGAGACGGTCCAGGACGTGTGGGACGAGGTCGCCGAGGAGCGTGCCGAGTTTGAGGCCGAGGCTCCCGGCTCGCCCGAGCGCGAGATGGAGTTTGGCGACCTGCTCTTTGCCCTGGTCAATGTTGCGCGCAAGGAGGGAATCGACGCCGAGAGCGCCCTGCGTGCCAGCACGGCAAAGTTCCGCCGCCGCTGGGCCGCGATGGAGCAGATGGCGGCCGACGCCCACGAGGATCTGGCCGAGCTTTCGACCCACGGCCTCAATGACCTCTGGGATGCCGCAAAGGCAGAGGAGTAAGACTGCGGGGGCGACGGGACGGACTTGTCCCATCGCCCCCATTATTTTTTAAAAAGATTGTATCCCTTGGCTAACTTAGGGCATAATGCAAAAAGTGCGATAAGGCTAACTTATGAACCTGCGCGCCGCTGTAGCGTGCATGCCGTGTCGCCAAGCATTCAACCCGTTTCCAAGTGAGAGGGAGACAACATGAGCGATATTTTGGACGTCTACGGTCGC
>CABQHZ010000230.1 GCA_902464175.1 uncultured Collinsella sp. | reverse complement strand
GCTCGCCCTCGAGCTTGTTGGCGGCCTTGGAGGCGTCGCTCCAGCGCTTGTTGGCGGCGCGCAGGTAGTCGTCGCACACGGCGAGCGCGCGGTGCGTCTCGAACTTGTACATGGCCTGCTCAAAGGCAAGGGCGGCCTGCTCGGCAGCCTCGACCACGGCGGCAGAGGCGGCGCCGGCCGGAATGCAGCCGTTGCGATAGGGGCTCTCGTCGCCCTCCTTGACGGCGACGCCGTAGAAGCAGCTGCGGGCCAGGCGGTTGAAGACGCCGGTCAAAAGGGCGCTCTCCTTAAGGGCCGGATCGATAACGCGCTTGTCGTCGCAGGCGCGCACCTCGTTGCCGTCCTTGTCCTTGCCGGTCACGCGGGTGTCGTATGCCTTGGGGCTAAAGCTCACCGGCTTCTCGGACAGGCCGAGTGACAGCCAATGCGCGCGCATCTGCTCGCAGGTGTAGTGGTTGAGCAGGTCGTCTGCCGGCGGGGGAGGCGTCTGCGAGGACGAGCTGGCCTTTTTGCCCATGTAGAGCAGGTGGTAGCAGGCGCTGACGGTGCTCTGCGTAAGGTCCCAGCCCAGGGCCTCCCACATGGCGGTCTGCGCGATGCAGTAGAAGTAGATGTTGTCCTGGCCGATGAACTGGTAGATCTGTGCGTCGTCAGAGCACCACCAGTCACGCCAGTCGAGCGAGCTGTGCTGGTAGGTGGGCGCGGGGACCTGCGTGGAATCGGCGGCGGGCTCGCCCATAAGGGCGGCGTCCTGGGCGGCGACGCCCTCGGTCACGCCGGCGGCCTTGGCATCGCGTGCGAGCACGGTGCGGGTATAGCTGATGGGTGCCCACAGGCTCTCGGGCCAGCACCAGCAGGTGACGTCGGTCACGCCGTCGACCTCGGGCACCGGAACGCCCCAGTCGATGTTGCCAGTGATGCGGAAGGGCACGAGCGCCTTGCCGCTGCGGAAGCGCACGCCGCCGTTGGCGAGCACCGCGTGGGCGTCGTCGCGCTCCTTCCAGCTGGGGAAGGTGACGGTAAAGCTGCTCTTGTTGCCCTCAGGCTCCAGCACGGTGTGCTCGGGCAGCTGGTCCTCGACAGCGTCGAAAGCCTCGCGGAACTTGTTCTGAATATAGAGCTGTGCCGGCAGCAGCCACTCTTCCATGGTCTTGGAGACCACGGAGCGAACCTGCGGATTCTGGGCGAGCTTGGCGGTGTAGGTCTTCATAAAGTCGAGGTAGGCCGGCAGGTCAAAGTAGAGGTTGTCGACCGGGCGCAGCTCGGGCACCTCGCCGGTGAGCTGGCTCTTGGGCGCGATGAGCTCCTCGGGCTCAAACTGGTGGCCCAGGTCGCACTCGTCGGCATAGGCCTTCTCGGACTTGCAGCCCTGAATGGGGCAGCGGCCGATCACCTGGCGGCCGTTGAGGAACGTGCCGGCCTTGGCATCGTAGAACTGCAGCGTGGAGCGCTTGGAGATGGTGCCCTGCTCGTGCAGGCGCTCGATAATCTCGGCGGTTACCTCGTTGTGAATCTGTGCAGCCGGCTCAAGGCCCGAGCCGCCGTAGATATCGCAGCTGATGTTGTAGTTGTTGAGGGTCGCGGCCTGGCGGGAGTGATTGGACTCGACATACTCGTTAATGGACTTGTCGTAGCCCTCGTTCTCCTTGAGCTTGCGGTAGCTCTCCATGATGGGCGAGCCATAGCAGTCGGTGCCCGAGGTGAAGATGACGTTTTCGCGGCCCAGACGGTCGCGCAGGAAACGGGCGAAGAAGTCGGCCGGGACAAAGACGCCGCCAACGTGGCCAAAGTGAAGGCCCTTGTTGCCGTAGGGCTCGCCGGCGGTGACGATGGCGCGGCGAGGCCAGCTGGGACGGTCGTTCATGGAGTATTTGGATGCCATGGGACTCCTTCGCATATGGTGAGAGCGCAGCCGGGTGCGAGGCCTGGCGACGCGGTGGTCAATTCGTGCATATCGTTCGACATTATCGCACATGCGG
>CABQHZ010000229.1 GCA_902464175.1 uncultured Collinsella sp. | reverse complement strand
AGGCCGTTGGCGACGCGCGAGACCGTCTGCTGCGAAACGCCAGCAGCGCGGGCGACGTCGGCCATGGAAACCGGACGCGAGCCTGTATCGTTGGAGGGGCGCCTTGCCACAAAATCACCTTCACCCTTGCGAGATCAAAAGAGCGTACATACCGGCCCGTGCAGGAATTGAGACCGCGCGGAGGGCCGCTATCGTCGGACGCATGTTAACGTACTCTACTTTTTCTAGCTGCAGCTCTTCTGCTCCATAAGTCCATACGGCACTACCGTTCGCGGCTGAAAATCTACCGATTACCAGATTCTCAAAAAGTGATATGCGTTGTGTTATGAGTACGTTAACATAGCCCTTAACGTGCGGCATCGTGGATGCTGAGTTCACACCGCTTCAAATTGTTAACGTACTCATAACGACGCAAAACTCACCTGTTCGCGCCAAGGAAAGGACTCTCATGACCGCCCCCGACGAAAAGACGCTCGCCACGCTCACCAAGCTGTTTGAGGAGGAGTTTGGCCCCATCGGCGATCGCCAGGTGCTCTATGTGCACGCGCCCGGTCGCTCCGAGATCAGCGGCAACCACACCGACCACGAGGGCGGCCACGTTATCGCCGGCTCGCTCGATGTCGCCGTCGACGGCATTGCCGTGGCAACCGACACCAACAAGGTCCGCGTTGCCGACGAGGGCTACCCCACCTTTGAGATCACGCTCGACACGCTGGATGTTCAGGAGTCCGAGAAGGGCACGTCCGCAAGCCTCGTCCGCGGCATGGCCCACGAGGTCGCAGCCCTGGGCGTTGAGCCCCACGGCTTCGACTTCGCCTTCACCTGCTCCGTCCCCTCGGGCGGCGGCCTTTCCAGCTCCGCTGCCGTCGAGGCCGCATATGGCCGCGCCATGGAGACGCTCTGGGGCGCGCCCGCCATTGAGCCCGTCGCGCTTGCGCAGATGAGCCAGCGCACCGAGAACAACTACTACGGCAAGCCCTGCGGCCTGATGGACCAGGCTGCCGTGTGCCTGGGCGGCCTTGCCTACATGGATTTTGAGGACCAGGCTCAGCCTAAAACCCAGAAGCTCGAGCTCAACTTTGAGGATCGCGGCTATGCGCTCGTGCTCGTTAAGGTTGGCGCCGACCATGTGGCAGCCACCGACGACTACGCCGCCGTTCCGCGCGAGATGCAGGATGTTGCCGCCGAGTTTGGCAAGGCGCGTCTGTGCGAGGTCGACGTTGCCGACTTTGACGCCAAGCTCCCCGAGCTGCGCGCCAAGCTGGGCGACCGCGCCTGCCTGCGCGCCGTTCACTACTGGTACGAGAACGGCCTGGTCGACAAGCGCTGGGCAGCCCTGAACGCCGGCGACATTGACCAGTTCCTGGTCCTGACGCGCGAGTCCGGCGCCAGCTCTGCCATGTACCTGCAGAATGTCGTTGCCAAGCTGGGCTCCGAGCAGCCCTCCATGTATGCCCTGGCGCTGGCCGAGCACGTGCTCGACGGTCGCGGCGCCGTTCGCATCCACGGTGGCGGTTTTGGCGGCACCATTCAGGCCTTCGTGCCGCTCGATTTGGTCGACACTTTCATTACCAAGATGAACGGCTGGCTGGGCGAGGGCTCTGCC
The DNA here is from genome assembly GCA_902464175.1 of uncultured Collinsella sp. GTDB lineage: Bacteria > Actinomycetota > Coriobacteriia > Coriobacteriales > Coriobacteriaceae > Collinsella. The sequence continues at coordinate 394 of CABQHZ010000229.1, read as the reverse complement.
CGTCACTACGCTATCTCCGATAAGGGGGCTTACGCGGCATGGCTGTAATGACCGACGTGCGCGAGGCTGCGCAGAACCTGATCGAGTACGCCATCCACCGATCCATGATCGGGCAGGACGACCGCATCTGGGCCTACAACACCATTCTGGAGTGCATCGGCGCCACGGGCCCCGCGCTCGACATGGCCTGGGCACTGCAGACCGAGAAGCTCTCGCTTTTGCACCCCGACACCCTCCCCGACTTTGATCTGGAGGGCACGCTCGCTGCGCTTTCCGAGGCCGCCGTCGCCAACGGCGCTGCCGAGGACACGGCGTCGGGCCGCGACCGCATCGCCATGCGCATCATGGGTGTGCTTATGCCGAGGCCTTCGGTTGTAAACGAGGAGTTCAATGG
>CABQHZ010000228.1 GCA_902464175.1 uncultured Collinsella sp. | reverse complement strand
GGGGCGCCCCGTATGGATATCGATAACTTTGAATGGTGGTATAGCGAGGGCGAGGCTCCGGACGAGGAGTGGGACGAGCCCGCGCCGCGTGACGTGTCGAGCGACGAGGACGAGACCGGCAGCGATGCTGCTGTCGAGCCTGACGCCGCCTCCGATACCGCCGAGCCCCTGACCTTTGAACAGGCTTGGGCCCAGGCCGAGGCTGACGAGGCGAAGGCCGACGCCACGGCCACGCTCGGCGAGCCGGCCGACATGTCGATCTCGCCGGCAAAGACCCCGCAACCGCGTCATACCATCGATCCCGGCAGCACGGCATCTTTCAGCATCCTCGACGTGCCCTCGCAGGGTGCCCAAGCACCCGCGCCCACACGTCGCCCCGACCTGGCTCGCGAGGAGGACGCGGGCCGTCGCTCTCCGCTCGGCCCCATCCTCATCGCCTTCATGGCCGGCGTTATCGCATGCTCGGTAATTGGAAACGTCTGGAGCCATGTTGAACAACAGCGCAAAGACGCCGCCAAGGTCGAGATGTCTGTCGAGCAATCGCTCAGCCGCACGCGCTCGGTGCATGTATCGGTCGAGGTCAAGGACGGCGCGACGTGGGACACCGCGCGCGGCGACAGCCAGATGCTCGTCCATATCGTGGGTCGCACGCTCAAGGGGCAAGCGATCGACGAGTACCAATACGTCAATTCCGAAGGTGACGGCATCGAGCTCAAGCCCGGCGACTACGAGCTCACGGTCGATGAGCCGCCCGTCGCCACCGACGGCACGCGTTACCGTGCCTCAAAGCGCATGGTTCCGGTGAGTTTTAATTCACAGGCGCCCGATACGGTCGATAGCACGCCGCAGGGCGGGTTTGACCTTTACGCTATTGCTCAATAACTGCGCCTGTCGCTCAACCCCGCCGCCAAGAGTGAGACAATAGCCCTCGACACCGTTGTTTACTATTGGAGGAAGTAGCATGTCCACCGTCACTACCATCAAGCGCGGCGGCCTCATCGCGGCCATCGATTCCATGGGCGCCCAGCTCACGAGCCTTGCCCTCAACGGCAACGAGTATCTGTGGCAGGGCGACCCGGCCTTTTGGGGCAAGCACGCGCCCATTCTGTTCCCCATCGTGGGCTCGCTGCGCAACAACACGGCGACGTCTGCGGCCGGCACCTGCGAGATGCCGCGCCACGGCCTCGCGCGCATCGTCGAGCACAAGCTGGTCGAGGTTTCGGAGGACGGCTCCTCGGTAACGTACGAGATCGCCGACACGCCCGAGTCGCTCAAGGCTTTCCCCTTCCACTTTAAGCTCAACATGACCTATGCCCTGACTGGTGACGCCACGCTTACCCAGACCTTTGCCGTCACCAACACCGGCGACGTGGCCCTGCCGTTCTCGGTGGGCGGTCATCCTGCATTCAACGTGCCCGCCCCCGGTGCCGAAGACGAGGCGTTCGAGGATTACGAGCTGGCGTTTACCGAGGCTTGGACTAACGAGGCCCCCATCATCACGCCCGACGGTCTTATGACGTTCGAGGGCAGCTACAAGGCTCCCGATAACTCGGACGTGCTGCCCATCACGCACCGCAGCTTCGATAACGATGCCATCATGTTCACCGATACCCCGGGCTCCACGCTCACGCTGCGCGGTCGCAAGTCGGGCCACGGCGTCAAGATCGACTTTGAGGGCTTTAAGTACATCGGCGTGTGGTCTGCCGCCAACGACGCTCCGTTTGTGGCGCTCGAGCCCTGGACCGGTCATACCACCATGGACACCGAGGACGACGTTTTTGAGCACAAGGTCAACACGATCACGCTGGCGCCGGGCGCTACCGACATCCGTTCCTTTAGCGTCACCCTGCTCTAGAGGTTCCGCCGTTCTAACGAACGACGGACCGGTCGACGCTGCGCGCCACCCAGAGCGACAATTTGTCATTCAAAAGGCAAGGCATGACCAGAAGGTCTATGCCTTGCCTTTTTCATGCCAAGTGGTACATGGGGCAGGCTGCTTTGCGCCAATCGTCCTCGTGTGTCTATTAATTTTTCGCGCACATGCCGCGC
>CABQHZ010000227.1 GCA_902464175.1 uncultured Collinsella sp. | reverse complement strand
ATGGGCTCCACCGTGGTGTACGGTCGCGGCCGCGCCGTCGTGGTCGGCACCGGCATGAACACCGAGATGGGTAAGATCGCCGGCGCCTTGGCTGAGGCCAAGGAAGAGCTTACGCCGCTGCAGGTGAAGCTCGCCGAGCTCAGCCGCATCCTCACCATCATGGTGATCGTCATCTGCGTCGTCATCTTTGGCGTCGACATCATCCGCCACGGCGTGGGCAACGTTCTTACCGACCCGACCGCCCTGCTCGATACCTTTATGGTCGCCGTCTCGCTCGCCGTCGCTGCCATCCCCGAGGGCCTGGTCGCCGTCGTGACCATCGTGCTGTCGCTTGGTGTGACCAAGATGGCCAAGCGCCAGGCAATCATCCGCAAGCTCTCTGCCGTCGAGACCCTTGGCTGCACGCAGACCATCTGCTCCGACAAGACCGGTACCCTCACCCAGAACAAGATGACCGTTGTCAAGCACGAGCTCGCCGCACCTAAGGAGAAGTTCCTGGCCGGTATGGCGCTGTGCTCCGATGCCCAGTGGGACGAGGACTTGGGCGAGGCCGTGGGCGAGCCGACTGAGTGCGCGCTCGTCAACGATGCCGGTAAGGCTGGTCTTACTGGCCTGACTGCCGAGCACCCGCGCGTGGGCGAGGCCCCGTTCGACTCGGGCCGCAAGATGATGTCCGTGGTCGTCGAGACCCTGGACGGCGAGTACGAGCAGTACACCAAGGGCGCGCCCGACGTGGTGATCGGCCTGTGTACCCATATATACGACGGCGACAAGGTCGTTCCACTGACCGAGGAGCATCGTGCCGAGCTCGTGGCCGCCAACAAGGCCATGGCCGACGAGGCCCTGCGCGTGCTGGCGCTGGCAAGCCGCACCTACACCGAGGTGCCAGCCGACTGCAGCCCCGCTGCCCTCGAGCATGACCTGGTCTTCTGCGGCCTGTCCGGCATGATTGACCCCGTCCGCCCCGAGGTCGCCGACGCCATCCGCGAGGCGCACGACGCCGGTATCCGCACCGTCATGATCACGGGCGACCATATCGACACCGCCGTGGCCATCGCCAAACAGCTGGGGATCGTTACCGACCGCAGCCAGGCCATCACCGGTGCCGACCTCGATCGCATGAGCGACGAGGAGCTCGACGCGCACATCGAGGATTACGGCGTGTACGCCCGCGTCCAGCCCGAGCACAAGACCCGCATCGTCGAGGCTTGGAAGTCGCGCGACCAGATCGTGGCCATGACGGGCGACGGCGTCAACGACGCTCCGTCCATCAAGCGCGCCGACATCGGCGTGGGCATGGGCATCACCGGTACCGATGTCACCAAGAACGTTGCCGACATGGTGCTTGCCGACGACAACTTCGCCACCATCATCGGCGCCTGCGAAGAGGGCCGTCGCATCTACGACAACATCCGCAAGGTCATCCAGTTCCTGCTTTCGGCCAACCTTGCCGAGGTATTCTCGGTGTTTATCGCCACGCTCATCGGCTTTACCATCTTCCAGCCGGTGCAGCTGCTGTGGGTGAACCTAGTTACCGACTGCTTCCCCGCGCTCGCGTTGGGCATGGAGGATGCCGAGGGCGACATCATGAAGCGCAAGCCGCGCAACGCCAAGGACGGTGTCTTTGCCGGACATATGGGTCTGGACTGCGTGGTCCAGGGCCTAATCATCACCGTGCTGGTGCTGGCGAGCTTCTTTGTGGGCGTGTACTTTGACATGGGCTACATCCACATCGCCGATATGATCGCCGGCAATGCCGACGAGGAAGGCGTGATGATGGCGTTCATCACGCTCAACATGGTCGAGATTTTCCACTGCTTCAATATGCGCAGCCGTCGTGCGTCGCTGTTCACCATGAAGAAGCAAAACAAGTGGCTGTGGGCTTCCGCCGCGCTGGCGCTGGTGCTGACGGTGATCGTAACCGTGCAGCCGACGCTTGCCGAGATGTTCTTTGGCCCCGTGACGCTTGAGCTCAAGGGCGTTGTCGCTGCCCTGGGCCTGGCCTTCCTGATCATCCCGCTGATGGAGATCTACAAGGCGATCATGCGCGCGGT
>CABQHZ010000226.1 GCA_902464175.1 uncultured Collinsella sp. | reverse complement strand
CGCCGCCGCGCCCGAATAGATGCCGATGCACGGCACGCCCATCGCGTGCGCGCCCACGACGTCGTTAAAGCGATCACCGATCATTACGGCCTCGTCCGCGGTCGCACCCAGGGCCGCCAGCGCATCGCGGATCGAATCCGCCTTGGTCTCGCGGCCCTGCGGCGGATTCATGCCAACCACGGCTTCGAACTGAGGAAGCCCCAGTTCATTCACCATGTCGATACACTTTGCCTCCATGCGCGACGTCGCGACCGCCATGCGATGCCCCTGCGCCGCGAGCCCATCGAGCAGTTGGGGGATCCCGTCGAACACGGGATACTCCTCCGGCCCTAGCTCGTCAAAAAAGACGCGGTACTCGTCGGCCACCACGAGCGACTCCTCGCGCGTAAAGCCGTAAAAGTCGTGGAAGCTCTTCCACAGCGGGGGTCCGATCATGCGGCGCAGGTCACCCATCTGCGTTTCCGAAAACCCGCGCGCAGCCAGCGTCTTGCGCGTCGAGGTCATCACCGCCCGGCCCGTGTCAGCCACCGTACCGTCAAAATCGAACAGCACGACCTGCCGCTTGCCTATCTCCAGTGCCTCCATCGGCACCCCCCTCTTCCCCAGTTGACGATTTCCACACCGACACTTCAAACTGTTGACTATTCAACAATTGAACCTAGTAATGTGGAGCGACTCAACTATACTTGTCGCACTTTGCTCTCAGAAGGCGGCGCGCAAGCGCCCCAACGAAAGGTGCAATTATGTCTTTTGCCATCATAACCGACTCCACGTCGGACATCTCCCCCGCCCGCGCCCAAGAGCTCGGCATTTACGTGATTCCGCTGCATGTAATTATCGAGGGCGAGGACCTGCTCGACCAGGTGCAGATTACCGCCGAGGAGTACGTCGCCCGCATGGCAGGCTCCGAGCAGCTACTGCACACCTCGCAGCCGAGCGCCGGCGAGTTCAAGGCACTCTTTGACCGCGTGCTCGCCGACGGCCACGATAGCGCGATCTTTATCTCGCTGTGCAGCGAGTGGTCCGCCTGCTATGCCAACGCCAGCCTGGTGGCCGAGACCCACGAGCTCGACGTGCGCTGCATCGATTCGCGCACCGGCTCGGGCGCCGAGGGCCTACTGGTGGAGTATGCGCTCGCCATGCGCGAGGACGGCCGCAGCCTGGACGAGACCGAGGCGCAGATCCGCGCGACGCTGCCCGACGCCCACCTGTTGTTGATTCCCCGCACGCTCGAGAACCTCGTTAAGAACGGCCGCGCCCCCAAGCTCGCCGGCCAGCTGACGCAGATGCTCAACATTCGCCTGGCCGTTTCGCCAGAGTGGCAGTCAGGCGAGATCAAGGCCGTCAAAAAGGGCCGCGGCGCCAAGCGCATCGTCGCCAACACCATGGCTGACTGCCTCGCATTTTTGGCCGAGCACCCGGGCTCCAGCGTGCGCGTGCTCACGACCGGCGCCACCGAGGAGCAAGAGCTCGTCAACCAAGCGCTAGCAGGCCAAGACTACGTGGACGCCGGCACCGGCCCCATCGGCTGCACCATCGCCACCCACGTAGGCGTCGACGCCATCGCCATCAGTTACTGCCCCCGCTACCAACCTGCCAATTAGGGCCACCCATACCACTTGCGGTGAAATAGGGACTGTTTTTGGCTTATCAGCCGCAAATCAATCCCTATTCCACCGCAGCCCAAGGGGGGCGCTCGAATCCTTTGGAAGTTGCGGGTGGAATAGTTCCTGTTTGGAGGCCAAGAGGGCCCTAACAGGAACTATTCCACCGCAACTTGATTGTTGCTCGGCATGCAGGCGGGAAATTGTCGCCGGTCGGCGGCCTTCAGACTCTCGAAACCTTTAACTAGCCCCCACCGAAATAGCCAGTGGGCAAAAAATGGCAAATATGAGTACTGTTACCAAATTAGTAACAGCAAAATCTAGCTTAAATTGCCCGCTTCCACCGATTTCAAGCGCCATAAAGGGTAGCGCGCAGAGATGTGGTGTAAGAGGCGGGGCATGCCCCGCCTCTTCCCTTTCTTGAAAGGGAGGGGACACCGCCTAGAATTCGTCGTTGGAGTAATGAA
>CABQHZ010000225.1 GCA_902464175.1 uncultured Collinsella sp. | reverse complement strand
GCCTTGAGGTTGTCCTGCATGTTGGGAACCTCGACGTAGGAGATGGCACCGCCCGGCGAAAGCTGCTGGAACATGCCCTCGAACTTGAGCTTATCGAAGGCATCGATCTCCTCGGATACATGGACGTGGTAGCTGTTGGTGATATAGCCCTTGTCCGTCACGCCCGGGATGATGCCAAAACGACGCTGCAGGCACTTGGCGAACTTGTAGGTCGTCGACTCCAGCGGCGTGCCGTACAGCGAGAAGTCGATGTCGCTTTCGGCCTTCCACTCCGCGCACTTGTCGTTCATGCGCTGCATGACCGCCATGGCAAAGGGCGTGCCCTCCTTCTCGGTGTGGCTGTGGCCCGTCATGTACTTGACGCACTCATACAGGCCGGCATACCCCAGGCTGATGGTGGAATAGCCGCCCACGAGCAGCTTGTCGATCGTCTCGCCCTTCTTCAAGCGGGCGAGGGCACCGTACTGCCAAAGAATCGGCGCGGCATCCGAAAGCGTGCCCATCAGGCGCTCATGACGGCACAGCAGGGCACGGTGGCACAGCTCAAGGCGCTCGTCGAAGATCTTCCAGAACTTGTCCATGTCCTGATGCGAGCTCAGCGCGACATCGGGCAGGTTGATGGTCACAACACCCTGGTTAAAGCGGCCATAGTACTTAGGTTTGGTCGGGTCATAGTTCAGCGCGTTGGCGACATTGTTAAAGCCGTTGCCCGAGCGGTCGGGTGTCAGGAAGCTGCGGCAACCCATGCAGGTGTAGCAATCGCCGTTGCCGGCGGTCTCGCCCTTAGACAGCTTGAGCTCGCGCATCTTCTTCTCGGAGATGTAGTCGGGCACCATGCGCTTGGCGGTGCACTTGGCAGCCAGCTGGGTCAGGTAGAAGTACGGGGAATTCTCGTGAACGTTATCGTCCTCGAGTACATAGATAAGCTTGGGGAATGCCGGGGTAATCCATACACCGGCTTCGTTCTTAACGCCCTCATAGCGCTGACGAAGCGTCTCCTCCACGATCATGGCAAGGTCGTGCTTCTCCTGCGCTGAGCGAGCCTCATTGAGATACATAAAGACCGTCACGAACGGCGCCTGGCCGTTGGTGGTCATAAGGGTCACGACCTGATACTGAATCGTCTGGACGCCGCGACGGATCTCGTCACGCAGACGGTCCTCAACGACCTCACGGACTTTCTCGGCAGATGCCGAAACACCGAGCTCCTCGAGCTCGCGGGCAACCTCGCCGCGAATCTTTTGACGGCTCACCTCAACAAAGGGGGCGAGATGGGTCAGCGAAATAGACTGGCCGCCGTACTGGGAGGAAGCAACCTGGGCGATAATCTGCGTCGCGATGTTGCAGGCAGTCGAGAAGCTGTGCGGCTTCTCGATCAGCGTGCCCGAGATAACGGTGCCGTTCTGGAGCATGTCCTCCAGGTTCACCAGGTCGCAGTTATGCATGTGCTGGGCAAAGTAGTCGGAATCGTGGAAGTGGATCAGGCCCTCATTGTGGGCATCCACGATCTCCTGGGGCAGCAGCACGCGCTGAGTCAGGTCCTTGGAAATCTCGCCGGCCATATAGTCACGCTGGACGGAATTGACGGTCGGGTTCTTGTTAGAGTTCTCCTGCTTGACCTCTTCGTTATTGCACTCGATCAGCGACAAAATCTTGTCGTCGGTCGTGTTCTTCTGGCGCTTCAGGCTCTGAACATAGCGATAGATGATGTAGTGGCGAGCAACCTCGTAGCAGTCGAGACGCATGATCTCGTCCTCGACCAAATCCTGGATCTCCTCGACCGAAACGGTGTGGCCCGCGTTCTCGCATGCCTCGGCGACGTTTTGTGCCGCATAAACCACCTGGCGGTCGGTTAGACGAGAGCTCTCCTCGACCTCCAAGTTGGCGGCGCGGATGGCATTGACGATCTTATCGATGTCAAAGACAACCTCGGTGCCGCTGCGCTTGATGATCTTCATCCTCTTGCCTCTTTCGCGTCGTAGTCTCATTGCGCTTCAGAGCCAAACGATGCCCGGCAGGGCCTGTCCCTGTCTTGCGGCGCCGTCGCGCAATCTGTGTTCTCGATAAACCATAAGCCTCCA
>CABQHZ010000224.1 GCA_902464175.1 uncultured Collinsella sp. | reverse complement strand
TGCTTGCCTTCCTGGAGGAGCCCTACGAGAAGACCCCCGAGCACGATGCCCTGATCGCCAAGATCGACGCCTGCAATAAGGCCGACGCCGAGGCTCAGGCCGACCCGCACTTCTTTGACGAGTTCCTCGAGAAGTGGGACCGCGGCGAATACCATGACTAGCGGGTATCCGGCGTAATTTACTAGCCCGTTGACGGCTCGCGTTTCTGTGAGGGGGCGCGGGCCGGTTTTCTATCAGCCCTATTGACTTGGCGGGCTGTCGTAAGAAAGGGAAGGCTCCTATGGAGTTTGTTCTTGATAACGGTTTGATTCGTGTGGCGTTGACCACGGCGGGCGGGTCGTTCACTTCTATTGCGGCCAACGGCCGTGAGTACCTGTGGCAGGGTGACCCGGCGGTCTGGTCGGGCCAGGCGCCCATTTGTTTCCCGATCTGCGGTGGCCTTCGTGACGGCCGCGCGATGACCGTGGGCGGCCGCGAGGTCAAGCTTGCCCGCCACGGCTTTGCCCGCAAGCAGGAGTGGAAGCTCGAGGAGCAGGGCGACAACATGGTTGCGCTGAGCCTGAGCTCTGCCGACCATGCCGAGTTGCTCGAGCAGTACCCGTATCCGTTTAAGATCGTTGCTCGTTACACGATCGATTCGGAAAAGGTGGCCGTGTCGTACGAGGTGACCAATGAGGGCACCGAGGACATGCCGTTCTTTGTGGGCGGTCACCCCGGCTTTAAGTGCCCGCTCGACGAGGGCGAGTCCTATGACGATTACGAGCTTCGTTTTGAGCAGCGTGAGGCCGCCGAGCTCTGTACTGCCGTTCCCTCGACGGGCCTGATTGATGTTGAGCATCGCAGCAAGAACCCCATGATCGGCCAGAACCTGCCGCTGACCCACGAACTCTTTGACTTTGCCGAGACCATCTTCGACGTGCTCGACAGCCGCGTGGTTACGCTGACCAAGAAAACCGAGGACAAGGGCGTGCGCCTGACGTTCCCCGACATGCCGTACCTGATTGTGTGGAGCAAGCCCGAGGGCGACTTTGTGGCAGTTGAGCCGTGGGGCGGCCTGTCCACCTGCTCCGACGAGGATGATATCCTCGAGCACAAGCGTGGCTGCCTGGTGGCCAAGCCGGGGGAGACCGTCACCCGCGGCTTTGAGATCGAGATCCTTTAACGAGCTATCGTATGTTTGGGGCGGGCCATGCCGCCCCGGAACAGGAGTTCAATATGATTCTGACCGTTACCATGAACCCGTCGATCGATACGCGCTATCAGCTCGACAAGCTGATCATCGACGATGTTAACCGTGTGACGCCCGAAAAGACCGCTGGCGGCAAGGGCCTCAACGTGAGCCGTGTGCTGCTGCAGCTGGGCGATGACGTGCTCGCAACCGGTCTGCTCGGCGGCCACATGGGTGCCTATATGGCCGAGCTTATGGATGCCGACGGCGTTAAGAACGACTTTGTGCCCATCGCCGGTGAGACGCGCATTTGCCTGAATATTCTGCACGAGGGTAATCAGACCGAGCTGCTGGAGAGCGGCCCGCAGATCGCCCCGGCCGAGCTCGAGGCCTTTACTGCCAAGTTCGCCGAGCTTGCAGCGAAGGCGGACGTCGTGACGCTTTCGGGCTCGCTGCCGCGCGGCGTCGATGCCGGCTACTATGCCGAGCTCGTCAAGATTGCCGAGGAGGCGGGCGCCAAGGTGCTGCTCGACACCTCGGGCGCTTCGCTGGAGGCCGCGCTGGAGTCCGACGCTAAGCCTGAGCTCGTAAAGCCCAACCTGACCGAGATTAACGGCCTGCTGGGCACGTCCTTTACCACCGACGACGTCGACGCGTTGCGCGAGGCGCTTGCCGCCGACGGCCGCTTTGCCGGTATCCCCTGGGTTGTCGTCTCGATGGGTGCTGCCGGCTCGGTGGGCTTCCACGAGGGCCGCGCGTTCCGCGCCAAGACGCCCGCGATTGCCGCTGTCAACGCGACGGGTTCCGGCGACTCGACGATCGCCGGCTTTGCGCATGCTATTGCTGCTGGTGCCGACGACGTCACGGTGCTCAAGACCGCCAATACCTGCGGCAAGCTCAACGCCATGGATCCCAAGACCGGCCACCTGGTCATGGA
>CABQHZ010000223.1 GCA_902464175.1 uncultured Collinsella sp. | reverse complement strand
TTGCAATTTCAAAAAGATGATTGAGGCAGAATGTCAATCCTGGTCTAACAGAGCCTTTATTAATGCCCGATCCGGCGCCGCCATTGAACTTGAGCTGGTGATCTTTGTTGATGCCAGTGTTGTTATTGCCGTTGTCGTTATTGATGTTTGCCGAGCTATCGTTATCGCCATCGACGACCCAATAGTCGAACAAATTGACCGTGGTGCCGGTGGGATTCACCGTCTGCACGGTGTGGTTGCTAAAGGGAACCGTTTGATCGGCCGATGCACTCGTCGCGCTAAACAAGAGCGCACACGCCGCCAGCGGGACGGTCAAAACCCTCAGGACACGCTTTGCGGTATTGGTTTTCTTGCCAAAAGGCTTTAGCATTTCTCGAGCTCTCGCACACACGCGATTCATGAAGGCCCTCCCCAATCCATGAGGACGGCAAGAAACAGCTCATTGTATGTGTGTCGTCGTCCCCATCGATGCAAATATACGCCCCCCCCCCGCGCAAAAACGCAAGGCAGGACATCGCTATATACTTAAAAGTGTAGCAATTTAAACGACCCGCCATTCCGCGTCAGGTTGCCACTCGGTCGTCAAATCGAACCATTCGCGCCATCAAAGGGGTTCGGCGGGATAAAACCGTCGGCAATCTTTATCCCCACAGCCCCACAAGGAAGCTAATTTGGGACGGGGCTTTTTTGACTACTTGGGCAATCAGATCGGCATGTAGTCAAAATAGCCGTCCCAAATAGACTGGTCTGACGCTGCGCCACGAAAAGGGCCTATCTACTACGTTTAGACCGCAGGGGTCAACCATAGCCGGCCTTTTCGAAAATCGGCAAGCCGTCTACCTGCAGTTTTAATTTCACAAAATCCGGGATGGTCGAGGTAGCTCGGTTAAACGTAGTAGATGGCCGCATTTCGTGGCAAACGGTCCGACCCAAGGCCCAAGGCGGCCAGCCTCGGATGACCATTCACAAAGTTGCGGTGGAATACGGACTGAATTGGCACCTTAAAGGCAAAAACACTCCGTATTTCACCGCAAGTTATTGGGGGGATGGGTTTTAGAGGCGGCCGAGGTCGTAGGCTCGCGCGGCAGACTCGCCGGCGCAGATGAGGTTGGTTTCGGCTTCTTGCGGATTAAGCGCTTGGTCGAGGTCCATGGGCTTGCGGCAAATCGGCAAAACCAAGTCGATACCCTGCTCGTACACCGCGTCCAGGTTGTCGGCACGACCGCCCACGACAGCGGCCACCGGCTTGCCATATCGCTTGGCGCGGCGGGCCACACCCACCGGTGCCTTGCCGGCGGCGGATTGCTCGTCCATATTGCCCTCGCCCGTTATGACCAGGTCGACATCGCGCACGCGCTCGTCAAACCCAATCAGATCGAGCACCGTCTCCACGCCCGAACGCAGCTCCGCGCCGAGCGCCAGCAGCGCGGCACCCAGGCCGCCGGCGGCACCGGCACCGGGCACGCCGAGCACCGAGCCAAATGTCCGTGTGCCCTCGGGCACACGCAACAGCTCCTGGGCTCGCGCCTCGGCAATTGCCGCATCAAGCAGGCGGCCGTAGCCGACCATCCAGCTGTCGCGCTTGTGAAGCGCCTCGGCGTCATCTGTCGGCAGGCCCTTCTGCCCACCGAACACCGCTAGAGCGCCTCGGCGTCCCACGAGCGGATTCTCGACATCAGAAAGCACCACGACACGCGCGCCGTTCAGCGCCCGGAGCGCTGGCGCCAAATCGATACTCACCACCTGCTCAAGGCCGGCAAGACCGGGGGCGATATTGCAGCCCTGATCATCGACCACACGCGCGCCCAGCGCCTGCAGCATGCCGGTACCACCGTCGTTGGTGGCGCTGCCGCCCAGACCAATATAGAGTGTCCTTGCGCCCGTGCGAACTGCGCGAAGCATAAGCTCGCCCACGCCATAGGTCGAAGCCGCCAACGCCGCCGACTCCGTACAGCTCGAATACCCAATACCCGCCGCCTCGGCCATCTCAATTACAGCCGACTCGTGCTCGCCGTCCACCAGCATCCGGGCAGACGCGCGGTCGCCCAAGGGGCCTGCAACCTCGCAGGTCACAAGCTCGCCACCGCAGGCGGCAACGGCATCGAGCG
>CABQHZ010000222.1 GCA_902464175.1 uncultured Collinsella sp. | reverse complement strand
GCCTCGATACGCTGGAAGACGGCCTCGCCGCCCTCTTGGGCCTCTGTGGGAACCTCGGCCTCAAAAACGGGATGGGGCACACTACCGTCAGCCGGGTACTCCATGATGGCAGTCGCGATCTTAGTTCCGCCGATATCGACAGAGCAGACGTACTTGTTCTCCATGTCGCTCTCCTTCGGAGATAAAAACAACTACAGGAAATGCGCCGTCAGGCTAGCCGTCACAGCGCAGTAAAGGTTATCCAGGTGCCCGAGATCGCCGAGAAACCGTGTGGCCATTGACCTAACGGGTCATGGCCACACGGTTGAACGGCGAGGTCGGGTGCCTGGGAAAGCTTTACAGGAGACCGTTGTCCTGGAGGACCTTCTTAATAGCCTCGACGTTCTCGCCGGTCATGGCCTTCACCGGGCGCGGCATGGTCGGGCTATCGAAGATGCCCATGAGGTTCATAGCGGTCTTGAAGGCGCCGACGCCACCGGCATAGCCCTGGACGCCCGAGGTGACATCCCAGATGTGCGAAATCTCATTGAGGCGATCCTGCTCGGCCTTGACGGTAGCCCAGTCACCAGCCTGAGCGGCCTTCCACTGACGAACGTAGCCCTCGGGCTCAACGTTGGCGAGACCCGGGACGGAACCATCGGCGCCACCGAGGTAAGCGCCGTCGACAACAACCTCGTGACCGGTGAGGATGCTCATCGGATGGCCGTTCTTCTCGTTCTCCTGAACGAGATAGCGGAACGAGACGTCATCACCCGAGGAATCCTTGACGCCAGCAAGGACGCCCTCGGCACCGAGCTTGGCAAGGAGCTTCCAGGGGAGCTTGGTATGAACGCAGACGGGAATGTCATAGGCGAAGATGGGCAGGTCAAGCTCCTCGTGCAGGATGCGGAAGTGCTCCTCGACCTCGGTCATGCCCTGCAGGGCATAGAACGGGCAGGTGGCGACGAGGGCATCGGCGCCCAGCTCCTGAGCGACCTTGCCGTGCTCAATCATGCGCTCGGTCTCGGTATCGATGATGCCGACCAGAACAGGCACACGGTGGTCGACGATACGAACGGCCTCGGCGATAATCTGGCGACGGCGCTCGTCGGTGGAGAAGACGACCTCGCCCGAGGATCCCAGGAAGAACAGGCCATCGACGCCGGCATCGATCATGCGGTTGATGCTGCGCTCAAAGGAGGCAACATCAAGCTGGTGATCTTCGGTATCGGGAACAACGACGGGAGGGATAACGCCGGTGAATTTCTGAGTTGCCACAAGAATCTCCTTAGTTGTCTGGCGGGCGGCCCTATGCCACCCACTCTTGCTGGCAGTGTTCAGGCCGTCTAGGCCAAAGAACACGGATAGAACGTTTGGTTAAAGAAGTCGACGACTTCGTTTTCGAACGCATTGATACGCTCGTGAGCGTATTTGGCATAGATGATATGCCTCCGGTCACACTCAAGACCGTTGAATACGGCAAACTGGCCCTTGGGATCGCTCACGGCATCCATGAGCGATGTGCCCATGAGCACCGATCCGCGCACCCGAGACGACAACGCCTCGAGGCCACCGGGAATTGGATTGGCAACCGCCGTACAGGCAAGGCCGCACTTATCCAAGGCGGAGACCGCCAAAGCGACACCGCCGCCAAGGCCCTCGCCCCATGCGAAGATGCGGTCGGGGTCCATGCCATCAAGATTGCGCGCCACCTTCGCCATCGCGCAACCCCAACGGACGCGCTTGACAAAAGCGGGCGAAGCAATCCCCCGCTGCAGGTCGTCCGCACCAGCGACATCGTCATCCAGCGCGAGGACGGCATACCCCATGGCGGCAAATCTCGTCATGTGATGCCAGCCGCGCACAGGCCGATCGATGTCGTGGAACATCAGGCACAGCGGCACGCGCTCAGATACTCGGGCACGACCAACAGGCTCAATCAAGCGAGCGTGGACCGCATCGTCACCGAGCTCAAAGGAAACCTCCGAGTAACGGGCGCAGGGGTTAACAAAGTCAATCGCCGTAATGGCCAGGCCTTGAATCTCAAGATTCGAAGCGCATGCCTCTAAATCAGAAACATCTGCTTGGACATCACCGTGCCAGTCCCGATATTCTGCGAGCCTTGACGAAACCGTTCCAGGAATTCCCACGAGCCCGGGGACTA
>CABQHZ010000221.1 GCA_902464175.1 uncultured Collinsella sp. | reverse complement strand
CCATCGCGCGCATTGAGCACTGCCCGCACATGGGCACCAAGACATTTTGCTCGGCCTGCCCTTCGCATTGTTACCGGCCTGCCATGCGCGAGAAGATCCGCGAGGTCATGCGCTGGTCGGGACCGCGTATGATCCGCTATCGTCCCGTCACCGCCGTGCGGCACGCGATTATAACCGTGCAGTCCAAACGAGCGGCGACACGAAGCAAGTAGTCGCCGGCGCCGGCACGCGCTGCCCCGCCCCTCGCCCTCGTCTCAAACGTGTACGTCAGCCTCCAAACATGTCATTTTTTGCAGCTTTTGGAGGCTGACGTACACATTTTAGAGCGAGGCCGCACCGCGCGCCGCGCAGCCTTTCCAATCGATTTCGACCCCCGGCGTGCCCGGCGTGTTGAGAGCTGCGCCATTACAATGAAGCGGATTCGCTTGACGCAAAGGAGCCGCCATGTCCGCTTGCCCGCTGGTCGATTGTCACACCCACACCTCGTTTTCGGACGGCCATGCCTCGTTTGATGACAACGTCCGTGCCGCTGCTGCGGCAGGCTGCCGCGTCATGGTCTCGACCGACCACCTCGCCCTGCCTGCCAGTATGGATGCTAACTGCGAGGTGCAGGTCGTCGAGGGCGACTTGCCGGCACATCGTCTGGCCTTTGAGGACGCCCGCAGGCTTGCCGCGCAAATCGCGCCGGAGCTCGAGCTTATCTATGGCTTTGAATGCGATTGGTACGAGGGCTGCGAACCCTTGGTTGAGCGCTGGTCCCAGGACGCCGTGGTGCGCTTGGGCAGCGTGCATTGGATTGGCGACCCGGGCGATATCATGGCCGGCGCCGCGGGCACGGCGGGAACGGAGAGCGTCGCTCGTCCCGATACGCCCGATTCGCTTTGTGGCTGGATCGACGACGATACCAACCTGCATGTTTGGGAAAACTTAGGCGTACGCGGCGTATGGGAACACTACGTCGACGACTGGTGCCGTGCTTGCGAAAGCTCGCTTAACTTTGACGTGATGGCCCACCCCGACCTGGTCATGCGCTTTTCGAAGGAAGGCTTTGCGCCCGACTTTGACCCCGCGCCGTTTTGGCAGCAGATGGCCGAGTGCGCGCACGATACGGGTCGCCGCGTTGAGGTCTCGACGGCTGCACCGCGCAAGGGCCTCGACGACTATTACCCCTCGACGGGGCTGTTGCGCTGCTTCGCCCACGCCGAGGTGCCAATCACTTTTGGCTCGGACGCGCACCGCGCCTGCGACATCTGCTGGAACATTCGCGAGGCTCAGGCCCACGCCTACGACTGCGGTTATCGAACCTTCGACATCCCCCACGCCACCAGCGAATGGGAGTCCACGCCCCTCGCCTAACTAGTCGTTTAAGAACGTCCCCAATGACTAGTGGCGGCGGGCGTTGAGTTCGCCGGCCAGCTCGTCGAGGGTAATGCCGTAGCGCTCGAGCGTCACGAGCAGGTGGTAGATCAGGTCGCCGGCCTCGTAGCGAATGTGATCGTGGTCGTTATCCTTGCAGGCCATGATCACCTCGCTCGCCTCCTCGGCAAGCTTCTTGAGCAGCTCGTCCTCGACGTCGGTCAGCAGACGGGCGGTGTAGCTCTCCTGTGGCGACGCATCGCGACGACCGTGAATCACCTCGGCCAGACCCGTCAGCGTCTCGCCGATATTTCCCGGCTGCACGTTAGCTGTTCTGACTCCCATGGTTATTTCCTCTCGTTACTGCAGCGTAAAGTAGGTACCGGTCTCATCAAACCGAGGCTTTGCGCCCTTTTTCTCAAAGAACTCGACGATGACGGCATGGGCCTCATCGAGCCTTTCCTTCTCGGCCTCGAGCCAAAGCGACTGCGCCCCGCAGGCATCGGTCAGGTGCACGCGGCATGGCACGCCCGCGCGGAGGAGCTCGGCGTTGCAGTCGGCGACTTCGAACGGCGTCACGATCTTCATCGCACTCCCCCTTTCACGCGCTTAAAGAAGCAGGTACGGTTGCCGGTATGGCAGGCCGGACCCGGCGAGTCCACCTTGACCAGCAGCGTATCGCTATCGCAGTCGGCCCAGAGCTCCTTGACCTCCTGCATGTTGCCACTCGTCGCGCCCTTGTTCCAGAGCTCCTGACGGCTGCGACTCCAAAACCACGTGGTCCCGGTCTTGAGCGT
>CABQHZ010000220.1 GCA_902464175.1 uncultured Collinsella sp. | reverse complement strand
GCACGCGAACCAAACGAACCGGCAACGGCCATCTCCTCGCGCTTGCGGGCACGCCAATTTTCAATCACGATGAACAGCACGCCGTAGACGATAAGCGCCAGCGCCACGACGGGAGCGTTATAGAAATGCTCCTCCATCCAGTCGTTGAGCGGCAGGCCGATCGCCGCGGCGGGAATGCAGCCGAGCACAATCTTGCCCCACAGCACCCACGTGTCGCGACGGCCTTCCTTGCCCTTGCTAGGCGAGAACGGATTGAGCTCGTGGAAGAACAGCACGCAGACGGCCAGAATGGCGCCGAGCTGAATCACGACCAGGAACATATTCCAGAACGTCTCGCTCACATTCATCTTGACGAACTCGTCCACCAAGATCATGTGACCCGTCGACGAAACGGGCAGCCATTCGGTGATGCCCTCGACCAGGCCCATGAAGGCAGATTTTAGAAGCTCGATAATATCCAAAGGGACCCCCTCATTAGACACCCGCCTGTAGATGTTCTGCGGACGATGCGGGCGATGTCCCATTATCAACCGTTGGCGGCGCGACCGCGCCTACCCTTACCAAAAAACTCGCCCGTTCACAGAATTGCGAGCGGTCAAACCGAAATCCTTGGGTATAACTGCAACAAGGTAAAGTGTCCGGCGGTCAACGCACCCGTGCCCGCCCGACGCACGAGCCCCGCGCCCGTGCGATAGACCAAGGAGGAAACCATGAACGAGGGCTACACCAAGGTATTTGTTTCACTCGACGGTACTGAGCAGCAGGATTTTGTGCTCGCACGCGCCATCAAAGTCGCCGCGAACAACGGCGCTAAGCTGATCATCGGCCACGTCATCGATTCCACGGCACTCGAGAGCGCCGGTTCCTATCCGGTCGATCTGGTCAACGGCCTAGAGGAGGCATTTAAGAACTCCATCGCCAAGCAGCTCGAAGAGGCCAAGGCCAATCCCGACATTCCCGAGGTCGAGGTCATGATTCGCGCCGGCCGCATTCGTGAGACGCTCAAAGACGAGATGCTCGACGTGGTCAAGCCCGACCTGGTGCTCTGCGGCGCCCGCGGCCTGTCCTCGATCAAGTATGCGCTGCTGGGTTCGATTTCGACGTTCCTGCTGCGCAATACGGACTGCGACATTTTGGTCGTGAAGTAGCGTTGCTCCCACCGGCCGCGGGGCCTGCGGGGTTTCCACGGGCACGTCCTCGCCGCGTTGCGGCTGCGGGATGTGCCCTTAGGAAACCCCTCCCGGCCCCGCGGCCTTCGCAGCCTTACTTCAGCGAGTTGGCTGATAAAAGATAGCGTGCCGCCCCGTTTGGGGTGGCACGTTTTGTTTGGGCTGCACGTTTTTGTTTGGGCGGACGTCTGCCGCGTGCGTTACTCGAAATATTGAAACTTATTCGTTGAAAATGCGAATGTTACGACGAAGCCTTCGCCGGGATCGGATGCCGCGGTGACGTCGATGCCCATCTTGGAGCACAGGCGCGCCACCAGGTAGAGGCCGATGCCCGTTGCGCGCTTGGTGGTGCGGCCGTTGTCGCCGGTAAAGCCCTTCTCGAACACGCGCGGCAGGTCGGCCGCGCTCACGCCGCAGCCGTTGTCCGCGACGGTGAGCTCGATGCGTTCGCTCGCCAAGCCCTCGTCCAGCAATGCGCCCGAAAACACGATCTTCGCGCCGTCCTCGCACGCATATTTAATGCTGTTCTGAATGAGCTGACCCAGAATAAACTCGAGCCACTTCTCGTCGGTAAAGACCTCAAAGTCGAGGTTCTCGCACACCGGCGCCACATGTGCCGCGATAAGTTCGCGCGCGTTGGCTTTAATCGCGCCCGTCACCAAGGTCTTGAGATCCCAACGGCGAATCAGGTAGTCGCGCTCCACGACTTCCGAGCGCGCATAGTACAGTGCCTGGTCGATATAGCGCTCAACGCGAGCCAGCTCGCGACCCAGGTCATCCACACGCGACAGGTCGTCTTCGCTGCCGTCCAGGTTTTCAAGAATCAGATGGGCTGCCGCCAGGGGCAACTTGGCCTCGTGGACCCAGCTTTCGATATAGTCGCGATAGTCATCGGTTTGGCGTCGCCCTTCCGCTACCTCATCGCAAGCCGCCTTGCCCACGCGGCGCAGGACTTCGTATTCGAGCTCGCCCTCGGCATAGGTCGGACA
>CABQHZ010000219.1 GCA_902464175.1 uncultured Collinsella sp. | reverse complement strand
ATCAGCTCAAGCACCTCGGACACGTGGTGTACCGCGAGGACCACGGCGACGGCCGCTGCGAGTGCGAATGGTGCGAGGTCTACCTTGCCCATGTTGAGCCGGGCGAGCTGCATATCAACCAAGAGGAGATCTCGGAAGTGCGCCGCGTGGCCCCGTCCGAGCTTAAAGGCTACCTGCAGGGTCACCCCGAGCAGCTGGCCCCCTGGCTCCGCGAGGCTCTGGAGGTCCCCTCCATCCGCGCAGCCCTCGCTATGTGAAACAAAAGACAGTCCCTTTGCCACATCCAAATCGTCACAACATTCGATGAAAATCTCGAAATCGAGGAAAAGCGTCGAATGTTGTGACGGTTTTTGCCCAGAGGATCGCTTCTCATCCAATAATCCCGCTTGACTGTATTGCCACAACACAGCGCAACGTAAGGGGTGTCCGATAACGGGCGCCCCTTTTTAAGTGGCAACGTGGCCGCGAATCCGGAGCGCCCCCAACAAGAAAGGTGGGGAGATGGAAGCGGAAAAGAAGGCGTTTAAGATCACCAAGCGCGAAATTGGCTTTGTGCTGGGTATCGTTGTCTTTTTGCTGGTGAAGTTTCTTCCTTTGGCGGAGCTGAGCTCGACGGTCGAGCTCACGGTCGGCGCTCAGACCTGTCTGGCACTGACGCTCGCCACGGTGGTGTTCTGGGCATGTGGCGTGGCGCAGCCGGGCTTTGTGGGCCTGCTCTACTGCGCGCTGCTCGTTCTGTTCAAGGTGTGCGTGGACGACACGGGCGCCGCGAGCATCTCGGCGACAGTCGCCTCCACGTTTAGCTCGTGGACCAAAGCCACCATGTGGCTCGTCATTGGTGCCTACCTCATCGCCAGCGCGGTCAAGGAGTCGGGCCTGGGCGAGCGCATCGCCTATGCGTTTATGCTCAAGTTCGTGCGCGACGCCAAGTCGCTCATCATCTCGATCTTCGCGCTCACCTTTGTGCTGTCGCTGCTGATCCCGCATCCGTTCCCCCGCGCCTTCCTCATCCTCGCCGTCGTCTCGGTCATCGCCGAGTCCGCCGGCTACGGTGACGACGACAAGGGTAAGCTCGGCTTCCTCGTGTTTGCCGCTGCTGCCCCGGGCTCCATGTTCTTCCTGACGGGCGACTCCACACTCAACCCGCTCGTTGCGCAGTACAGCGCCGAGGCCGGCGGCATGAGCCCGTCCTTTGTCGACTGGTTCCTGTACATGAGCGTGCCCATGCTGGTTGCGCTGCTGTGCACCCTGTTCCTGGGCCTCTTCCTCTTTAAGCCCAGCAAGGAGCTCGTCTACGATCGCGAGCAGATCGTGGCCAAGCAGGCCGCGCTCGGCAAGCTCTCCGTCAAGGAGATTCGCACCATCGTGTGGCTTGTCATTGCCATCGCGCTGTGGCTTACCGTCTCGGGCGATTACATCGGCTGGGTGACACTTGCCATCGGCGTCGCGCTCGCCATGCCCATCATCGGCGAGGTCCTCACTCCCGCCAGCTGGAACGCTGTCGACATCAAGTCCCTCATGTTCCTGACGGCCGCCATGGCCGTGGGTTCCGTGGGCGGTGCCACCGGCATGAACGCCTGGATCGCCGATGTCGTGCTTCCCAGCTCCGTCCCCGAGAACATCTTCCTGTTCGCCCTGCTCGTCGCCGCCCTCTCCATGATCATCCACATGTTCATGGGCTCGGTCATGGCCGTGCTCGGCGTGTGCGTGCCGGCGTTCATCAGCTTCGCGGCCGGTTCCAGCGTGCGCCCGCTCGCCGTGGCGCTCATCGTCTTCACGTCCATCAACATCCACTACATCCTGCCGTTCCACAACCTGCCGATCCTTATCGGCGAGGGCAAGGACGCCGGCGGCTACACCGCCAAAGAAGCCATGCGCATGGGCATCCCGCTCACCGCGGTCGTCTTTGTCGTCGTGCTGGTCGAGGCTGCCTGGTTCCACCTCTTTGGCCTGATGTAAGCAGCCGAGCATTTGACTTGGCCCACACTCGGGCTTAGTTGAGTGCTCGATTTGAGCGGGGCGCTCGGTTCGCGAGCGCCCTGTCTGCCAAGCATAAACCAACCCGGCGGCATCCCGCCGCCGGGCACTCTTCCGAAAGGAGCACGTCATGTCCACTACCGATGCTTCCCAGATCCACGACCTGCGCTCCGCGCTCGACTTTTTGCG
>CABQHZ010000218.1 GCA_902464175.1 uncultured Collinsella sp. | reverse complement strand
AGGCAGCGCGGGCGTCCTTTACGGCCTGCGGACGAAGAAAGCTGCCGACGATATCAGCACGAAACGGCGCTTTGAGCTGGACGGAATTAGTCATACTGATCTCCTTTTTGCGTGGATGCTTTAACGAGACAAAGTATGAGGGCTCAAATAGCCATCGTAAAATATGAGTTATTTTCTGTTTGCCATAGGGAATGACTATACCAATACGCACCGCTAAGCATCATGCGTACGGCAGACATAACAAACTAGATGTGCTGACGAATCGCTTCGATATAGGCCTGCCCGTAGCGCGTAAGTGTCGTGTTCTTGCGCGTGATGATGCCGATCTCCATGTACTCGTCTACATCGAGCGGAATCGAGATGATGCCGGGACCGTTGAGTTCGTGGCTGATCACGCCCGAACACACCGTGTAGCCGTTGAGGCCCATGGCCAGATTGAACAACGTCGCACGGTCACGCACACGAATATTCTTGCGGCGCTCAAAGGTCGAGGTCAGTTCCTCAGAATAATAAAACGAGTTATAGCTGCCCTGCTCGTAGGACAGGAACGGGTAGTCCTCGAGATCTTCGAGCGTCACGCTGGCGTGGTCCGCCAGTGGATGGTCGGCGCATACAAAGACATGCGGCGTGGCGCAGAAGAGCCCCTCGAATACGAGTTCGTTGGCGGCGAGCATGCGCTCGATGACCTCGCGGTTATGCTCGGATAAGTACAGGATGCCCAGTTCACTTTTCATATGCGCGACGTCCTCGATAATCTCGTGAGTCTGTTCCTCGCGCAGGGTAAAGTCGTAGCGCGCGGCATCGAACTCGCGGATCACGTCGACAAACGCGTTGACGGCAAAGGAATAATGCTGGCAGCTCACACTAAAGTGCGGCACCTGCTCGGACGCGCCCTTGTACTTGCCCTCGAGCAGGTCGGCCTGGTCGAGCACCTGGCGTGCGTAGCCCAAGAAGGTCTCGCCCTCCTCGGACACAATGACGCCCTTGTTGGTGCGCTCAAAGATATGCACACCCATCTCGTTTTCGAGATCGCGGATCGACGCGGTAATCGAAGGCTGCGACACAAAGAGCCGGCGCGAGGCCTCGGTGATGCTGCCGCATTCGGCAACTTTGACGACATATCTGAGCTGCTGGAGCTTCATGGCTTTCTCCCTAGACGTTCGTGACGTCGAAACCCGTCGCGTCCATCTGACGCATAAACGACGGCATCTCCCCCGTCGCGGCGCAGGCGGCAATCTGATGCAGAGCCCCGGCAACCGCATCATCTGCCGCAGCGCCGATATGCCAGCGCGCGGCAGCCGTGACGGCCTCGTTGGCATTGGCGACTGCAACGGAATTGGGAACGGCATCGATCATGGGCAAATCGTTATCGGAATCGCCGAATACGGCCACCTCGTCGGGCGTCAGGCCCAAAGCGCGCGCCAGCTCTAACGCAGCGCAGCCCTTGTCCCAATCAGCAGGAAGGATGTCAAACAGGCGCACTCGGTTGTTGGGAAACACAAGCGAGAGTTCCGGCACCTCAGCGGCAACGCGCTCGCGTAGCTCCGCGAGCTCCTCACGCGAACGGGCACTCCAGATATTCGCCTTGTATACCGGGACATCATCGACGACAGGGCGGCACGGAGCCTCTTCGCCTTTGAGCCATGCGTTGCCGCCCGACTCCATGGCGCGACGCACGCGCTCGGGGTCGCTCGTCACGCAATAGGCATCGTTATCCCAAAAGTCATCGCCCAGGCTGTAGACCTTTAGATACGTATCATCGGTCTCTTGCTCGAGGTAATTGGCCAGACGCATCAGGGCATCGTTGTCGGTCGCGCGCGAAGCGACCGCCTGACCGTCGACAAACATAACCTGGCCGTTGCAGAACGCACCGGTCGAAAAGCACTCGGAACGATTTTTGAACATCCAGCCCATCGCGGACGGCTGGCGACCCGAAACCGGGCCAAAGTGCAGACCGGCCGCCTGCATGGCATGAATGCCCTCGATGGCGTAGTCGCTGGCGCCGTCATGCCCGGCTGGAATCAGCGTATCGTCCATATCGGTCAGCACAAGTTTGATCATAGAGTCCCCCAGTCATTTTCACCGTAACCATTGTAACGACCTGCCAATAAGGGACAGGTTTATTTTGGCAGGTTTTATCTGGGAAAATGCAGCGCCCCTGTTGCCACCTGCCAAAATAA
>CABQHZ010000217.1 GCA_902464175.1 uncultured Collinsella sp. | reverse complement strand
GCGGCGAGCATACCCAGATCGTTGCCGGAATCGCCAAAGCCAAAGGTGCGCGCGTTGCCGGTGCGACCCAGGTATTCCAGCGCTCGCGCCACGCCCACGCCCTTGTCGATGCCCTTGGGGCTCAGCTCGCGATTCTGACCACCGGTGTTGCACAGCTCAAACTCGCGCTCGATAAAGCCATCGTCGTTGGCTACGCGAGCCAGGTCGCACGCGTTAATGCACACCTTGCCTACGCGCAAATGCCCATCGACGCGCATCTGATCAACGCCATGCACCACGCCGGCGCCTAGCAGAAATGACTGTTCGACACCAACTGGCTCAAGTGAATAGGTGGCACCGTTCGTCTCGAACAACGCCTCGCCGCCCGCCACAGTAATGCGACGCGCGAGCTCCTCAACAATGTCTTCGTCAAAGCAGTCCTCGTGTACCACGCATCCCTCGACCTCGAGTGTGGCGCCCGCCATGGCAACGATACCCGCCGGGTTCAGCGCACGCAGGCCATCGGCAACCAGCCACAAGGGGCGGCCCGTGCAGATAAATGCCTGGTGGCCCGCATTGCGCAGGCGACCAAATGCATCGACAACAGCCTTCGACGGATGGATTGCATTGAAGTCCTTATCGGTCATATCGTCGGGGTCGAACGACGTCAGCGTGCCGTCCACGTCAAAAAAGAGCACGGCGGAATCGGGGCACGCATCAATCATATGGGTTCCTTTCGAGAATAAGGGCAAACGAAGCATCCATCATATAATGGAGCGACGCAACCA
Source organism: uncultured Collinsella sp. (assembly GCA_902464175.1). Taxonomy (GTDB): domain Bacteria; phylum Actinomycetota; class Coriobacteriia; order Coriobacteriales; family Coriobacteriaceae; genus Collinsella. The sequence goes on along the minus strand of CABQHZ010000217.1, from coordinate 1,415 downwards.
GAGAGGTCACCCATGGAATTTTACGCAAGCTGCCCCGAGGGCTTTGAATCCGCACTCGCCGACGAGCTTAAACGGCTCGGGCTTTCGCATGTCCGCCGCCTAAAAGGCCGCGCTACGTTTGAGGGCGAGCTCGAAGAAGGCTACCGTGCCTGCCTGTGGTCGCGCCTGGCCAGCCGCGTGTTTGTGGTGCTCGGGCGCTTTGGGGCACAGGATGCCGATGAGTTGTACGACAGCGTTTACGACATCGCCTGGGAGAACATCGTTCGCCCGGGCGCCACCATCGCCATCACCGCCCGCGGCGTGACCGAACAGCTGCGCAACACGCGCTTCTCGGCCCTGCGCGCCAAGGACGCGCTGTGCGACCGTCTGGCCGAGACCACGGGCCGTCGCGCCGATGTCGACGCCGCCGACCCCGACGTCCACCTGCTGCTTTCGCTGCGTCAGCGCCGCGCGAGCATCAGCCTGGACCTTTCGGGCGACCCGCTGTTCAAGCGCCTGCCGCCCGCCGCGACCCGCGCCGGCGAGGGCACACATGTGCTGCGCCCCGACTACGCCGCCCTGGTGCTGGCGCAGGTCGGCTGGACTGCACTGTGCGAGCGCGAGCTGACGGCCGACGATTACGAGAACGAGGCTCTGCCCACGCTGTTCGACGCCTCATGCGCCGGCGGCGGTCTGCTGTTGGAGGCCGTGAACATTCTGACCGACCGCGCCCCGAGCGCCGCACGCGAGCGCTGGGGCTTTGAGGGCTGGCAGCTGCACGACGCCGCCCTGTGGGAGCAGCTGCTTGCCGAGGCACGCGAGCGCGAGACGGCGGCACGCGAGCGCCAGGCACGCATCGTGGCCGTGGATGTTGACCCCGCCGCCCGCAAGACCGCCGAGCGCATGGTTAAATGTGCCGGCTACAAGCGCTTTGTCGATTTTTGCGCCGCCAAGTCCGCCACCGTACTGGACCACACGGGCGCTGTCGCCGGCGCCGCCGTGGTCGCGGATACGACCGAGACACCGCTTTCGCTCATGCATGACACCATGACGCTCATCGGCGAGTTGCGCCGCGCGCCCGAGCTTGCCGCGGCGCCGGTCGCCGCGCTCACCCGCGACGGATTGCTGGCCCGCGCGCTCCACACCGAGCCCGAGCGCTCGATCGCCGTCATGCCCAACAACGAAGAGGCGACCGTCGAAGTCTGGCCTTCGCTCGACCACGCCGCCGCAGCGTTTGAGGCTGCGACCAGTGCGGATGCCAAGGCCGAGGCTGCGAATGCCAACGACGTTAACGACAAAGCCACCGCTTCCGCCATGCCCGAACCTGCCGCCACGCTCGACCTGGGCGACGGCAAGCCGCTGCCCGTGCTCATCCCCGAGTCCGAGCAGTTCGCCAACCGCCTGCGCAAGAATGCCCGTCTGCGCCGCAAGTGGGC
>CABQHZ010000216.1 GCA_902464175.1 uncultured Collinsella sp. | reverse complement strand
GACCCCCGTCATGCGATTAAAATACTGAACCCTTGCCAATGGTGGACTGTGACAAAAGGAGAGAACTTATGAGCGCCGGCGCTACGCTACTCAAGCTGCAACAGATCGATTTGGAGCTCGCCCGCAACAAGAGCGAACTTGCCAATATGCCGGAGCTCAAGGAGCTCGCTTCCAAGCGCAAGACCTATGTGAAGCTCAAGTCCGAGATGACCAAGCTCTACGCCCAGCGCAAGGACCTGGACATTGAGCTCGACGATCTCAACACCACCGAGATTCAGACCAACAACGCCATCGAGGCCGCCAAGAAGCGCCACGTCGACGGCTCCGACTACCGCGAGGTTCAGGACCTGGAAAACGAGCTCGCCACCCTAGCCAAGCGTCTGGACAAGATTGAGCACACCCGCAAGGACGTCGTTGTCGCCCACAAAGAGGCGCTCGACCGCGAGACCCGTGCGCAGGCAATCATCGCCAAGTTCGAGGAGGGCGTGAAGGCCGACACCAAGGCCGCCCGCGCCAAGGCTGCCGACCTGCAGGCTCAGATCGAAGCCGCCACGAAGGAGCGCACCGCTCTTGCCGCCACGCTGCCGACCGACGTGCTCACCGACTACGAGCGTCTGCTCAAGCAGTTCCGCGGCCTGGCCGTCGAAACCATCAAGGGCAACATCCCCACGGTCTGCCACACCGCGCTGCAGGCATCGTCCATGAGCGACCTCAACCACGACGGTAGTGTGATTACGCACTGCCCGTACTGCCACCGCCTGCTCGTGCTCCCCAGCAAGGAAGCCTAACGATGACGGCGGCATCCAACAATTCAATGCAACTTGAGGGAAAAACGATCCTGCTGGGCATTTCCGGCGGGATCGCCGCCTATAAGTCGTGTAACATCGTGCGCCTGCTGCAAAAGCGAGGCGCGCACGTCAAGGTCATTATGAGCGAGCATGCCACCGAGTTTGTAGGCCCGCTAACCTTCCGTGCGCTCACCAACGAAGCCGTTGCCGTGGGCCTATTCGATGACCCCTCCGACCCCATCCACCACATTTCGCTGGCGCAGGAACCCGATCTGGTGGTCGTGGCGCCTGCCACTGCCAATATCATCGCTAAGATGGCCAACGGCATCGCCGACGACCTCATTTCCACCACGCTACTTGCCACGCCGCGACCTATCGTGATCGCGCCGGCCATGAACAATGGCATGTGGAAAGCGCCGGCTACACAGGCCAATATGGCCACGCTGCGCGACCGCGGAGTACACATGGTTGGCCCCGGCAGCGGCTACCTTGCCTGCGGCGACGTGGACACGGGCCGCATGAGCGAGCCCGAGGACATCGTCGAGGCTGTCTGCAGGGTGCTCAATCCCGTGCCGCAAGACCTGGCGGGCAAGCGCATCGTGATCACCGCCGGTCCTACGCACGAGCCGATCGACCCCGTGCGCTTTATTGGCAACCGCTCTTCGGGCAAGATGGGCATCGCCCTGGCGGGGGAGGCCGCACGTCGCGGTGCCGCCGTCACGCTCGTGCTGGGACCGACATCGCTCGACGTTCCCCACGGCGTGGAGTGCGTGCGCGTGCAGACCGCCGCAGAGATGCTGGAGGCGGCGCTGAGCGCCTTTCAGACGGCCGATGTGGCCATTTGTGCGGCCGCTGTCGCCGACTACACCCCCGTATCCCCTGCGGACCATAAGCTCAAAAAGGCCAACGAGCGCTTGGATCGCATCGAACTGGTCGAGACGGTCGATATTTTGGCTGAGCTTTCGCGCCAGAAGGGGGAGCGGTGCGTGATCGGCTTTGCGGCCGAGACCGATAACGTCCTGGAGTACGCACAGCGAAAGCTCGACCGCAAGGGTTGCGATGCCATTATCGCCAACGATGTCTCACGCGCCGATTCGGGCTTTGGAACCGATACCAACAAGGCCTGGATTGTGAGCACAACGGGTACGCAAGAACTTCCCGTTCTAACAAAACCCCAGCTCGCAGATACAATTTTGGACTTGCTTCAAAATTTGTAAAAAAGTTCTTGCACAAGGACAAAGTTTCGGGTTAATATACTCCCTGTTGCGAGCGAGAGCAGAGCAACAAACAAAAGCTTCGGGACGTGGCGCAGCTTGGTAGCGCACTTGACTGGGGGTCAAGGGGTCGCTGGTTCGAATCCAGTCGTCCCGACCAGAAGTTTGCAGGTCAGGCACCTAGTG
>CABQHZ010000215.1 GCA_902464175.1 uncultured Collinsella sp. | reverse complement strand
GTGGTAGCAGCGGTGTTCGTGGTCTGTTTCATTATCCGATCGCTCCTTCCATCTCGAGCTTGATCAGGTTGTTCATTTCGACGGCGTACTCCAGCGGCAGCTCCTTGGAGACCGGGTTGGCAAAGCCGTTGACGATCATGGTTCGGGCCTCTTCCTCCGAGATACCGCGGCTCATCAGGTAGAAGACCTTGTCGTCGCCAATGCGGCCGATGGTTGCCTCGTGGCCGATGTCGACGTTCTTGGCGCGGATGTCCATGGCCGGGATGGTGTCGGAGCGGCTCTGGTCGTCGAGCATCAGCGACTGGCAGCTCACAGTTGCCTTGGAGCCTTCGGCCTTGGGCGTCGCCACGATGGAGCTGCGGAAGGTCTGGATGCCGCCGCTCTTGGAGATGCCCTTGGTCTCGACGGTCGCCGAGGTATCGGGCGCATTGAGCACGACCTTGCAGCCGGTGTCGAGGTTCTGGCCGGCACCGGCAAAGGTGATGCCGGTAAAGCTCGAGCGGGCGCGGCGGCCGTTGAGAACGCTCATGGGGTAGAGGTAGCCCACATGGCTGCCGAAGGAGCCGCTGATCCACTCGATGTCGCCGTCCTCGTCCACGCGCGCACGCTTGGTGTTGAGGTTGTACATGTTCTTGGACCAGTTCTCGATGGTCGAGTACCGCAGGTGCGCACGCTTGCCCACAAAGAGCTCGACGGCGCCGGCGTGGAGGTTGGCCACGTTGTACTTGGGCGCGGAGCAGCCCTCGATAAAGTGCAGGTCGGCGTCGTCCTCGACGATGATGAGCGTGTGCTCAAACTGGCCGGCACCCTTGGCGTTGAGGCGGAAGTAGCTCTGCAGCGGAAAATCGAGCTTGGTGCCCTTGGGCACGTAGACAAACGAGCCGCCCGACCACACGGCGCCGTGCAGGGCCGCAAACTTGTGGTCGGTGGGCGGGATGAGCGTCATAAACTTCTCGTGGATGAGCGGCTCCCACTGCGGGTCGTGCAGGGCCTCCTCGATACCGGAATAGACGATGCCCATCTTGGACGCGGTGTCCTGCATGTTGTGGTAGACCAGCTCGGAGTCGTACTGCGCGCCGACGCCCGCCAGGTAGCTGCGCTCGGCCTCGGGGATGCCCAGGCGCTCAAAGGTGTTCTTGATATCGTCGGGCACCGACTCCCAGTCGTGCTTTTGGTCGGTGTTGGGCTTGACGTAGGTGACGATGTTGTCCATGTCCAGGCCCTCGATGGAGGGTCCCCACGTCGGGTCCGGGAAGCGGTTGAAGATCTCGAGGGACTTGAGGCGCAGGTCGAGCATCCACTGCGGCTCGTCCTTCTTGGCGCTGATCTCGCGCACGATGTCGGGCGTGATGCCGGCGTCGAGGCGCTCGAAACCCTCCTCGCCATAGGTGAAGTCGTAGAGGCTGCGGTCGATGTCCGCGACCTCGGTGCGGTTCTTGGTCATTGCGTCGCCCCTTTACGCCTGCTGCTCGGCAGCGGCGGCCTCGGCCTGGGCGCGCTGCTCGGCTGCCTCGCGCTCGAAGGTCTCAAAGCCATTCTTGTCAATCCAGGGGATGAGCGAGGCGTCGTCCTCGCGCACGATGTGGCCCTTGACCATAACGTGGACGCGGTCGACATCCAGGTGCTCCAGGATGCGCGTGTTGTGCGTGATGATGAGCATGGAGCCGTCGCAGCTCTTGCGGTAGGCGTCCATGCCGTGGCTGACGGTGGAAAGCGCGTCGACGTCCAGGCCCGAGTCGGTCTCGTCCAGGATGGCGAGCTTGGGCTGCAGCAGCAGGAGCTGGAGCATCTCGACCTTCTTCTTCTCGCCGCCCGAGAAGCCCACGCCCAGCTCGCGGTTGAGGTAGGCGGTATCCATGTTGAGCTCGGCCGCGAGCTCCTTCACACGGCGACGGAACTCCTTGCCCTTCATCTCCAGGCCGGGGCGGCCGGCGATGCTGGCGCGCAAAAAGCTCGACAGCGGCACGCCCGGGATCTCGACCGGGGCCTGGAAGCTCAGAAACAGGCCGGCGCGCGAACGCTTGTCGGTGGTGAGCTCGGTGATGTCCTGGCCGTCAAAGACGATACGTCCGTCGTTGACCGTGTAGACGGGGTCGCCCATGACCAGGTGGCCGAGGGTAGACTTGCCGGCGCCGTTGGGTCCCATCAGCACGTGGGTCTCGCCGGCGGCGACGTTAAGGTTGACGTTGTGGAGGA
>CABQHZ010000214.1 GCA_902464175.1 uncultured Collinsella sp. | reverse complement strand
GTTTTACGGCGGTATCGCTGCTGGTGACCAAGGTGGTTTCGCGCCGTACGCATGACGTGACCGGCGAGCGCCAGGAGTGGGTATCCAAGATTACGAGTGCGGTCGAGGAAGGCTATTCGGGCCGTTTGGTGATTCGCGCGTTTAACCGCGAGCGTCAGAGCTCTGCCGAAGTGCATGAGGCCTCGAGGGAGCTGGCGCGCGTGAGTACCAAGGCCGACTTTATGATCAATGCCGTCGGTCCTGCGGTGCGCTTTATCGGCCGCTTGGCGCAGATCGTGATTGCGCTTGTGGGCTGCAGTATGTTGGTTGCCGGGCATATGACCGTCGGCGTGTTCCAGGCGTTCTTCCAGTTTATCTACGAGGCGTCCGAACCCATGACGCAGCTGTCGTTCACTTTCAACTCGCTGCAGAGCGCGCTGGCGAGTGCGGAGCGCGTGTTCGACCTGCTCGATGAGCCCGAGATGGAGGCCGATCCGCAGCCGGGCGAGGCTGCCAATCTGCCGGGTCGCGTGGAGGGCCGCGTCGCTTTTGAGCATGTGCGCTTTGGCTACACGCCCGAAAAGCCGCTCATGCGCGACGTGTCGTTTACCGCCGAACCGGGTCAGAAGATTGCGGTGGTGGGAACCACGGGTGCGGGTAAGACCACGCTCATCAACCTGCTCATGCGCTTCTACGAGATTGACGGCGGCCGCATTACGCTCGACGGTGTGGATACGCGCCCCATGAACCGCGGTGAGCTACGTCAGCAGTTTGGCATGGTGCTGCAGGACGCCTGGCTGTTCGATGGCACCATCGCCGAAAACATCGCCTACGGCTGCCCCGAGGCAACGCGCGACGAGATCGTGGCTGCCGCCCGCGCCGCGCAGGTCGACTTCTTTGTGCGCACCATGCCGCAGGGCTACGACACGCGCGTGGCCAACGATGCCGAAAGCATCAGCCAGGGCCAGCGTCAGCTGCTGACCATTGCGCGCGTGCTGCTCAGCAACCCGGCGATCCTCATCTTGGACGAGGCGACGTCGAGCGTGGACACGCGTACCGAGCTTGCCATCGGCCGTGCCATGGATGCGCTCATGCATGGGCGCACGAGCTTTGTGATCGCGCACCGCCTGTCGACGATTGTGGACGCCGACCTGATCTTGGTCATGGATCACGGCAACATTATCGAGCAGGGCACGCATAGGGAGCTACTGGCTGCCGAGGGCGCCTACGCCGACCTCTACTTGAGTCAGTTCGCATAATGTGGCAAAGGGACGACCCCTTTGTCGCATTGGAAACAAGGCGCGCCGGGGATTGATTCCCTGGCGCGCCTTTTGCGTCGGTGCGATGTCGTTTTGTGCCGCTTGCGTTCCTAGCGTTCGTCCACGAGCTTGGCGACGAGGGCTTTGAGCTCGGCCACCTCTCGCTCGAGTTCCTTGACACGGCGGGCATTCTCGGTGATGCCCTGGCGGTTGAGGGCACTCTGCTCGGCGGCATCATCGGGCATGTACTCGCGATGCTGCTTGGCATCGAAGCTCTCCTCGAACACGCGGCAGCCGTTGCGCTTGATGATGCGCCCGGGCACGCCCACGACGGTGCAGTTATCGGGTACGTCTTTGACGACGACCGAGTTGCCACCGATCTTGACGTTGTTGCCGATGCGGATGTTGCCGAGCACCTTGGCGCCTGTGCCCACCGTGACGTTATTGCCGAGCGTTGGGTGGCGCTTACCGGTCTCGTTGCCGGTACCGCCGAGCGTGACGCCCTGGTAGAGCACGCAGTTGTCGCCCACAATGGTGGTCTCGCCGATGACGACGCCCATGGCGTGGTCGATAAAGAAGTGCTTGCCAATTTGCGCGGCGGGATGAATCTCGACGCCGGTGATGTGGCGGGTGATTTGCGAGAGCACGCGGGCGAGCGAGCGATGGCCATGTTCCCACAGCCAGTGCTCGGGCACGTGGTTCCACTTGGCGTGCAGGCCGGGGTAGGACAGGAAGATGACCAGGCCATTTTGCGCAGCGGGGTCTTGCGCCTGGACGGTCTTGATGTCCTCGCGAATGGTATTGATAAAGCTCACCGGCCGCCCTCCCTTAGCGCCATGGCAATGCGATTCAATAAAGTATAGCGATTCGCTAGGGATTAGGAAGAGCAATCTTTCACGGCTTTGCGTGACAGGTGTCAGTTATGCAAACTTGCTGGTAATGGAGTCATGCTTTTGTGCGGTCG
>CABQHZ010000213.1 GCA_902464175.1 uncultured Collinsella sp. | reverse complement strand
CCGATGCGCGCATTATCGCAGGTAGCGTGCGTCCGTTTAAGGAGCTGCTCGCGGCGTGCGAGGATCGCGAGCTGGCCGCCGAGGCCTTGCGCTGCGTGCACGCCAACGACTTTGTGGGCCTCGATGCCCACGTGGCGGCAAGCGTCGAGTCCGATGCCGTCAAGGCCGCCATTAGCGAGCTGCCGCGTCTGCACGGCGGTGCCGAGGTACTCGACCGCGTGGACGCGCTGCTGGAGGCCGCCGGTATCGTCGCGCCGCTGACGCGCGAGCTGCGTGCCCTGGTCGAGGGCCTGGCACCCGAGGACGCCCAGGTGCTGTCGTTCGACTTCTCTATCATGAACTCTTTCGATTACTACACGGGCCTGGTCTTTAAGGCCTATGCCGGCGGCTTGCCCGATCCGGTCGGTTCGGGCGGACGCTATGACTCCATCTTTACCGGCGCATTTGGCGACGGTATCGAGGTGCCGGCGGCGGGCTTCGCCTTTTCGCTCGAGCGCCTGGAGGCCGCGCGCACCTCGGCCGAGGACGCCGCTTCCGATGGCGATCACGCCGCGGGCCGTGGCGCCGAGGGCCCGCTGCGCATCGCCGTGCCCAAGGGCTCGCTCAAGGCCGATACGCTCGACGTGCTCGAAGCCGCGGGCCTGGACGTCTCTGAGTTGCGCGATCCGGGCCGTCACCTAATCGTGCGCGGCCGCGACACGCGTGCCGGTGAGGGCGCGGTCGGAGATATCGAGTTTGTCATTGTGCGCCCCAGCGATGCGCCCGCCTTTGTGGGCTGCGGCGGTGCCGATTGCGGCATCTGCGGTTGGGACTCGCTTATCGAGGCCGACCTCAACTTGCTGCAGCTGGTCGATCTGGGCTATGGCCTGTGCACCTTTATCGAGGCGGAGCCCGCATGGCGCGCCGGTCAGGCCGAGCGCAACTATGCCCGCCGCGGGTCGCTTCGCGTGGCAACCAAGTACCCGCGCATCGCGAGTGCCTGGTATGCTGAGCGCGGCGTGAACGCCGACATCGTCTCGCTGCACGGCAATATCGAGCTGGGGCCCATCGTCGGCATGACCGATCGCATCGTGGACATTACCGCCACGGGTGCCACCCTGCGCGACAACGACTTGGTCATCACCGGCCGCATTATGGACTGCACGGCCCGCTTCTTTGTCAATCCGGGTGCCGCGCGCCTGGACCCGCGCGTTCGCAACCTGGCCGATCGCCTGGCGGCTGCCGTGAAGGACAAGCATTTTGAGCCCGTCGCGGGCTCGGCACAATAGCGCGAGCGTGCACGGGCGCCCCCATATCCGGGCTGCGGACCAATTGGCGCCGCTGCCCGGCATCTCGTTTTTCGAACGCAACCTCGACCGATAGGGGATACCGATATGAAGACCATCAAGCTTGCTCCCGGTGAGCGCCTCGTTACTAACCAGCTCAACCGCAAGGGCGTGCTGCCGCAAAACATCGTCGACGCCGCCCGCGATATCGTGGCCAACGTGCGCGCCAACGGCGATGCCGCGGTGCGCGATTACTGTCAGCGTTTTGACGGCGTTGAGCTGCAGAGCTTCCGCCTGCCGCAAGAGCAGATCGATGCCGCGCTTGAGGGCCTCGACCCGGCCTTTGTCGCCGCGCTCGAGAAGGCCGCGCGTCAGATTCGCGAGTTCCACCAGCGCGAGGTCGAGCAGAGCTGGTTTACCACGCGTGCGGATGGCACGATGCTCGGCGTTAAGGTGACCCCGCTCGCGGCGGCCGGCATCTACGTGCCGGGCGGTCGCGCGCAGTATCCCTCCACCGTGCTCATGAATGCCATTCCCGCCAAGGTCGCCGGCGTCAAGCGCGTGGTTATGGTGACCCCGCCGCAAAAGGACGGCCTTATCAGCCCCTACACGCTCGCCGCGGCAAAGCTCGGCGGAGTGGACGAAATCTATATGGTGGGCGGCGCCCAGGCCGTGGCCGCGCTGGCGTACGGCACCGAGACCATTCCGCGCGTCGATAAGATCACCGGCCCGGGCAACGCCTTTGTCGCTGCGGCCAAGCAGATTGTTTCGGGCGATGTGGGCATCGACATGGTCGCCGGCCCGTCCGAGGTCTGCGTGCTGGCCGATGCCACGGCCAAGCCCATGGTGGTCGCGGCAGACCTGATGGCCCAGGCCGAGCACGATCCGCTGGCAGCCTGCTATCTGGTGACTTGCGACGAGCAGTTTGCGCGCGAGGTCGAGGC
>CABQHZ010000212.1 GCA_902464175.1 uncultured Collinsella sp. | reverse complement strand
TCGATAATCCAATGCATGCGCTCAAAGCTCGGCTTCATGCCAAAGTCGCTGCCCATGAGCTGTAGGCGCTCGACCGTCATTGGCGAGCCGTCGGGCAGTACGGGCTTCTGAGCCTCGAGCGCATCGGCCAGGGCTGCCACGCGCTCGACATCGGCGGGGTAACGGTCGTAATACTGCTGCGTCTTGGCGACCATGCGCGGGAAGGTGTGCGCGTAGACCTCGCTGGCGCTCGCCGGCACGTGCGGAATGCCGCCGCAGGTAAAGCTTGCCGCCACGCCCTCGGGGAAGAGCGACAGATAGCTCAACGTCAAAAAGCCGCCGTAGCTCTGCCCGAGTGTGACCCAGGGCTTGCCGCCAAAGCCCACCAGGCGCAGGTACTCAAAATCGCGCACGATGGAGCTGGCGAGGTGACGCTTGAGGAAGTCCGCCTGCGAGCGGGCCGCATCGGAGCCTGCCGCCTCGGCGCGCTCGCCCAGTGCGGCAATCGTGCGCCCGTCTACACAGCTGCTGCGCCCGGTACCGCGCTGGTCGGGCAGCACGACGCGGAAATGCTTGACGGCCTCTTCGATCCAGCCATCGCTTGTGGGCGACAGCGGACGCGGGCTCTCGCCACCGGGGCCACCCTGCAAAAAGAGAAGGAGCGGCAGGTCGTCGTTGATGCGGTCGGGTGCGCAAACCACACGGTAGAAGAGCTTGATGCTCTCGGGCGCGCCGGCGATGGGTGTCGGTATAGCGCCGCGGCGCATGGTGCTGCCGACGGCCAGGAGCATCGGCTCCAGGCCGCGCCAGTCGAGGGGGACGTCGATGCTGTGGTCCTCGACATACAGGCCGGGGACGTGGTACGAAGTGATGAGGGCCATGTGAGTCTTCCGTTCGTTGCGGTGTTTCGGGTTGACCAATTCTACCGCCGCGGGCGAGGCCATGCGCAAATCGGCTACCATGGTTGCAAACTTCTAGGAGAAAGGGCCGCCCATGTCGGTCGATATAGCCACGTATGTCCACGATCTTGCCGTTGCCGCTAAGGCAGCGTCGGCCTCGCTTGCCACGGCGAGCGACGAGCAGCGCCAGGAGGCCGTGCGCGCCATGGCCGCAGCACTGCGCAACGGTGTCGACTCCATCGTCGCCGCCAACGATCTCGATATGTCCGCCGCGCGCGATGCGGGGACCTCGGCGGGGCTCCTCGACCGTCTGCTGCTGACGCCCGAGCGCGTCGAGGGTATGGCCGCCGGCCTGGAGAAGCTCGCCGAGCTGCCCGATCCTGTCGGCCGCGTGCTCGACCACCGCGTGCTCGCAAGCGGCGTGGACCTCACCCGCGTGAGCGTGCCGTTGGGCCTGGTCGCCATGGTGTACGAGGCGCGCCCCAACGTGACGGCCGACGCCGCGGGCATCTGCATCCGTACCGGCAACGCCTGCATTCTGCGCGGCGGCTCGCTGGCCTATCACTCGTGTGCCATGATTGCCGAACTGCTGGCCGATGCGCTCGAGGCCAAGGGCTTCCCGCGCGAGGCCGTGTCGATGATCGAGTCTACCGACCGCGAGGCCACCGGCGAGCTCATGAAGCTCCGCGGCGTCGTCGATGTGCTCATTCCGCGTGGCGGTGCGGGCCTGATCCAGCGCTGCGTGCGCGAGTCGCTCGTTCCGGTGATCGAGACGGGCACGGGTAACTGCCACATCTACGTGCATGAATCCGCCGACTTCGATAAAGCGCTCAATATTATCGTCAACGCTAAGACGCAGCGCGTGGGCGTGTGCAATGCCGCCGAGTCGCTGCTGGTCGACCGTGCCGTGGCCGATGCGTTTTTGCCCGCGGTCGTGGCCGTGCTGCATGACCACGGCGTGCTCATTCACGGCGACGAGGCCACGTGCGCCGCATGCGCCGACGCCGGGTTTGCCGAGGGCGATGACTACGTTGCCGCGACTGAGGAGGACTGGGGTCGCGAGTATCTGGCGCTCGAGATGAGCGTGAAGGTCGTGGCGAACGAGGACGAGGCCATCGCGCACATCAACCGCTACGGCACGATGCACTCCGAGGCCATCGTTGCAGAGGACACGGATGCTTGCGAGCGCTTCCTGGACGAGGTCGATGCCTCGGCCGTGTATGCCAACGCCAGCACGCGCTTTACCGACGGCGGCGAGTTTGGCCTGGGCGCCGAGATTGGCATCTCGACCCAAAAGCTCCACGCCCGCGGCCCCTTTGCCGCCGAGGCCCTCACCACCTACAAATACAA
>CABQHZ010000211.1 GCA_902464175.1 uncultured Collinsella sp. | reverse complement strand
CGCAACTACCCCATGACGGTCAGCTTTGACGGCGCGCCCGCCGAGCGCGTGCGGGCGATTATCATGGCCATCCAGCTGGGTCCCACCTATGGCTCGGGCTATCGCATCTGCCCCGACGCCGACCCCTGCGACGGTATCCTCGACGTTTGTTACGCATGCGGTCCCGTGCCCCGTGCAGTCGCCCTGCCCATGTTCCTTTCGGCCAAGGATGGCCAACACACCAAGCTGCCGCCGGTGCGCATGCGCCGCTGCCGCCATGCCGAACTCACCTTCGAGGAGCCCAACTACCCCATCCAGGCCGACGGCGAGCCCATCGTCGCCTCACGCATCGAGGTCGACATCCTCGGCGGCGCCCTCCAAGTCTGGCGCCCCACCCGCTAGCCACCCCTAAGTTGCGGTGAAATAGGGACTGTTTTGCGGCTTTGACAGCCCAACAGTCCCTATTTCACCGCAACTTATGAGGAGGCTACTCGTCGCTGCTCGGCTTGCGGCGGTTGGCCTTTTTGATGGCGTTGAAGTGCTTGTCGTTGAGTCTGCGCTGGCGCGAGTGTTGGGGCACCTTGGTCTTGACGCGACGGCGCGGCGGACGGCCGCGACGCTCGAGCTCGGCCTTCAGCTTGCGCAGGCAGCTCGCGCGATTCTGAAACTGACTACGGCTCTCGCGCGCCGTCACAACAATCCCCGTGGGCCCATGCTTCATACGCACCGCCGAGTCCGTCGTGTTCACGCCCTGCCCGCCCGGACCCGTCGCGCGAAACACCTGCACCTCGCAATCGCGCGCCAACTCCTCGACCGACATCTCGGCATAGCGTGCATACTCGCGCCATCCCATCTTGTTCTCATCCATATCAACACCTCCCCTCATACAAAAAATGTGACAAAGGGACGGACCCTTTGTCACATCGCATACCAATCGCTTGTGTTGCGCGCTTAGGCGAAGGTGATCTCGCCGGTCTCGCAGTCCATATCGGCGATACGGGCCAGGCTCTCAACGCGGAAGCCGCGCTCGCGGAGCTTATCGCCACCGCCCTGGAAGCCCTTCTCCACCGCAATGCCAATACCGGACACCTCAGCACCCGCAGCCTCGCAGATCTTGATAAGACCCTCGAGCGCGCAACCGTTGGCCAGGAAGTCGTCGATAATCAGGACCTTGTCGCCCTCGGACAGGAAGCGCTTGCCAACGATGACCGGGTACTCCTTCTGCTTGGTAAAGGAGTAGATGGTCGTGGCGTACTGCTCGCCGTCGAGGTTGATGGACTGTGCCTTCTTGGCAAAGACCACCGGCACGCCGCCAAAATGCTGAGCCGCGATGCAAGCCATACCAATGCCCGAAGCCTCGATCGTCAGGATCTTGTTGATCTCGGCATCCTTGAACAGACGGGCCCACTCGGCGCCCATGTGGTCGAACAGCTCAACGTCGCATTGGTGGTTGAGGAAGGCATCAACCTTAAGGACGTTACCGGCCTTTACGATGCCGTCATGGCGAATACGATCCTCAAGCTCCTGCATGGCGCAACCCCTTCTCGCGGCAACGATACCGCGCGATTAATAAACGTTGTTCGATAGTCTACCACGGACCGACCCCCGCCCGCCCCACAAGCCGCATCGCACCACAAACCAGTCTTTTTGAGACGGCGCGAATACGTGGCAGGCAGCCTCCCAACACGCTAATGGCGGGCGCGCATCTTCACCAAACGCACCATGGCAAGCGCAAAGCCCACGGCGGCCACAGCCATAAGCACGTAGAACACCGAGCGAAAGCCGAATAGGAATACATCCGGACGGCCTGCGACAAAACTGGTCACGGCCTCGCCCATCGCCACGCTCATCTGCCCATACAGGATATTCGACGCCACCGTAATGCCCACTGCCATACCCGCATAGCGCGCCAGGCTACCCAGGCTGCCAGCAAAGCCGAGCGCTTCGCGCGGAGCCGAGCCCATGTACAGCGAGTTATTGGGGCTCTGAAAAATCGACGTTCCGCACGACATAAACGCGACACAGCACACGATCACAGGGATGGAAGAGTGCTCGTCGAGCGTGCTTACCGCAAAAAGACCGCATACGTACACGCCTAGGCCGACCGCCGTGGGGCCCTCGCAGCCAACACGGTCCGAAACCGTACCCGAAAGCGGGCCGATAAAGGCATTCACCATCGGCAACGCCAAAAAGAGTAGTCCAGAGATGTCGGAACCAAAGCCGTGGGCGTCCTGAAAATAGAACGGCAGGATAAACT
>CABQHZ010000210.1 GCA_902464175.1 uncultured Collinsella sp. | reverse complement strand
AGCGTCTGTTCCGCCGCGGCGATGCCTGCCGTCTGATCAAGCGCTGCAACGACTTTGGCGCCGGCGGCGTCTCGGTCGCCGTGGGCGAGCTTGCCGACGGCCTGTATGTCGACCTTGATACCGTGACCAAGAAGTACGATGGCCTGGACGGCACCGAACTCGCCATCTCCGAGTCCCAGGAGCGTATGGCCTGTGCCGTCGCCGACGGTGACGTCGAGGAGTTCATGGGCTACGCCGCCGAGGAGAACCTCGAGGCGACCGTTATCGCCGAGGTTACCGCCGAGCCGCGCATGCGCATGGCATGGAACGGCGTCGCTATCGTCGACCTGTCCCGCGAGTTCCTCAACTCCAACGGAGCGCCCAAGCACCAGGTCGCCCACGTCTGCGCACGCAGCGTGTGGCAGCCCAGCTGGGCCGGTACCACGCTTGCCGAGCGCATGACCTCGCTCGTCACCGACCTCAACGTCGCCTCCAACAAGGGCCTTTCCGAGCGCTTCGACTCCACCATCGGCGCCGCGACCGTGCTCATGCCCTTTGGCGGCAAGACGCAGCTCACCCCGAGCTCGGCCATGGTCGCCAAGTTCCCCGTGGACGGCGAGACCACCACAGCGAGTGCCATGGCATGGGGCTTCAACCCCTATTTGATGGAGGCCGACCAGTTTGCGGGCGCCTACCTGTCCGTGGTCGAGTCCATCGCCAAGCTCGTTGCCGCCGGCTTTGAGCACAAGCGCGCCTACCTCTCCTTCCAGGAGTACTTCGAGCGCCTGCGCACCGAAGCAGAGCGCTGGGGCAAGCCCATGGCTGCCGTCCTGGGTGCCCTTATGGCCCAGGTCGACCTGGGTGCCGGTGCCATCGGCGGCAAGGACTCCATGAGCGGTTCGTTTGAGGACGAGACCGGCGAGCTCAACGTTCCGCCGACCCTGATCAGCTTCGCTGTTGCCGTGGGTAAGGCCGCCCGTGCCGTCTCGCCCGAGTTCAAGGGCCTCACGCACCGCGTCGTCCGCATCGCCCCCGCCACCTACGGCGAGGATTACCGCCCCGACGCCCAGCAGCTGCTCGCCGCGTTTGACGCCGTCGAGGCGCTCACCGCCAACGGCAACGCCCTGGCCATCTCCACGCCCGGCTACGGCTGCGGCGCCGAGAGCCTCTTTAAAATGTGCGTCGGCAACCAGATCGGTATCGAGCTTGCCGAGGATGTGGACGTGGAGAGCCTCTTCACCCCGCTCTACGGCAGCTTTATCGTCGAGCTCGCCGAGGATGCCGAGCTGCCCGAGGTCGCCGACGGCGTTGTCGTCGAGCCCCTGGGCACCACCGTCGAGGGCTATGTCATCGACACCGGCTCCGAGGTCATCGAGCTCGCCGAGCTCCAGGAGGCCTGGGAGAGCGGCATCGAGGGCGTCTTCGCCTACCGCAGCGCCGGCAAGACCCCCGAGGTCGAGACCATCGACTTCCGCGCCAAGGATATCCACGTGTACGGCGGCGCCAAGATCGCCCGCCCGCGCGTGATCATCCCCGTGTTCCCCGGCAACAACTGCGAGTACGACAGCGCCCGCGCCTTCCGTGCCGCCGGTGCCGAGGCCGACACCTTCGTGATCAACAACCTCACGCCCGAGGCCGTCGCCGAGAGCACCCGCGAGCTTGCCCGCCGCATCCGTGCAAGCCAGATCGTTATGATCCCCGGCGGCTTCTCGGGCGGCGACGAGCCCGACGGCTCTGCCAAGTTCATCACGGCGTTCTTCCGCGCTCCCGAGGTCACCGAGGCAGTCCGCGACCTGCTCAAGGCCCGCGATGGCCTGATGCTGGGCATCTGCAACGGCTTCCAGGCCCTGATCAAGCTCGGCCTGGTGCCCTACGGCGACATCGTCGACGCCACGCCCGATGCGCCCACGTTGACGTTCAACACCATCGGTCGCCACCAGAGCCGTCTGGTGCGCACCCGCATCTCGTCCAACTTGTCCCCGTGGCTGTCGCAGTGCAGCCTGGACGACCCCTACACCGTCGCCATCAGCCACGGCGAGGGCCGCTTTGTCGCCAATGACGAAGTGCTCGCCCAGCTGATCGCCAACGGCCAGGTCGCCACGCAGTACGTGGGCGAGAACGGCAAGCCCAGCATGGATCTCTCCGTCAACCCCAACGGCTCCGCACTCGCCATCGAGGGCATCACGAGCCCCGACGGCCGCGTCCTGGGCAAGATGGGCCATGCCGAGCGTCGCGGCGACAACCTGTACCGCAACGTGCCCGAGCATGTCCCCGGCGA
>CABQHZ010000209.1 GCA_902464175.1 uncultured Collinsella sp. | reverse complement strand
ATATAGGCACACAAGGTCAAAGGCGGCACCATGATCCTCCTGGTCGACAAGATCGAAAAAAGCTTCGGCGCACGCGTCCTCTTTAGCGGCGCGTCCTTCCAGATCAACCCCGGCGAGCGCTTCGCGCTCGTGGGCCCCAACGGCGCCGGCAAAACCACCATGCTCAAAATCATCATGGGCATCGACAGTCCCGACTCCGGCCAGGTCCAGTACGCAAAGGACTGCCAGGTGGGCTACCTAGAGCAGGAAACTAATCTGGAACAAAAGGACACCACCATCCTCGCCGAGGTCATGGCCGCCGCCAAGGAAATCCGCCGCATGGGCGAGCGCGCTAACGAGCTGCAGGCCCAAATCACCGAGCTCTCCGAACAGGGCAAGAACGTCGACGCACTCCTCAACGAGTACGGCCAGGTCCAGGACCGCTTTGAGCACCTGGGCGGCTACGAGCTCGAGAGCAACGCGCGCAAAATCCTGTCCGGCCTGGGCTTTAAGGTCACCGACTTCAAGCGCCCGTGCTCCGAGTTCTCGGGCGGCTGGCAGATGCGCATCGCGCTCGCCAAGCTCTTCCTGCGCCATCCCGACCTGCTGCTTCTGGACGAGCCCACTAACCACCTGGACCTCGAAAGCGTCCAGTGGCTGCGCGGCTTTATTGCCAACTACGACGGCGCGGTCCTCATCGTCAGCCACGACCGCGCCTTCATGGACGCCTGCGTCGACCACGTCGCCGCACTCGAGAACCGCCGCGTGACCACCTACACCGGCAACTACAGCAGCTACCTCAAGCAGCGCGAGGACAACCTTGAGCAGATGCGCGCCAAGCGCGCCGCCCAGGAGCGCGACATCGCCCACATGCAGGTCTTCGTCGACAAGTTCCGCTACAAGCCCACCAAGGCAGCCCAGGCCCAGGAGCGCATCCGCAAGATCGAGCAGATCAAAAAGGAGCTTGTCATCCTACCCGAGGGCCACAAGCACATCGACTTTAAGTTCCCCGACCCGCCGCGCTCCGGCGACATGGTCGTGGGCCTGGAGGGCGTCTCCAAGTCCTACGGCAACAAGCACATCTACAGCGACATCGACCTCAAGCTCTACCGCGGCGAGCACGTGGCGCTCGTCGGCCCCAACGGCGCCGGCAAGTCCACGCTCATGAAGATCATCGCCGGACTGGAGCCGCCCACCACCGGCACCCGCGACTTGGGCACCAACGTGGGCGTGGCCTATTACGCCCAGCACGCGCTCGAGGGCATGACCGAGTCCAACACCGTCCTGCAAGAGATCGACACCGTCACGCCCAAGTGGACCGTGCCGCAGCAGCGCAGCCTGCTGGGCGCCTTCCTGTTTAGCGACAACGATTCCATCGAGAAGCAGGTTCGCGTCCTCTCCGGCGGCGAAAAGGCGCGTCTGGCGCTCGCCAAGATGCTCGTAGCACCCGAGGCGCTCCTGTGCCTGGACGAGCCCACCAACCACCTGGACATCGACTCGGTGGACATGCTCGAGAACGCCCTGCAAAACTTCCCCGGTACCATCGTGCTGATCAGTCACGACGAGCACCTGGTGCGCGCCGTGGCCAACCGCGTGATCGACATCCGCGATGGCAAGGTCACGGTCTATGACGGCGACTACGACTACTACCTCTACAAGCGCGAGGACCTCGCAGCCCGTGCCGCCGCCGAGACGGCAGGGGAGAGTGCGCCGGCCACGGCCAAGTCCACCAAAGCCAGCGCCGCCCAGGCCGACACCCCCGCAGCTGCCCCCAAACCCGCCGAGGGTAAAAAGACCAAGGAGCAAAAGCGCGCCGAGGCCCAGGCCCGTGCTGCGCTCAACAAAAAGCTCAAGGGCGTGCGCAACCAGCTCAAGAAGATCGAGGCCGAGCTCGACAAAAAGCGCGCCCGCTATGACGAGCTTATGGAATTGATGGCAAGCGAAGAGCTTTATGCCGATCAAGACAAGTTCAACGCCGCGCTGGGGGAATATAACGGCCTTAAGCAAGAGCTACCCAAGCTCGAGGACGAATGGCTGGAGCTTTCCACCCAGATCGAAGAGGAGACCGCGCGTGAACTCTCGTAAGGCCGCTGCCGTGGCGATGAGCATCATCGCCATCGCCTGTCGCATCTGCGGCATTTTTATGAGCGCGATGACCGTGCTGCTGTGTTTTAGCGGCCTCACCGCCAAGCTGCAGATCGTGGGCTTTGTCGTTGAGCTTTCGCGCGCACTGCCGAGCGCCATCGCCGGCTATGGCGTCATCACGTCGCCCTTTGGCGG
>CABQHZ010000208.1 GCA_902464175.1 uncultured Collinsella sp. | reverse complement strand
ACCGCGCGCGAGGGCAAGGAGGGCCTGTTCGTGAGCCGTCTGGACCTGTTCTCGGACGACGAGGACGACGAGGAGTAAATCGGTATGCACGAGGTTGGCATTGTCAACGGCATACTCGATACAGTGATTCGCGCGGCGCGTGGGGCGGGGGCCTCGCGCGCCGTTTTGGTAACGCTGCGTATCGGGGATATGACAGAAGTCGTGCGCGAGGCGCTCGACTTTGCATGGGAGACGTTTCGCGACGAGGACCCGCTCACGAGCGGTTGCGAGCTTGCCGTGGAGGAGGTCCATCCACAAAGTGAATGCCTGGACTGCGGTGAGGTCTTCGACCACGATCGCTTCCACTGTCGCTGTCCCCAGTGTGGTGGTGCCAACGTGCGCCTACTGCACGGCCGCGAGCTCGATATCGCAAGTATCGAAATCGAAACCCCCGACGATTAGCCCGCTAGCCATCTGGTGATGGGGTATAAAGGGGCCAAAGTAAGGAGCGCTAAGTATGGCCGAGAAAACGATTGATATTGCATCGCCGATTCTGTCGCGCAACGAGCGCCTGGCAGATCAGCTGCGCCAGCGATTTGAGCAGACGAACACCTACGTGATCAACGTGCTGTCGAGCCCCGGCTCGGGTAAGACCACCACGATTCTGGGCACCAACGAGCGCCTGCGTGACAAAGCCGGCCTGCGCTGCGCCGTCATCGAGGGCGATATCGCCTCGGATGTCGACGCCATCACCATGAAGGAAGCCGGCATGCCCGCCATCCAGATCAACACGGGCGGCCTGTGCCACCTCGAGGGCAACATGATCATGGAGGCCGTCGACGCCTTCGACCAGGCCGTCGGTCTGGAGAACATCGACGTCATCTTTATCGAAAACGTGGGTAACCTGGTTTGCCCGGTCGACTTTGACCTGGGCGAGAACCTGTCCATCATGATTCTCTCGGTGCCCGAGGGCGACGACAAGCCCATCAAGTACCCGGGCATCTTCCAACACGCCGGCGCGCAGCTGCTCAACAAGGTCGACGTGGCTCCGGCTTTCGATTTTGACATGGATAGGTATACTAAGACACTCGATGACCTCAATCCGCAAGCGCCGCGGTTTGCCGTGAGCGCGCGCAAGGGCGAGGGCATGGATGCCTGGTGCGATTGGCTCATCGGGCAGATTGAGCAAGCAAGGGCGTAAGTCGGCCGCCATACGGGCGGGCGTAGCCGCAGAGATACGAGATAGGAGCCTCTTTTGAAGCTCATCATCGCCGAGAAAAACGACGCCGCGCGTCAGATCGCCGAGCGTCTGTCCACGGGCAAACCCAAAAAGGACAAGGTGTACAACACCGCCATCTATCGTTTTGAGTGGAAGGGCGAGGAGTGCGTGACCATCGGCCTTGCCGGTCACATCCTTGCGCCCGATTTTTGCGACAGCGTGCTGTTCGATAAAAAGCTGGGCTGGTATTCGGTCACCGAGGACGGCGAGATGCTGCCGGCCGACATGCCCGATGGCCTGGCTCGTCCGCCCTACGACACCAAGCGCAAGCCGTTTCTTGCCGATGGTATCTCCATCAAGGGCTGGAAGCTCGAGAGCCTGCCTTACCTCACCTGGGCGCCCGTCATTAAGCTGCCGGCCGAGAAAGAACTCATTCGTTCGCTCAAGAACCTCGCTAAAAAGTCCGACAGCGTCATCATCGCCACGGACTTCGACCGCGAGGGCGAGCTCATTGGCTCGGACGCCCTCAACAAGGTGCGAGAGGTAGCGCCGGACCTGCCGGTTGCCCGCGCTCAGTATTCTTCGTTTACCAAGGCCGAGATCACGCAGGCCTTCGATAACCTCGTCTCGCTCGACCAGAACCTGGCCGACGCCGGCGAGAGCCGCCAGCATATCGACCTCATCTGGGGCGCGGTGCTCACGCGTTACCTGACGCTCGCTAAGTTTGGCGGCTTTGGCAACGTGCGCTCTGCCGGCCGCGTGCAGACCCCGACGCTTGCCCTGGTGGTTGAGCGCGAGCGCGAGCGTATGGCCTTTGTGCCCGAGGACTATTGGCAGATTCGCGGCATGGGTGCCGCTCAGGGTGCTGCCGAGGATGACCGCTTTAAGATTGCGCACAAGACGACACGTTTTACCGACAAAGATGCTGCCGAGACGGCGTACGGCCACGTCGACGGCGCTACGACGGCAACCGTCGCCGCGGTGACCAAGCGCTCCCGCAAGCAGCAGCCGCCCACGCCGTTTGCGACGACCTCGCTGCAGGCTGCCGCCGCGGCCGAGGGCATCTCACCTGCACGTACCATGCGCATCGCCGAGTCCCTCTACATGGCGGGCCTCATCAGCTA
>CABQHZ010000207.1 GCA_902464175.1 uncultured Collinsella sp. | reverse complement strand
ACCAGGACATCGAAGTCGTTGGGGTTCTGGACCAAGCCCATGCAGGTGGCGTCGACGATCTTGTCGTTGAACTCGATATCGGGATAGTTTGCGGCCACCTCGCGCGCGACGCGCAGGAACAGGCCGTCGGTCGCCTTCATGATGTTGGCCTTGTGCACGGCCGTCACCTTTTTGCGGCCGCAGCGGCGGGCGTACTCAAAGGCGTACTCTACAATGCGGCGGCTCTTGGCGATGGAGATCGGCTTGATCGAGATGGCGGAATCGGCAGCGAAGGTCTTCTGGCCCGAGCGCTCGACGAGCTGCGAGAGCTCCTCGACCTCGGCAGCGCCCTCATCGAACTCGATGCCGGCGTAGAGGTCCTCGGTGTTCTCGCGCACGATAACCAGGTCGACGTCGCGGAAACGCGAGCCGTCGCCCGGCTGCGACAGGCAAGGGCGCACGCAGGCGTACAGGTCGAAATGCTTGCGCAGGGCCACGTTGACGCTGCGGAAGCCCGTGCCGACCGGTGTGGTGATGGGGCCCTTGATGGCAACCTTGGTCTCGGCGACCGCATCGAGCACGTGCTGGGGCAGCGGCGTGCCAAACTCGTCCATGACGCCGGCGCCGGCCTCCTGGACGTTCCAGTTGATCTGGACACCGGTGGCCTCGACCACGCGGCGCATGGCCTGCGTAATCTCGGGACCGATACCGTCACCGGGAATTAGGACTACATCGTGCGCCATAATCTGTTACTCCTCGTCTTCGGCGGCCTCAGATTTTTTAACGCTAGCACGCTTCTTCTTTTTGGAGAGATCCAGGCCAAAACGTTTAACAAGCATTTCGCAAATCTCGCTCGAACGGGCCTTGAGATAGCTGCCCTTACCGTTCTCGGCATCGAACTTAAGGCGCAGCGCAAGCTTCTCGGCAACCTCGGCGTCGATCTCGCCCTGGCAAAACTCGTACAGGCAACCGAGCATGTCGCGATACTCGAGGTCGCCGTGGTAGCACTGGATGGCCTCGTCCAGGATGGGCCAAGCCTCGCGCGAACGCTCGACACTCGTGGCACCCCACACGCACAGCAGGCGGAAGGCGGCGTAGCGCAGCGTGGAGGAAAGCTCGTCGAACAGCGCGGTCTCGGCGCCCTCAAAGGCATCGCCCATCTGCTCGGGGCAGGTGGTGGCGAGCGCCGTCAGGGCATCGAGGGCCTCCCAGCGGGTCTGCGCCTCGGGGCGGTCGAGCGCCTCGATCAACGCGGGCACGCAGGGCACGACGCGCTGCGGATCGCGCTCGGCAAGCAGGTGCAGCACGCGGGCGGCAAACTGGCGGATGCGGCGCGTGGGGCAGCCGAGCTCCTGGACCAGTCGATCGACGGCGTTCTCGTTCTCCTCTGCCAGCTGGAGCTGTGCCAGCTCCTCGTCGGTGAGCTGTTCGTCTTTGTTTTCTGCCATAGTTACCTCTTCTTTTTATTTCTTGGCGTGCTTGCCAGCACCCTTGCTGTCATCGGTGACCGAGATGAGCTGTCGGTCGGCCGCGCCGTTGCGACGCGCGCGGCGGCGCTCCTCGGCGTCGCCCGCATCGGCGGCGGCGCGGTGAGCCTTGTTGACGTTAAAGACCTCGTCATGCTTGCGCCACGGGCCAACGGACTCGCCAAAGCTCATCTTAAGGCCGGCGATAAAACCGCCGAGCCAGCCGATCGGCGCAAACTGCACCAGCGGGAACAGCGAGAACACCCAGGTCAGCAGGATGACTGCCGCCGCACCCGCAAAGTTGGCAATCCAGTAGTCGCGCTTGGTGATCACGCGCTTTTCGCAGGCCCACTGGCCGCACAAAAAGCCGATGTAAATCGCAAAGAGAAAGAGCACCAGCGCAAGCACCACGAACGTCCAGCTCATAGGCGCTACTCCCCGTGATGGTGGCCGCAGCAGCACTCGTGGCCGTCGTCATGGCCGTGGCCGCCGCAGCACTCGTGGTCCTCGCCGTGGTGATGGCCACAACCGCACTCATGGTCCTCGCCGTGCTCGCCGCAACCGCAACCTTCCTCGTGAGCGCCATGCTCCTCGGGGCGATACTGCGACCAGTCCAGACCGGCGGCGATGGCGTCGGCCTCCTCCTTGTAGAGAACCGTGATGGCCTGGGTGCCCAGCTTGGCGCCACCGATGGCGTCGAGCATGTCGTAGAGCGTAAAGGCGACGTCGGCGCCGGGCAGCGCGAGCTCGCGGTCGTCGGCGTAAGCAAGGGCCAGGCGCAGGTCCTTAATGAAATGCTCGACCATAAAGCCGGGCTTGTAGTCGCCGTCGAGCGCCTTGGGGGCCAGGCTCTCCATGGCGCCGGACTTGCCGGTGCCGCCCAGGATCATCTCGCGGGTCT
>CABQHZ010000206.1 GCA_902464175.1 uncultured Collinsella sp. | reverse complement strand
CCCTCAACGCCGTTGCGACGGCTCTGCCATTCGATGATGCGGTCGAAGTACTCGGCGCGCGGATCAAAGTAGCCAAACATAGGGTGCTGGGCACGCTGAATGATGTGCTCCTGAACCGTCGGCACCGTAGCAAAGTTCATATCCGCCACCCACATCGGGATGCGGTCGAAGCCCTCATCGGGTGCGTTTGGCGCCATACCGGGGATCTCGCCCCAGGAGTCAACGGCGATGGCATCCATACCGTGGCGGTCGATGATTGAGGTGAAGTCGTATTTCATGCTGGGCTCCCGTGCAAAGTGGATTGGTTCGGTAGGCGTTATTGTCCACCAGCACGGGCGATTTTGGTATGGGGTTTGCACGGGTTTTGGCGTTGAATTTGGCGGATGGGAACTATGGACAAATGGCCGGCTAGCCCCGCGCGTCGTTGACGGCGGTTACCGTCAAGCTGGCTCCGTCAACCGTAAACGATATGTCGAGCCCGGCGTAGGCCAAGTGGTACACGCGGTTGGGCTCGTGCTTGCCGCCCGCGCGGCGCGGATCTTGGCGAAGGACCTCGACCAAGCCGGGGAGCTTTGCGGGCGGGACCATCTCCTGCAGCGCTTGCGGAAACTCGACGTCGAGCTCTTGCCACGGCGCGTCCTCAATCCAGCCGCCGGTCGCGTCCGGGTGACAGTCTGCAAACGGAATGTAGGGCTTAATGTCATAGATGGGCGTCCCGTCGCGCAGGTCGGCCCCCAACACATGGATGATAGGGCCGTCGTCGGTAAGCTCGACACGATCGAGTTTGACACAGGTAAGGCCGATGGGATTGGGGCGAAACGGACTACGCGTGGCAAACACGCCCACGCGCTCGGCGCCACCCAGGCGCGGCGGACGCACGGTCTTTGACCACTTGGCATTGGTGCCGGCTTTGTCCTGTGTTTTGGCATCGACGGCGATGTCTTTTGCCGTGCCGCCGGGCGTTCCATTTTCAAAACGCCAAAGCAGCCATAAGTGCGAGAAGGATTCGAGCCCTGCAACCGCGGCGTTAGAGGCAAACTCCGGCTCAAAGATAATACGGCCCTGTAGATGGGGTGCCAAAAAGCTGTTGCGCGGAATGCCAAACTTCTGCGGCAGGTCGGTATGTATGTGTGCAATAGGTTCCATGCCGGTCATTGTACGGCATGGGCGCACGAGGCGCTGCGCGCAATCCCCCACCGCGGCGCCCGTCGTGCAACCAACGGTTGCTTGGAAGGGCGCCTGCCGCCGCGTATGCTTAAGCCATCAACCGGCAGAAAGGAGCCGTCATGGCCTTTGCAGAAAAACTCATCGCCGTCCGCCGCGCCAACAATCTCACCCAAGAGCAGCTTGCCACTAAACTCTATGTAACGCGCCAAGCCGTCAGCCGTTGGGAGCGCGGCGAGGTCACGCCGGGCATCGATATGATGAAGCTCATTGCCGCCGTGACCGGAGAGCCACTGTCCCACCTGCTCGAAATGCCCGAGCACTACTGCGAGAGCTGCGGTATGCTGCTCACGCCTGATGACTGCGGCACCGACGCCACGGACGCCACGACCGACCATTACTGCAAATGGTGCTACGACCACGGCAAGTACACCTACGAGACCACGATGGAGGCGATGATTGAGGACTGTGCCCCGCGTCTGGCGCAAAACACCGGCATGTCACTCGACGAAGCCGTTTCGCTCATGGGCGCCGTCCTGCCGCAACTGGAGCGCTGGCGTACCGTGCAGGAAAACGAGGAGCGCTACGGTGCTGAGGCGCGGGCGCGCTATGGCGACGAGGCCGTCGATGCAGCAAACGAGGCACTGCTGGACATGGACCCCGAGACATGGAACGACATGAAGGAACTTGAACGCGCTATTCTGGGCCAGCTCTCGATCGCCATGGGCGACGGCGAACCGGATGGAAGCGAGGCGCGCAAGCTTGTCGCAATGCACCGTCGATGGATAGCTCTCAACTGGGGCAGTGAGCCCCAAGACGAGGCATATCTGGGGCTCGCCCACGGCTACCTCGCCGATCAGCGCTTTATCGACTACTACGACAAGCCCTGCGGCACCGGAGCCACGGCGTTTCTGGTCCATGCCATCGAGTCGTCGTTGACGCGCGCATAGACCGCGGCGGCTTTGGGTATTTCAATCGAAACCCCAACCGATTGGAGACCTATGGCTACTGATCACAAGCTCGAGCTGTACGTTATGACCGGCTGTCCGTATTGCATAAAGGTCAAGCACTTTTTGGCCGATAACGGCGTGACCATTCCCGAGCGCAATATCTCGACCGACCCCGATGCCGAGCAGACGCTCATCGCCGTCGGAGGAAAACGCCAGGTTCCCTGCCTGTTCAT
>CABQHZ010000205.1 GCA_902464175.1 uncultured Collinsella sp. | reverse complement strand
GAGCCCCGCCGGACAACCCCGGCGGGGCTCGGACTCAGCCGCAGACGCGGCATCATATATGCGGGCGGAACGTAGGGGCCACCGATGTTAAGAAGTGTCAGCAAGCATAACGAAAGGTAGGGACCCCATGCGCCCGTTATGTATCACGCGGATGGGCCGCGCGGATACCAAAGGAAGGAGGCGCTAGGCCTGGGCGGCAGCAGAGCTGGGGCCCTGGACCTTAGCCCACGTCTTGAGCGACAGCGTATCGATCTCGATAAAGCCGGCGCTGGCCTTCTCGTCAAACGTAGTGTCGCGGTCGTAGGTAGCCAGACCGTAGTCATACAGGCTAAACGGGCTCTTGCGGCCGACGACATGGCAGTTGCCCTTAAAGAACTTCAGACGGACGGTGCCGGTCACGAACTTCTGGGTGTCGGCCATAAAGGCATCGAGCGCGTTTTTGAGCGGGCTGTACCACTGGCCGTTGTACACGGCGGTGGCCCAATCCTGCTCGAGCTTAATCTTGGTCTTGAGCAGGTCGCCCTCGACGCAGATATCCTCGAGTGCCTTGTGGGCGGTGATGAGCGTCAGGGCGCCGGGAACCTCATAGCACTCGCGGCTCTTGAGGCCCACCAGACGATCCTCGACCAGGTCCAGGCGACCAAAGCCGTTGTCGCCCGAAATCTTGTTGAGGGCGATGACGATCTCGGAGAGCTTCATCTTCTTGCCGTCGACGGCGACGGGCTTGCCGGCCTCAAACTCAATCTCGGTATACGTCGGGGTGTCGGGCGTGTCCTCGGGGTTCTTGGTCATAACCCAGGCGTCATCGAGCGGCTCGTTCCAGGGATCCTCCAGGTGGCCGCACTCAATGGCACGACCCCACAGGTTGTCGTCGATGGAATAGGGGTTGTCGTTGGCACCCTCGGGAACCGGCACGTTGTGGGCGTGAGCATAGGCGACCTCGTCGGGACGGCACTTAAGATCCCACTCGCGAACCGGGGCGATAACCTTAAGCTCGGGGTCGAGGGCCTTGACGGCAGCCTCAAAACGAACCTGGTCGTTACCCTTGCCGGTGCAGCCGTGAGCGACGTAGGTCGCGCCAAACTCGTGAGCGACCTCGACAAGCTTCTTGGCGAGCAACGGGCGGGACAGGGCGGAGAGCAGCGGATACTTGTTCTCGTACATAGAGTTTGCGGCGATAGCCTTAGTCAGGAACTCATCGGAGAACTCGTCGCGCAGATCGAGCACCTGGCAATCCAGAACGCCCAGGTCGAGGGCCTTCTGCTTCTTGGCGTCCAGACCGGTCTCCTCCTGGCCCACGTTGCCGCAGACACAAACGACATCGAGATTCTTCTCGTCCTGGAGCCACTTGACACATACGGATGTATCAAGACCACCGGAATATGCGAGAACGACTTTTTCCTTGCTCATGGCTGTTTCCTTTCGCCCTTGGTAGCTAGTTAGAACATCGGTCAGTTGCAAGTCATTTCGAGGTCAAAAACCGTGCAATATCAGGTTAAATAGCAAAAAGCAGCACAGCATGCCCTAGAAACATGCGTTTATATCGTGCTAAAACCCAACGACCTCAAAATGACTCTGTTGGGGCATTTCACCCCATACGAACAGAGACGATTGTTATCGTCGTCGGGAAATTGCGCGCTGGCGTCGGATGGCATTATCTGCAGTGGTGATGATCTTTACGAACTGCATCTGCCTCTCCTTTCACCTATCGCCGGGCGCAATTCTAATATCGTAAACGGTACCTTTTCTTCGGTAAGCGGTTGTATTTCCGTCTCCGTTTTCGATGGTCGCTATATTACGCTAAAGTGCCCGCAGCACAAGCGACAAATTCAAATTTCTGAAAAGTTTTTTCATTACTTTGTGAAGCGTGGTGCAAATACGCTCCGTTCCTGCGACAATACGCTCAGTTACTGGTTGATGGTTATAACGTCTGAAACAATTTCGAAACGAAAGGCGCGCTTTTATGCAAACTTACGAATCGGACACCAATATCGGAAACATTAAGATTCTCGCCGTCGACATGGACAAGACGCTACTCACCGACGAGCGCGTGTTGCCGCAGGGTCTTGATGAGCGCCTGGACAAGCTCGCCGACGCAGGCATTGTATTCTGCCCCGCCAGCGGACGCCCCGCCCCCAAACTCGAGGAAATGTTCGAGAGCATTAAGAACCGCCTTGCTTTTTGTCCCGACAACGGAGCCTGCGTCATCTATCGCGACAGTTATATCTATAAGAGCAACATCGATGTGGCGCTGTATCAGCAGGTGCTCGCTCGTGCCTCGGAGGACCCGCGCGCCGTTCCCGTCCTGTGCTGCTACGACGAGTTCTATGTGCTCGCCCGCGACCATCAGTACCACGACGAGATCAGCGT
>CABQHZ010000204.1 GCA_902464175.1 uncultured Collinsella sp. | reverse complement strand
ACGGTCTCGATGCACGCCATGATGCAGCGCAACTTTACGACCTCGGGCCTTATCGTCATCACCATGGCCGTGGTGAGTGCGTTCGTGGCGGGCGGCAACGCGTGGTTTGGCATCTCGGCCGGCTCGCTCGTCATGATCTTTACCTACACCTATAACCTCACCATGCGCCTGAACTACGTGAGTTCCATGATGCAGCGTATCAACCGCGCGCTGGGCGATGCGGCCGAGATGACGCGCGTGCTGGACGAGCCACGTTTGGTGGCAGACGACCCGGACGCCCCTGAGCTCAAAGTAACCGAGGGCGCGATTGATTTTGAGCACCTGGGCTTTGCGTACCGTGACGCTGCGGCGGGCGAGAGCGTGTTCAACGATCTGACGCTCCATGTGTCGGCGGGCCAGCGCGTGGGTCTGGTGGGCAAATCGGGCTCGGGTAAGACGACGCTCACCAAGCTGCTGCTGCGCCTGGACGATGTCCAGGGCGGCCGCGTGCTCGTGGACGGTCAGGATGTCTCGCGCTGCACGCAGCAGAGCCTGCGCCGCCAGGTTGCCTACGTGCCGCAGGAGGCGCTGCTGTTCCACCGCTCCATTCGCGAAAACATTGCCTACGGTCGTCCCAACGCCACTGATGAGCAGATTCGCGAGGCCGCGCGCCTGGCCAATGCCCTGGAGTTTATCGACCGATTGCCCCGTGGCTTTGACACCATGGTGGGTGAGCGCGGCGTCAAGCTCTCGGGCGGCCAGCGTCAGCGCGTGGCTATCGCCCGCGCGATTCTCACCGACGCGCCGATTCTAGTGCTCGACGAGGCGACCTCTGCCCTGGACAGCGAGTCCGAGGCGCTGGTGCAGGAGGCGCTCGAAAACCTGATGCGTGGACGTACCTCCATTGTGGTAGCGCACCGCCTGTCCACCGTGGCGGCGCTCGACCGCATTGTGGTGCTGGCCGATGGCGAGATTGTCGAGGACGGCACGCATGCGCAGCTCGTCGAGGCGGGTGGCGAGTACGCGAGCCTGTGGAGCCGTCAGACCGGCGCATTCTTGGAGGCGTAAGCGTCTCGGACGTGGGACAATTGTGCCCATAAGTTTATTGTGCCGTTGAGCCGAGGAGTCGTTATGCCACGCGAGACCAATGCCGCCAAGCGCGAGCGCGCCATCGAGGTGTGCGAGCGCCTCAACCGTCGCTATGGCCCGGTCGAGTGCTTTTTGGACCACGAGAATCCCTTCCGCCTGCTGATCGCGGTGCTACTCTCGGCGCAAACGACCGACGCGCAGGTCAACAAGGTGACGCCACGGCTGTTTGCCAAGTGGCCCACGCCCGATGCCATGGCCGGGGCGAGCGTGGCTGACGTGGCAGACACCATCAAGTCACTCGGCTTCTACAAGAGCAAAGCCAAGCATGCCGTCGAGGCCGCGCAGATGATCGTCGCCGACTATGGCGGCGAGGTGCCGGCCGACATGAAGGAGCTTGTAAAGCTGCCGGGCGTGGGACGCAAGACGGCGAACATCGTGCTCAACGTGGGGTATGGCATCGTGGAGGGCATTGCGGTGGACACGCACGTCAACCGCATTGCGCACCGCCTGATGTTAAGTCCCAAGACGCATGCCAAGGAGCCGCTCAAGACCGAGCAGGATCTGCTCAAGATTTTGCCGCACGAGTATTGGGAGTCGGTCAACCATCAGTGGATTACCTTCGGTCGCGAGATCTGCGACGCCCGCAAACCCAAGTGCGGCGAGTGTCCGCTGGCAGATTTGTGCCCCAGCGTGCGCGTGACGGGGTAGGGCGGAACGCATCTTCGTCTGGCGTTTTTTGCGGGGCCGGGTTTGCCCTTGAGCCGGAGTTCTCTCCATGCGCTACCATGACAGACAATGTATTTGACGAACGACCCGCCGAGCTTGCCCCGGCGGGCTTTTGGCGTTGCGATGCCGGAGGAACAGCATGCTCATTCACCGTATAGCTGCGCAGCTCTACACTGCCGAGGCGCTGCAGACCGTCGAGGCCGGACTCGATGCCGGCGAGGACGTGACGCTGGCCGTGTCGCAGTCGGGTCGCACGCTTATGGCCGCCGCCCAGTTTGCGCGTCGCCCGCGCCCCACGGTCTATATCGTGAGCGGCGAGGACGCGGCCGATCGCGCCGCGCGTAGCTTGGCTGCCTATGTGGGCCTGGCGCACGTGTGCCGCTTCCCCGAGCGCAAGGACTATCCATGGCGCGAGCAGGCGCCCGACGATGCCGTGGTGGCCCAACGCTGCGAGGCCTTGGGGCGCATCGTGCGCGGCGACAACTGCATCATGGTCGCCTCGGCCCGCGCGCTGCTGCGTTGCGTGCCGCCGGTCGAGAGCCGCTACTGGGAGTCCACCACCTTTGCGGTGGGCGAGGAGA
>CABQHZ010000203.1 GCA_902464175.1 uncultured Collinsella sp. | reverse complement strand
AGACCGAGGAGCTCGAGACGCGCCAGGACATCACAGGCCGCTACGACCAGATCGTTGCCGACCAGCGCCAGGCCATCGCCACGGCACAAAAGACCGCAGCGGCCGCCGAAATCGATCGCGATGCCCATGCCGCCAAAGTGACAGAGCTCAAGGATCAGCTCGAGCAAATGAAGGCAGAGGACGATGCGGCCGAGCTCCGCCTGAAGGCCGCACTCGACGCCGTGGAGGCCCGCGAGGCGAGCTCGAACGAGACTGGCAACCGCCTCGTTCGACGTCTTGAGGATTCCAAGCGCATCCGCGACAAAGTGAAGGCGGAACGCGATGCCGGCGTCGCCGCCGCACGGCAGGCCGCCGATGCCACGCGTGCGCAACTCGAGGCCCTGCGCCGCGAGTATGCCGAGCTGCAGCGCAACCCTTCGGCAAATCCCGCCAACTATACGGTGCGCACCAGCGAGCTTTCGATGCAGATCTCCGACACGGCTGACGCCCTGCGCAAAGCCGAAGAAGACGTCCCGCGCGTCAGCGCCGACCTTGAGCATTCGCTCGCCGCCGCCGAGCAAGCCGTCGAGCAGGCGCAGGCTCCCATCGCCGACGCCAA
This sequence comes from uncultured Collinsella sp., assembly GCA_902464175.1. GTDB lineage: Bacteria > Actinomycetota > Coriobacteriia > Coriobacteriales > Coriobacteriaceae > Collinsella. Next base: position 1,785 of record CABQHZ010000203.1, on the reverse strand, counting down.
ACGCGCCCACCAGGCCGTGACAACCGAAGCAGATGCCGCGCGCGACGAGCTGCAGTCCGCAAAGACCGCCGCTGCGACGCGCCAGCGCGAACTGCGCGAGAAGGTCGCTGCCGAGGACAAGGCGCGCCGCGAGCAAGAGCAGGCTATCGCCAACGCCCAGGCAGACGCCGCACATGCGCAGTCGATTATCGAGCAGGCGACCGAGGTGCACGACCACCCAGAGATCACCGAATCGCTCGCCGGCTCGTTGGCCCGCGATAAAGCCGAGCACGCCGAAACCGAGCGCGAAGTCTCCCAGCTTGAAGCCGCCGAGGACGACGTGCGCGAGCGCACCCGCGACTCACGCATCAAATTCACCGGCGCCATAGCCTGCATCATCGCCGTGGTCCTAGTGATCATCGCAATCTGGCTCTTCACGAGCAAGTAAGCCAGACACTAAATATGCCACAACGCAGTTGCGGTGAGATAGTTCCTATCTAGCCCTCAAAAAGGCCAATCCAAGAACCATCTCACCGCAACTTTTTGGTAGTCATTTAAGAACGTCCCCAACGACTACCCACCTTTGGAGCGAGATGGCGCCATAGGTTGAGCATAAGTCAGCGAGCGGGTCGCATTTGAGACAAGGTGACGTGAAACGAAAGGGCGCTGACCTTTTGGTCATGCCGTCGAAGTTGAAAGGCAGATTGCCGCTCTGGCGGGTTTGCAGCGTCGAGCCGTTACGCGGTTCGTAGAACCGCGTAACTAACAAATGAGCATTGCATCGCCAAAGCTGAAGAAGCGGTAGCGCTCCTCGATGGCGGCGGCGTAGGCATCCATGATCTGGTCGCGGGTGGCAAGCGCGCTCACGAGCATCATGAGCGTAGAGCGCGGCACGTGGAAGTTCGTGATCAGCGCATCGACCACGTGATAGGTCGAGCCAGGCATGAGGTAGAGCTGCGTCGTCGCGTTCTCGCGCACCACGATGTCGCCGCGTCCGAGCGTGTCGGCGCCGTCCTCGCGGCCCTCAAAATAGCGCGCCGTCACAGCCGGATTGGACACCGGCGCATCGGCGTCAAACGCGCTCTCAAGCGAGCGCACCGCGGTGGTGCCGACGGCGATCACACGATGGCCCTCGGCCTTCGCCTTATGCACGGCGTCGACAACTTCCTGCGACACGTGGTAGCGCTCGGTGTGCATCACGTGCTGTGTGGGGTCGTCTTCCTCCACCAAGCGGAAGGTATCAATGCCGACCTCGAGCTCGACGGCAGCAAACTTCGCACCCTTGGCCTCGATGGCAGTCATAAGCTCGGGCGTGAAGTGCAGGCCCGCCGTGGGGGCAGCAGCCGAGTGCTCCTCCTTCATGGCGTAGACGGTCTGGTACTTCTCGGGGTCGCCCTCGTAGTCGGTGATGTAGGGCGGCAGCGGCACATGACCGGCGGCATGAATGGCCTCGTCAAGCGTGCGCGGCTCACCGGCGGCATTGCAGCCGGCCGGCTCAAAGCGCACCAGACGACCGCCGCGGCTATCGGTGACAAAGTCGACGATCTCGGCCGTCAACACCACGGGAGCCCCCTCGGGCGCATGGGCGCCACCGGCACGATACTCAATCTGAGCACCGGGCTTCAGACGCTTGCCGGGCTTGACCAGACACTCCCAAACATGGCCCAGCGGATCCACATCCTCGCGGCGCTTAAGCAGCAGCGTCTCGACTACACCGCCCGATCCAGCCTTGCGGCCAATCAGACGAGCCGGCATCACGCGCGTCTGGTTGATGACGAGCACATCGCCCGGCTCGATATAGTCGAT
>CABQHZ010000202.1 GCA_902464175.1 uncultured Collinsella sp. | reverse complement strand
ACGCGCTCGCCATCATGCACCAAGTCGGCAATCTCGAACATCGGGGTCTGCGTCTCGGGGTCGAGCTCGCGCACCACGGTGCCCATAGGAACCTTCAAAATTAGGTCCTCGCCGCTCTTGCCGTTACGACGGGCACCCTGCCCGTGCGTGCCGCGCTCGGCGCGGAAGTGATGCTTAAAGCGGTAATCGATCAACGAAGACAGCTGAGCATCGGCCTGGATGACGACATTGCCGCCACGACCGCCGTCGCCGCCATCGGGGCCGCCCTTGGGGACAAATGCCTCGCGCCTAAACGACATGCATCCGGCTCCGCCGTCGCCGCCGCACACGTTAATGCGGCTGATATCGGTGAACTGTGACAACAGAATCGCCTCCTACAAAAAGAGGGAGACCCTTGAATCCTAAAACTCAAGTGCCTCCCACATATGTGCTCTATGAAGGGTGAATTACGCGTTCGCGAGCGGGCGTACGCTGACCCTGTGCTTGATACCCTTGTGGAACTCAACGGTACCGTCGACCAGCGCGAACAGCGTGTCGTCCTTGCCACGGCCAACGTTCTCACCCGGGTGGATGTGCGTGCCGTGCTGACGGACGAGAATCGTGCCCGTGGTTACCGTCTGGCCGGCATAGCGCTTCGTGCCAAGGCGCTGACCGCGGGAGTCACGGCCATTACGGGAGGAACCGAGTCCTTTTTTGTGTGCCATTGTGTATACCTACTCTTTCGTTACGAGTGTAATCTACTCGGCGACGGGAGCCTCGGCAACAGCCTCGGCCTCTGCCTTGACAGCCTTCTTGGCGCGGGACGTAGCCTGGACCTTCACGATCTTCAGCTTGGTGAGCTGCTGACGGTGACCCTTCAGACGACGATAGCGCTTGCGCTTGTGGAACTTGAAGACCAGCTGCTTCTCGCCCTTGAACTGCTCAACGATCTGAGCGGTAACCTTGGCCTTGGCCAGCTTGTCGGGATCGGTGACGATCTTCTTACCATCGTTGAGGAAGATGACCGGCAGGGTGACCTTGTCGCCCTCATTGCCCTCGATCTTCTCGACGGTGATGACATCGTCGGTGGCGACCTTGTACTGCTTGCCGCCCGTGTTAACGATTGCGTACATGTTTACTTGCCCTTCATGCATCAGTTAGTGCAACAGCCGAATATAGTAGCAGGCGAAAATACCCCCGTCAACGAGTATGTGGAGCAAATCCACAAGTTCGCACAGGTATGGGGCTGACGAGTCGGCCCTCGTCGTCCTCGCATGCTTGATTCTGACGCTCGACATCGTAGGAGCAGATGGTCACGAGGTCTTGCATACCGGTGGAAACAATAGGTGCATCCACGCCCGGGGTCAAGCCCTGCAACAAAACATCAGCTGCAGAAAGCAAAATTTCCGGACGCATGGAGCCCTCGTTATCGGCATGGGTGTCGAGCATGAGCACCAAATGGTCCGGGCGCTCCCCCGCCGTGAGCTCATAGCCTACGAGCGTGTGATCCAAATCCAAGCGCTTGCTCTTATTGCCGCGCGCGTAGTCGATGCCATGGTCCGCGCGCAGCGTGTCGATCGCACGACGCACCTCGTCGGTGCTTACGGGCGCCTCGGGATCCAAGTGCAGGTCGATGCGATACGACAGACGCGTGAGTTGCGCCGTCAACGCCGGCGTGCGCACGTCGATATACGCCGCCTCGATGGGCGCCAGATCGGCCGGAGACGCCGCAGCCAGGCGCCCAAACGCCTCGTCGAGCGCCACGAACTCGGTCATAAACAGGTCATACCACTCGCAGATCGACGACGTACCCACCGGTAGCGCCGAAGAGAAGCCCACGCGCATGTGCGGAGAGAAGCCCTGCGTGACGGCATAGGGAAGTCCCGCACGGCGCACGATGCGCTCAATGGTATGGATTACTTCGAGATGGCCCAGGTACTTAAGGCGATCGCGCTTGCCATAGCGAACACGAAGTCTAAAGAGCGTGGGGTTGTCGGTCAGGCGCTCACTCATGCGCGATCACCCATCAATACATTCTTGGCGTGGAGCGTGGGGCAGATTCCGCAGCCGGTGCACGACGTGCGAGTGCAGTCGGGAGTCGTGACACCCTCGAGCGAGCGACGGTACTCGCGCTCGAGGAAGCCGCGCGTGCAGCCGGGGCTCACATGCTCCCACGGCAGACGCCAGTCCAACTCGTAGGGCAGGTGCACGAGCTCATTGAGGTCGATGCCGTTTTTGGCAGCAGCCTCCTTCCAGTTATCGAGCGAGAAATGCTCTACCCAGGCGTCAAAGCGAGACCCCGAGCGCCAAGCATCGATGATGACGGGCGTCATGTCGCGACCGGCGCGGGAGAGCGCGGCCTCGATGAGCGAGGTCTCGGCATCGTGGTAATGCACGCGGACGGCACGGTTGCGAACGCTCGTGAT
>CABQHZ010000201.1 GCA_902464175.1 uncultured Collinsella sp. | reverse complement strand
GCGTTATACGAGGGAATACCGAATGTTATGACTTTATGCATGGCAGGCGATAATCTCATCCGAAAGATCGAGGGCAGAATTGGTCACGGCGTCCATATCGTAGTAGCGATACTCGGCCAAGCGACCCACCGGGTGGAAGTTCGTCAGGTTCTGAACGCGCTCAAGATAGCGCTCATAGAGCTCGCGGTTCTCGGGCTCAAGAATGGCGTAGTACGGCGTCTCGCCCGAGCCGGGCGTATAGGCCTTGGAGTATTCCTTCATGATGGTGGTCTTGCCGGGCAGGACCTGACCGGTCATGTTCTTGAACTCGGTAATGCGCGTGTAGTCCTCGCTCGTGGTGTAGTTGACGGTGCCCACGGGCTGGAACTGATCCATATCGAGCGTCTCGAACTTCATATCGAGCGTGCGGTACGGCAGAGCACCCAGGTCGAGATTGAACAGCTCATCGAGCGGACCGGTGTAGACGATCTCGCCGCCGTAGACCTTGCCGTCAACTTTAACGGTGGTCTCGTCAATCTCGAACAGATCGCGAGCGTCCACGTCGCAGAATACATCGATCAGGTCGTGATCGAGCATATGCTCGAACAGCGCAGTGTAGCCGTCCTGCGGCATACCCTGGAAGGGGGCCTGCGGGAAGTAGCGATCGTCATCGCCCACAAAGACGGGAACGCGACCAGTGATCGAGGGATCGATCTGGTCGGGAGTCTGACCCCACTGCTTCATGGTGTAATGCAAAAAGACGTTCTCGTAGACGTAATCGGCGACCTCGGCAAGATCCGGGTCGTTCTTCTTGCGCAGCTCCATAATGGGCACCTTGACGTCCTTGCCAAAGGTCTCCACGAGCTTCTGATACAGCTCCTCGCCGCGCTCATCGCCAAAAGCAAGCTTGAGGCTCGCGTGGTTGAAGGGCACGGGCATAAGGGTGCCGTTGATGTTGGCAAGCACCTTGTGCTGATAGTCCGTCCACTTGGTAAAGCGCGACAGGAAATTGTGCACGCGCTCGTTAAAGGTGTGGTAAATGTGCGGACCATATTCGTGGACTAGGATTCCAGCCTCGTCAGCGCAGTCGTAGGCATTGCCTGCAATGTGGCTACGACGCTCCAGAACGGCAACGCGATAGCCGATAGTCTCGGCAAGACGGCGGGCACAAACGGCACCAGCGTACCCGGCACCGACAACGATCATGTCGTACGCACCGGCATTGAAGCCTTCAGGCAGGCCTGAGGTAATCTGCATCGATACTCCTTGTCAAAAGCCACACGCTTTTTAACTGGGCTTTTTCTCGAACATACGTCGAGACATATTTATCAGAGCGATTATAGCGCTAATGCGTCCTATAATGAGCTTGCCACACAAGGAAAGCTCAAGCACCGCGGCGAACATAATTGAAAGGTAAACCCGCTAGCAGCGGGTTTATTCGTGAACAGCCGGGTGCCTGGAGCTTAGCGAAACGCTTGTAAGGAGTAACATGAGCGATTTCCTAAACCGTATGAAGTCTGCCGCCAAGGCCGACCTTAAGACCATCGTCCTGCCCGAGGGCGAGGATCCGCGCACCATCGTCGCGGCTACTAAGATCATCGAGGAGGGTCTGGCCAAGATCGTCATCCTGGGCAACCCCGACGAGATCGACGTTCCCGGCGCCACCGTCATCGACCCGCGCAACGCCGAGAAGCACGAGGAGTACGCACAGAAGTTTGCCGAGCTCCGCGCCAAGAAGGGCGTTACCATCGAGCAGGCTCGCGCCCAGGTGATGGACGCCACCTACTTTGGCACCATGATGGTCAAGATGGGCGACGCCGACGGCCTGGTCTCCGGCGCCTGCCACTCCACCGCCGATACCCTGCGCCCCGCGCTGCAGATTCTCAAGACCGCCCCGGGCACCAAGCTGGTCTCGGCCTTCTTCGTGATGTGCACCGACACCCCGCAGTTCGGCACCGACGGCACGCTGATCTTCGCCGACTGCGGCCTCAACATCAACCCGTCCTCTGACGAGCTCTCCGAGATCGCCATCGCCTCGGCCCACTCTTGGTCCACCTTCATGGGCAATGTTGAGCCGCACGTGGCCATGCTCTCCTACTCCACCATGGGCTCCGCCGGCGGCGAGGTCGCCAAGAAGGTCCAGGAGGCCGTGAAGTTCTGCAAGGAGAAGGCTCCCGAGCTCGCCATCGATGGCGACCTGCAGCTCGACGCCGCTATCGTCCCCACCGTCGCCCAGCTCAAGGCTCCCGGCTCCTCTGTCGCCGGCAAGGCCAACGTGCTCGTGTTCCCCGACCTCGAGGCCGGAAACATCGGCTACAAGCTGGTCCAGCGCTTCGCCGGTGCCGACGCCTACGGCCCCATCCTGCAGGGCATCGCCAAGCCGGTCAACGACCTTTCGCGCGGCTGCTCTGCCGACGACATCGTGGGTGTCGTAGCCATCACCGCCGTCCAGGCTCAGATGGCTGA
>CABQHZ010000200.1 GCA_902464175.1 uncultured Collinsella sp. | reverse complement strand
CCGTCGAGCTTGGTCTCGAGCGTATGGTTGCCCTCGGGGATGATATAGCGCAGGACAAAGCCGGCGGCAAAAGAACCCAACACGATGTCGAGATCAAAGACAGCCGAGAACGCCACGAGCGTGACCAGGATGAGCACCGTCAGGCGCACGAAGGTCTGCGACGTGGTATCGGCGCGCTCCTCAACAAATGCAAAGAAGCGGCTGCCGACGCGCTTGGAGCGGCTCGGGACCACGGCCAGCAACACGCAAACCACCGCAAACAAGCCAAGGATAACGAGCGTTTGGATGCCAGTGCGGGCAGACAACAGCACCGACATGGCGAGCACGGGACCGAGCTCGCCCCAAGTGCCATACGCGAGAATCGAGTCGCCCACGCGCGTGCCGGTGAGCGAGCGCTCACGCATGATGGGCACAAGCGTACCGAGCGCCGTCGAAGTGAGGGCAAGCGTCACGGCGATACCGTCGAAATGACTGACTGAGAACCACGGGGTAAAGCGCACGGCAAGCCAGGCGATACCAAACGTGACGACCCACGTCGCCAAGCCGTAGCGCCCCTCGACGCCCGTGATGCTCTTGGGGTCGATCTCAAAGCCGGCAAGCAGGAACAAAAAGGCCAGGCCCAGCTCGGACACAAGCGAGACCTCAGCATCTACATGGATGACGCCGAGCATATGGGGTCCCAGTACCGCGCCGAGCACGAGCAAAAAGACCGTCTCGGGAACGGGTTTTCCGGGAATCGCCGAGGCGATAAAAGGACTCGCAAAGGCCACGAGTGCGATGATGGCGAGCGAAACGAATGCCATGTGATGCCTTTCTCTTGTTTGCGCTTCACTGTAGCACCCTCGCCGTCCTCAACGCGCCGCGAGCTGTCGTATCATAGTGAGGTTTACAAACATGTGGCTCAAGGCGACCGCAGGGCAGACCCCGCAAACCGACCGCTGCCGCATACCGTACCGTACGCCCAACCGATCAGGAAGGCAGGAACCAATGGTCTCTCGTATCTACGTGGAGAAGAAACCCGGGTTCGACGTCGAGGCTCAGCAGCTCAAGGGCGAGCTGACCGAAATTCTCGGCATCAAGGGCATCGAGGCCCTGAGGATCATCAACCGCTACGACGTCGAGGGCATCGACAAGGAGCTTTTCCGGTCCTGCGTGCCGACCGTCTTTAGCGAGCCCCAGGTCGACGTGACCTATGACGAGCTCCCCGCAAGCGATGGCGCCGTCTTTGCCGTCGAATTCCTGCCCGGCCAGTTTGACCAGCGCGCCGACTCCGCCAGCGAGTGCGTGCAGCTCATCAGCCAGGGCGAGCGCCCCGCCGTGCGCTCCGCCAAGGTCTATATGATCTCGGGCGCTCTGGACGAAGCCGCCATCGAGGCCATCAAGCACTACGTGGTGAACCCCGTCGAGGCGCGCATCGCCTCGCTCGACCTGCCCGAGACGCTGTACATGGAGACCCCCGAGCCCCAGCCCGTCGAGGTGCTCGACGGCTTCCGCGAGCTCGATGAGGCCGGCCTTGCCGCCTTCATCGCCGAGCGCGGTCTTGCCATGGACGAGGCGGACATCGCCTTCTGCCAGCAGTACTTCCGCGATGAGGATCGCGACCCCACCATCACCGAGATCCGCGTGATCGACACCTACTGGTCCGACCACTGCCGCCACACCACCTTCGGCACCGTCCTGGACGACGTGAAGATCGACGACGCCGTGGTGCAGCAGGCCTTCGACCGCTACATGGAGATGCGCCACGAGCTCGGTCGCGACGCCAAGCCCGTCTGCCTTATGGACATGGGCACCATCGGCGCCAAGTACCTTAAGAAGACCGGCGTCATGACCGATGTCGACGAGTCCGAGGAGATCAACGCCTGCACCGTCAAGGTGAAGGTCGATGTCGATGGCGAGGATCAGGACTGGCTGTTCCTCTTTAAGAACGAGACCCACAACCACCCGACCGAGATCGAGCCCTTCGGCGGTGCCGCCACCTGCGTGGGCGGCGCCATCCGTGACCCGCTCTCGGGCCGCAGCTATGTGTACCAGGCCATGCGCGTCACCGGCGCTGGCGACCCCACCGTCCCGGTTTCCGAGACGCTCGAGGGCAAGCTGCCGCAGCGTAAGCTCGTGACCACCGCTGCCGCCGGCTACTCCAGCTACGGCAACCAGATCGGCCTTGCCACCGGTCAGGTCAACGAACTCTATCACCCCGGTTACGTGGCCAAGCGCATGGAGGTTGGCGCCGTCGTGGGCGCTACCCCGGCAAACCACGTGCGCCGCGAGTGCCCCGCCCCCACCGACAAGATCATTCTGCTGGGCGGCCGCACCGGCCGCGACGGCATCGGTGGCGCCACCGGCTCCTCCAAGACCCAGAACACCGAGTCCATCGAGACATCGGGCGCCGAGGTCCAGAAGGGCAACGCCCCGGTCGAGCGCAAGCTGCAGCGTCTGTTCCGCCGCGGCGATGCCTGCCGTCTGATCAAGCGCTGCAACGACTT
>CABQHZ010000199.1 GCA_902464175.1 uncultured Collinsella sp. | reverse complement strand
ATCCGCATGGAGCGTCTGATCTCCACGCCGGTCAACTTTGTGATCCTGCCGATCTTTGCATTCGTGAACGCACAGGTTCGCCTGGTGGGCGTGGACATGAGCACGCTGCTCACCGACCCGGTGACACTCGGCGTGTACTTTGGCATGCTGCTGGGCAAACCGATCGGTATCTTTGGCATGACGTTTGCCCTGGTTAAGCTTAGGGCCTGCGAGCTGCCGCACAATGTCAACTGGCACATGATTGCCGGTGTGGGCATTCTGGGCGGCATCGGCTTTACCATGTCGATTCTCATCAGCGGCCTTGCCTTCCCGACGGCCCAGTTTGAGGTTCTGGCTGCCAAGGCCGCTATTCTCGCCGGTTCGGTCACCGCGGCCGTGCTTGGCATGATTTACATGAGTGTGATCTGCAAGCACCCCGCGACCAAAGACGAGTAAGAGCGCGAAAACCGGCTCCAGAACCGATTCGGGCGCGTTCAAAATGCGGATTCGGGCGGTGCTTGCCGCCTGCCAGACACGCCAGTGGTCAAAAAACGCCGTTTGTGAGTACTGTCACAAACGGCGTATCATTTTAGGTGCGGAAAATAATGAACAAAGTTATAAGAACTGTACGTTAATGAGTGACCATCGACTTCCAATTTGGCGCTAGCTGACGGTGATTAGGAAGTTTCAAGTCGAGTTTTGCCGATTTCGACCAAGAATCGCTGCTACTAAAAAGGTAACAGTACTCATATTTGCCCTTTTTTGGCCACAAGCCCTAAAACAAGCCTCGCCAAGGTCGGGAAGCGGGCCAAATCGCCGGCCTCGAGGCTTATTCCACCGTTCCGTAGATGGCGCCCCAGCCGTGGGCGGCTAGGGCCGAGTTAAGCTGGTCACACAGCGACTGGCGGTCGTAATAGCCGGGCGGTAGCAGGTTGACGATTTCCATGAGATCGGGCGCCAGGTCCAAGATTTCTGCCTGTACGATCAGGTCCAGGCGGTCGATGGCGTGGCGGTCGTAAAACAGCCCGTCGACCAGGCGCTGCAGGTCGCCGAATTCCTCGGCCCTAAACGATCCGTACTCCATAGTGCCTCCTTGGGCGCCCCACGCCGCCATGCGCGGCGATTCGTAATTCATTGCGATGAACTTAATCTATCACGGCTTCATAACGTTGCGGCGGTGGCGGTCTATACTTAGACGAACTGCAACGTACCGCTTCGCGAAAGGTCGCACCCATGCAGACGATCTACCAGAAGATGGAAACTACCGAACTCGATGCCGCCATCGAGGCGCTCAAAGCCGAGGTCGCCGAGGTCAAGGCTAAGGGCCTGGCGCTCGATATGGCCCGCGGCAAGCCGTCGCCCTCCCAGGTGGACATCTCTCGACCCATGCTCGATATCCTCAATGCCGATGCCGATCTGCACGACGGCAATGTCGACTGCTCCAACTACGGCTGCTTCGAGGGCATTCCCTCGGCTCGCAAGCTGGCAGGGGAGTTTTTGGGTTGCCCCGCCGAGCAGACGCTTGTGCTGGGTTCGTCGAGCCTTTTGATTGAGCATGACATCGCCGGTATGTTCTGGCGTTGCGGCTCGTGCGGCAGCGACCCTTGGGAGGCTTACGAGGCAGCGCACGACGGCAAGAAGGTCAAGTTCCTGTGCCCCGTTCCCGGCTACGATCGCCACTTTGGCATCACCGCCGACTTGGGCATCGAGAACGTCCCCGTCGCGATGACCGACAATGGCCCCGACATGGACGAGGTTGAGCGCCTGGTTGCCGCCGACGATTCCATCAAGGGCATCTGGTGCGTGCCCAAGTATTCTAACCCCACGGGCATCACCTTTAGCGAGGACACTGTGCGCCGCCTGGTCGAGATGCCCACGGCCGCGCCCGATTTCCGCATCTTTTGGGACAACGCCTACTGCGTGCACGACCTGTACGACGAGACCGACGAGCTCGCAAACATCTTTGACCTCGCTCGCGCGGCGGGCACCGAGGATCGCGTGGTGGCCTTTGCCTCGACGTCCAAGATCACCTTCCCGGGCGCCGGCATCGGCTTTATCGGTGCGAGCCCCGCGGTCATCGCCGAGTTCTCCAAGCGCCTGAAGGCCGGTCTTATTAGCGCCGATAAGCTCAACCAGCTGCGTCACGTGCGCTTCCTTCCCACCATCGAGGCGGTCAAGGAGCACATGAAAAAGCATGCCGAGTTCCTGCGCCCGCGCTTTGAGGCCGTTGAGCGTAAACTCACCGAGGGCTTGGGTAACACGGGTTGCGCCACTTGGACGCATCCCCATGGCGGCTACTTTGTGAGTTTCGATGGCCCCGAGGGCTCGGCCCAGAAGGTCGCCGCGCTTTGTGCCGACCTGGGCGTCAAGCTCACGCCGGCTGGTGCCACCTGGCCTTATGGCAAGGATCCGCGCGACACCAACATCCGCATCGCGCCGAGCTATCCCACGGTCGAGGACCTGGAGGCTGCGCTCGATGTGCTGGTGCTGGCTGTCAAGCTCGTCGCTGCCGAGCTTGCGCGTGC
>CABQHZ010000198.1 GCA_902464175.1 uncultured Collinsella sp. | reverse complement strand
TCCATGGCGTCCACGGCGGCGCGCAGCGTATCCATAGCGGGAACGACCTCGTGTGCATACACGTTGGCCTGCTCCTGGCCATCGAGAGCCTCGGCCTTCTGATGCACGGCGTCGAGCGCCTTGATAGAGTCGTTGATGGCGGTGATGCCGTTGCAGAGCTTGTTGAGCGTGTTCTGCTCGCACTGCATGGCGGCCTCAGCACCGGCGGCACGAATAGTCTCAAGGCCCTTAGCGACCTTGGTGGCGTAGGCGGTAATGACCGGGCGATAGGTACGACGCGCCTCGCGAACCATCGTGGTAGCCTCGATGTTCATGAGCTTGTTGTACTTCTCGAGCTTGCAGTCATAGCGGCACTGAGCCTCGGCCTTGGTCAGGACGCCCGTCTCCTCAAAGAGCGCAATGGCCTTATCGGAAACAAAGGCGGGAAGAGCGTCGGCCGTGGTCTTGTTGTTGGCAAGGCCGCGCTTCTCGGCCTCGATGGGCCACTCGTCGGAGTAACCGTCACCGGAGAAGAGGATGCGCTGGTGGTCGGTCAGGACCTTCTTGCAGTACTCGAGCGCGGCGTCCTGGAAATCATCCTCGGGCGTACCCTCAAGGGCATCGGCGAAGGACTTGAGCGACTTGGCCACGGCAGCATCGAGCACCAGGTTGGAGTCGGAGACGTTCTGCTCGGAGCCGCAGGCACGGAACTCAAACTTGTTGCCGGTGAAAGCGAACGGGGAGGTGCGGTTGCGGTCGGTGTTGTCCTGCATCAGCTTGGGCAGGGTGTCGGCGCCCAGGTCGAGCACGCCGCGCGTGGCGTGGACGGAAGCCTTGCCGTCGATGATCTTCTCGACGACCTCGGTAAGCTGGTCGCCCAGGAAGATAGACATAATCGCCGGAGGAGCCTCGTTGGCGCCCAGACGATGATCGTTGCCGGCCGAGGCAACGGAGGCACGCAAGAGCTCCTGATAGTTATCGACGGCCTCGATCACCGCGGTGAGGAAGACGATGAACTGCAGGTTGTCGAGCGGGGTGTCGCCCGGATCGAGCAGATTCTCGGACTCGGTGCCAAGCGACCAGTTGTTGTGCTTGCCCGAACCGTTGATGCCCTCGAAGGGCTTCTCGTGCAGCAGGCAGACCAAGTCGTGGCGGGAGGCGATGAGCTTCATCTTCTCCATCATGACCAGGTTCTGGTCGATGGCCTCGTTGACCTCGCCATAGACAGGGGCGAGCTCATGCTGGCAGGGAGCGACCTCGTTGTGCTTGGTCTTAGCGGGAATACCAAGCGCCCATAGCTCATCGTCCAGGTCCTTCATATAGGCCGAGACGGTGGGGCGGATAGCGCCAAAGTAGTGCTCCTCGAGCTCCTGGCCCTTGCAGGGAGCGGCGCCAAAGAGGGTGCGGCCGGTGATAACCAGGTCCTTGCGTTTGCGGTAGGCGTCCTTCTTAATCAGGAAGTACTCCTGCTCGTCGCCCACGGAAGGAACAACCTTCTTGGGAGTCTTGCCAAACAGCGCCAGAACGCGCTTGGACTCACGCGAGAGCGCGGTCATGGAACGCAGCAGCGGGGTCTTCTTGTCTAGGGCCTCGCCCGTGTAGGAGCAGAAAGCCGTGGGGATGCACAGGACGTCGTCCTTAATGAAGGCGGGGCTGGTGGGATCCCAAGCAGTGTAGCCACGAGCCTCGAAGGTGGCGCGCAGGCCGCCGTTGGGGAAGCTCGAGGCGTCAGGCTCGCCCTGGATCAGGTTCTTGCCCGTGAACTTGGTAATGGCGGTGCCGTCGTGGTTGGGCTCGAGGAAGCTGTCGTGCTTCTCGGAAGTAATGCCCGAAAGCGGCTGGAACCAGTGCGCGTAGTGCGTCGCGCCCTTGGAGATGGCCCAGACCTTCATGGCGTGGGCAACGGCGTTGGCCACATCCAGGTCGAGCGGCTCACCGTCCTCGAGGGTTGCAGCAAGGCGCTTCCAAATGTCCTTGGGGAGGTAGTCCTTCATGACTTCCTCAGAGAACACCATGGTCCCGAAGCGGTCAGTAAGTTCGGCCATACGGAACTCCCTTCGTATCGGCACCGCGTGAGAAGCGGTGTTGATTACTAACGAACGAGTCATAGATTAGGCTCGTCGTGTTTCCGCAACATTACCGTTATGTTGCTGTCACGAAACCAATCAATGAGGTTACCGCATCGCGGCGGCGTTGCCGCCCTCAACAGCCAATCAACTGTATAAATTGCAGACCTCTCCCCATGGTTTAAGGGTAGTCAATTTGGGATGGGGCTCTATTAACTGGTATTTCGCATCAGATACCAGTCTTTATAGCCCGTGTCAAAATGAGCCGCTCTGCTATAGGGAATGTCGATAACAAGGCATCTTTGATTGGTATCCCCGAATAGCGAGTGAAACTCCACCGTGACACAGTGGTGCTGTAGAATCCTTACAACACATCACACTATTACGTATCTAAAGGAGCACGATATGCGCGTCGACGAGGTTTTTAAGCAGGCAGCATCCCAGGGCACCGCACCCGTTTCGTTTGAGATGTTCCCGCCCAAGGG
>CABQHZ010000197.1 GCA_902464175.1 uncultured Collinsella sp. | reverse complement strand
GCTCGGATGCGCTGTGGCTCAACGCCACCGTCGAGAACCTGCTCGCCATCACCAAGCTCGAGGGCGGCGGCATGCATCTGTCGACCACGTTCGAGCTTATGGACGATATCGTCGAGGAGGCACTGCGCCATGTAAATCCGGCCGTGCGCGAGCACGACCTTAAGGTGGTGGCGTGCGATGAGCCGGCGCTCGTTAACGTCGACGCGCGCCTGATGGTGCAGCTCGTGGTGAATCTGGTGAACAACGCCATCACGTATACGCCCGCGGGCTCGCATATCGTGATTTCGATTGGCGTCGACGATGGACACGTGACATGCTCGGTGGCCGATGACGGACCGGGCATTGCGCCCGAGGACCGCGAGCGAATCTTTGAGTCGTTCTACACCGCCAATCACGGTCTTGCCGACAGCCATCGCAGCGTGGGTCTGGGTCTTTCGCTCTGCCGCTCCATTGCGTTGGCGCATGGCGGTAGCATAGAGGTTGCCGCGGCGGACCCGCACGGCTCGGTCTTTACGATTGAGCTTCCCGCCGCCGATGTTTCGTTTGATAAGGAGTAGCGCCGTGCCGAACTCTGCCGTGAAACCGCTCATCTTGGTCGTTGAGGACGATCCCGCCGTCCGCAACCTTATCGTCGCCGCGCTCGAGGCGCACGGCTTGCGCCATATGGCTGTGGAGACCGCCCATGCCGCCATCGCCGCCGCCTCGTCGCAGGCGCCGAGCATTGTGCTGCTCGATCTGGGCCTGCCCGATATGGACGGCGTCAAGGTGGTGGAGTCGGTGCGCACGTGGTCGGGCATGCCGATCATCGTGGTCTCGGCACGCAGCGAGGACGCGGACAAGATCCGCGCGCTCGATGCTGGTGCCGACGACTACCTGACCAAGCCGTTTTCGGTCGAGGAGCTGCTCGCGCGCATTCGCACGACGCTCAGGCGCCTTTCGTATGCGCAAACGGGCGGTGTTGCCTCCGAGGGCTCGTTCGATACCGGCGAGCTGCATATCGACTTTGATGCCGGCATCGCCACGATGGATGGCGAGGAACTGCATCTGACGCCGATCGAGTACAAGCTCTTGTGCCTGCTGGCGCACAACGCCGACAAGGTGCTGACGCACCAATATATCCTGCACGAGATTTGGGGCACGGCGACTAAGAGCGACCTGGCGAGCCTGCGTGTCTTTATGGGCACGTTGCGTAAGAAGATCGAGTCCGACCCCGCGCATCCGCGCTATATCCAAACGCACGTGGGTATCGGTTATCGCCTGGTCACCCAAGGCTAGATCGCCAACCACCATCCCAATATGAGTTGCGGTGAAATACGGTCTAAATTTGCCTAATTCCAGGCAAAACAGTCCGTATTCCACCGCAACTTTGTTATTTGCCCTTGGGCTTGCTGGCGTAGAACTTCTTCTTTTTGGGCTTGCCGGCGGGGGAGGGCTTGCCGTCGCCGCGCGGCCCTCGGTCGCCGGCCTGCGCGTGCGCGGGTGCTGCTGCGCGAGGCTTGCGGGCCTCGGGGTTGCGTAGTTCCTCGACGCGCTCGGCAATTTCCTCGGCGCTAAAGCCGACCTCGGCCATGGCGTCCTCGATGGGCAGGCGGCGCACGATGTAGCAGTGGTGCACCTTCTGGTTGCGCGCGAAATCCTCGGGGATGGTCTGCGCCGTAATGTCCTCCAGCACCACGCCCACGCGCGCGAGCTTGCGCGTTTCGGGGCGGAAGCCGCGCAGGTTGCAGCTAAAGATGGCATGGCCGCCCTGCGCGAGCAGGCGCGATACGCCGGCCAACAGCTCAACATGGTCGCGCTGGACATCCCAGGTGCGGCGGCCCATCTTGGACGAGTTCGAGAACGTGGGCGGGTCGACAAAGATCAGGTCCCAGCGATTGCGCGTCTGGCGCTGGTCGCGAATCCAGGCGAGCACGTCGTCGCGCACAAAATGATGCTGAGGCCCCACAAAGCCGTTCTGGCGCATGTTGCGCTCGGCCCAGTCCAGATAGGTATTGGAGAGGTCGACCGTCACGGTCTCCTCGACGCCGCCATCGGCCGCGTAGCAGGTGGCGGTGCCGGTGTAGGCGAACAGGTTGAGGAAGCGGCGCGCCTGCTTGGCGTGCTCGCGCACCAGGTTGCGGGTGACGCGGTGGTCCAGGAAGATGCCGACGTCCAGGTAGTCGTCAAAGTTGACGGCAAAGGTGAGGCCGCCTTCCTCGATGAGCGGCAGGCGGCGGCGTGCGATATTGGCGCGCTCGCCCGATCCGCCCTTGCCGGCGCCCTGCTTGCCGTACTGCGAGCCGCCGCGCGAACGCATGCGGGCCTTGGCGTGCACGTGCTCGGCCGGAACATCCAGGATGCGCGGCGCGATGGCCAAAATGTCGAGCATGCGTGCTTGGGCCAGCGCCGGGTCGATGGTCTTGGGCGCGGCGTATTCGGCGATGACGAGCCAGCGGCCCGGGGTCTGCGGGCAGCCCTCGTACAGATCGATGGCGGCGGAGTAATCGGGCAGGTCGGCATCGTAGACGCGGTAGCAGCTCACGCCCTCGCGCTTGGCCCACTTGCGGCGCAGACGGGCATTCTTGCGCAGGCGGTTGGCGAACTGCTCGG
>CABQHZ010000196.1 GCA_902464175.1 uncultured Collinsella sp. | reverse complement strand
GCTGGCTTAGCCAAAGTAGCGCTTGAGCAGACCGGCGAAAGCCTTGCCGTGGCGAGCCTCGTCGCGAGCCATCTCGTGCACGGTGTCGTGGATGGCATCGAGGCCAGCGGCCTTAGCGCGCTTGGCAAGATCGGTCTTGCCGGCGGTGGCGCCGTTCTCGGCCTCAACGCGCATCTCGAGGTTCTTCTTGGTGGAGTCGGTCACGACCTCGCCCAGGAGCTCGGCGAACTTGGCGGCATGCTCTGCCTCCTCGTGGGCAGCCTTCTCCCAGTACAGGCCGATCTCGGGATAGCCCTCGCGATGAGCGACGCGAGCCATGGCCAGGTACATACCGACCTCAGAGCACTCGCCCTCAAAGTTGGCGCGCAGATCGGCAACGATGTCCTCGGAGACGCCCTCCATCTTGGCGACGCCCACGACGTGCTCGGCAGCCCACTCGAGCTGGCCCTCCTCCTGCTTCAGGAAGCGAGAGCCAGGAACGCCGCACTGGGGGCACTTGAAATCCTCGGGCAGCTGGTCGCCGTCGAACTCTTCCACATAACCGCAAACGGGGCAAACAAACTTCATGATTCGATCCTTTCGATCGATGGCGATGGCGCGCTCGTCCGGTCCCGTAAGGGCCCTCTCCGGACGTGCGTCTTGACGAGTTCTATTATCCATAAATGCGACCGAATGTGAAGCCTATTAGGAATGATTTTTAATAAAACAATTTTGACGCTGCCGTCTAACAGCGTCCACATAGTCCGCAGCGGACGCAGCCGTTGCAGATGAACTTGCTTCCGCAGGTTTCACACCACTCAAAATACGGTGGATCCCAAAGCTCCGAGCTGGGGATTTCCAGGCCGAGCGGGTCCCTTAGGTCCCATTCGATTTGGCGGCCGCGGCGCTGGAGGCCTGATTTCCATGCCTGCTCGCTTTGCAGATTTTTGCCACGAAGGTGATATGTTCGCCCGTCCTTAACGAAGGTGCTTCCGGTTTCGATGAAAGCGAACGTCGCATTTGCCGCTATGCATTCGGCATGCAGCTGGCGCACCCATTCGTAATGGCAGGGACGCGCTCCCGCGTAGTTTTCTCCGCCTGCGATGACCTGCTCGATTCCATCGGGTTTTCCAAGGCTACCGGGGGCGGCTTTCTCGACCGATACGCTTCCGATGAACGGCGCACACATGATGCCGCGGTGTGCGGCCGGCGTGGCGAGCAGGAGGGGAATCCGCTCATTTGCCCTGCGCTGGTTTTCGCAGGTTACGTTGAGCATGACGTTTTGCCAGCCATCGCCCCAGTCGCTGGGCAGACAGTCGCAAAAGCGCTCGGGACGTTTGGTCAGAATGAAGAACTTTACGTCGGGTCTCTGGCGGATGATATCCCATACCTCTGGTCGCCAGGGATCGGCTTCGGGCAACAGGAAATCGCTTGTCATGCAGATGCGGATAAGCTCGCCGGCGCGAATTTTGTAGCTGCCGTCTCGTCGGCGTTGGAGGGGATAGGTGAAGCCCGACTTGCTTTTTCTAATCACGGAGGGGTCGATACCGCGTTGTCCGTCCATGTAATACATGTAGCAGTTGTCGCATCCCTCGCTGACGCGCGTGCAGCCATGCCAGGGGTTCCAGATGTCGTGCACCTTTGCGCCTCCTTTGCGGCGGACGTGAATCCAATGGATTCTGAAAGACTAACACCGGATGATGCCGGGAAGCTCCGAACAATATGAAGATGTTGATTGATTAACGATTACCGTGCTGCCTGCGTCCCACGATGAGTACAATCGGTCGAGCAAATGTTGACCCATCAACAAATGAAGGAGTTTCCTTTATGCATCTAGCCCGTCGTGCCTGGTGCCGAACATATCAGACGGTTTTTCGTATCGCATTGCCGATCCTGCCCTATACCGAGCCACGCATTTTGGAGCATGCCGAGGATGCACCCGCGGTGCTTCAAAAGCGTTCGATTCAGCGTGCGCTCATCGTGACAGACCCTGGTATTGCCCGTTTGGGGCTTACGACGCCGCTCGAGCGCGCGCTCGCGTCCAAGGGGATTGGCGTTACGGTCTATGCCGAAACGCGTGCGAACCCCACGGTCTCGAATGTCGAGGAGGCGGCGGCGCTGTATCGCGAAAACGACTGCCAGGCCATTATCGGCTTTGGTGGAGGCTCGGCCATGGACTGCGCCAAGGGCGTGGGCGCGCGCATTGTGCAGCCAAACAAGCCCATCAACAAGATGCGCGGCCTGTTGCGTGTTCACCGTCTCCTGCCGCTGCTTATCGCGGTTCCCACTACCGCCGGTACGGGAAGCGAAGTCACGCTCGCGGCGGTGATTACCGATGACGAGACGCACTATAAGTACCCCATCAATGACTTTGTGCTCATCCCACGCTTTGCGGTGCACGACCCCGAGTTTACGCGTGGGCTGCCGGCGTCCATTACGGGGCAGACGGGTATGGATGCTCTGACGCATGCCGTCGAGGCGTTTATCGGCCGCAGCACCACGCCTTACACGCGTAAGATGGCGCGCCAAGCGGTTCAGCTCATCCATGACAATTTGCTCGAGGCCTATGAGTATGGCGACAACATGCGTGCGCGCCGCAATATGCTTTCGGC
>CABQHZ010000195.1 GCA_902464175.1 uncultured Collinsella sp. | reverse complement strand
TTCTTAAATTTGTTGGCAAGAAACCTTACCAGGTTCATATGGGACATGACGAGCTGCTCGCGGGCATCCGGATCACCGGTCTCCTTATAACGACGAAACAGCTCGCGGGTTTTCTCCTTGTCCCAAGCGGTCTTGCCGCTCCGGGAACGTTCGGTCATATTAGATATCCGCCTTGAGATCGAGGGAAAGCGTCAGGGGCGCCGCAGTCTTTTCGTAGGAATCGCACACGCTCGCGAGGATGAGCTCGGCATACACCGCAGCCTGGTCGTTTTCATCAACCGTAGCCTGGTCTCCAAAGGAAATAGTCATGCCAACGTGAGTCTCATCGACATCGAATTTGATGGTGATGTCGTCGCAGTCGACCGCGGTGCACCCAAAGATGAAAGCCTCCTCGGCAGCCATGCGGATGTCCTCGATGCGATCGACAGACATGGAGCACAGGGCACCAACGTTGGCTGCCGTCATGCGCACAAGGCGAGCGAGACGCGGGTCGCCGGCAACGGTCAGCGTGATGGGGCAGGTTGCTTCGCTACTCATCGCAGGACTCCTCAGAGGACTCGGCGGGCGTATAGGTGTAATACTGAGCCGGCTTGGCTGCGGGCTTCTGAGCCGCATCCGCACCATCGGCGGCCTCGTCCTCGGCCTCACCGATCAGAACGCGCTCGGTAGGCTGCTCGGCCTCGGCGGCGGCAGCGGCTAGCTTACGATCGGCGTCGGCTGCAGGAGCCTTCACCTTATTGAAGAGCTTCTGCACGGCGCCGGCCGCAGAATCTGTCACGCTCGATACGGCATTACTGGCCTCGGCCATACTGCCCGTGACCTCGGAGATGTCGCGAACGACCGCCTCAACCTCAACGAGGTTGGACGTCAGGGCGTCAACGGCAGTCTTGCTCGACTTGAGGAGCGGCTCCATCTGGGCAAGTGCCGGCGTAAGCTCGTCAACGGCGCCATCAAGCTTTGCCACCACGGGCTGCGCCTCGGCAATCGTATTGTTGAGGTCGGTTACCGTCTTGTCGAGCGAGTCGACAACGGTGCGGGTTTTGCGCAAGGTGAGCGCAAGCTCAACGATAGCCCACACGCCGGCAACGGCGAGCAGCAGCAAGGCGATTTGAATGGGACTCATACAAGCCTCCCAAAGGAATCGAAATACAGACGCTTTCCATGGTACCCCAAAGGGGACCGAACATGCCAAGAGCAGCAACGTGGGACAAAATTATCAGCAGCTACTTCGGTGCATTCCCGCTGCGGTCGCGTTCGCTTTGTTCTACGCGCCATTCTTCCCAACCACGGCCGGCAGGCCGCCAAAATGCACCGCGTTCTAAGCCTTCGGGCAAATAGCGCTGGTCGACCCAGCCTTCGGGATAATCGTGCGGATACTTATACACACCGTATTCATCGCTGCCCGGGCGATGGCGATCGCGCAGATAACTCGGCACCTCGCGAAGCCCACTAGAGTGGATATCGGCCAGCGCCGCATCGATCGAAGCCTCACACGCGTTGGATTTAGGCGCCAAGCACACATAGAGGGCAGCCTGAGCCAGGTTAATACGGCACTCGGGATAGCCAATGACCTCGGCAGACTTAAACGCGGCATGCGCCACCAAAAGCGCCTGCGGATCGGCGTTGCCAACGTCCTCAGAAGCCTGAATCATAATACGGCGAGCGATAAACTTGGGATCCTCCCCCGCATCAATCATGCGCGCGAGCCAATAGATCGTGGCATCGGGGTCGCTACCGCGCATAGACTTAATAAACGCACTGATGATGTCGTAGTGCATGTCGCCGTTTTTGTCGTACGAAAAGCCACGACGCGGGTTGGCAATCTTTACGTCATCCACGGTGATGGGATAGCGCTCCCCCGCCGCCGGCGCTGGCGTTCCCTCCGTATCGGGACGCGTGACGGCAATCTCGCTCGCCAGCTCAAGTGTCGTCAGGGCCGAGCGTGCATCACCCGCAGCCAGCGTACAAATGGTCTTGACCGTATCCTCAGCGGCCGAGAACTTACCGTTCAAACCCTGCGGCGCCTCGAGCGCACGTTCGATAAGCGTGGCGATATCCTCGTCTTTGAGGTGCTCAAGCTCCACCACGCGACCACGCGAGAGCAGCGCCGAGTTGACCTCGAAGTACGGATTCTCCGTCGTAGCGCCAATCATAATGACGGTACGGTTCTCAACTGCATGCAGCAGGGCATCCTGCTGCGACTTAGAGAAGCGGTGGATCTCATCGATGAATAGAATGGTGCGGCGGTCGTACGTATTCAGGCGCGTCTTGGCCTCGTCAATCACGCGGCGCAAGTCCTTTACGGTGCCCGTCACGGCGCTGACCTCGACAAACTCGCTCTTGGTATGGTTGGCGATAATGTGGGCCAGCGTCGTCTTACCCGTACCGGCCGGCCCGTACAGAATCACGCTCGAAAGCACGTCGTGCTCGATCGCGGCACGCAACCATGAGCCCTTACCGACGGCCTTTTGCTGGCCCACATACTCGTCGAGCGAATTGGGGCGCATGCGCACCGCAAGCGGCGCATTCTGAAAGGAACGCTCGCGCGTCGAAGCAGAAAAAAGGTCGTCCATAGCCATCCCGTGCATCAATCAAAA
>CABQHZ010000194.1 GCA_902464175.1 uncultured Collinsella sp. | reverse complement strand
AAACCACCACAAAGGTGCCTGTCCCCTTTGTGGTGGTTTTGGTTAGAGAGCGGGTGGGAGGGTGTCGAGGAGGGCTTGGGCGGTGTTGGCGGCGCAGTCGCGTGAGTCGATGATGTAGTCGGCCCAGGCGCGGTAGCGCGGCATGCGCTGCTCGGCCAGCTTGTCGAGGCCATCGCGGGCGGTGATGGGGCGTCCCTTGTGGGCGAGCTCGTCGAGCTTGCGGTTGAGCATCACAATCTGGCTGTTCTGGTGCAGTAGCGGGTAGTTCTCGTCGCGCGTGACCACGCCGCCGCCGGTGGAAAGCACCAGGCCGCTGCGCTTGGAGATGTCGGCCAGCGCCGCCGTCTCCTGTTCGCGGAACGCCGCCTCGCCGCGCTCGACGATAAAGTCGGCGCAGGGCATGCCTAGGCGCTCCTCGAGGGCGCGGTCCAGGTCGATGTGCTCTCGCCCCGTGAGCAGGGCAATCTGCTCGCCCACACGGGTCTTGCCCGAGCCCGGCATGCCGATCAGCGCGATGTTCTGCTCGCGGCGTGACAGGCGCTCCGTTACGTCCAGAATGCGCTCGCGCGGGGTGACCTGGCCGGTGTAGCGCTCAACGGCTTGCGCCGCCTGGGCCACGAGCATGAGCAGACCGCCGATGCAGGGGATGCCGCGGCGCTCGGCCTCGAGCATCAGGCCCGTGCGAGCGGGGTTGTAGACAATGTCGATGACGCCCTCGAGCGCATCGAGCCCCTCGAGCGTGCAAGGCGCGTCGGGGCAGTGGGGGAACATACCGGCAGGCGTGCAGTTGACGAGCAACGCGGCGTCGGACTGCTGCGCGATGTTGTCGTAGTTGACTTCGCTCGTGCGGCCGACCGGCACGACGATGGCGCCCAGGTCGCCGAGCACCATGCTGGCAGTGGTGCCGGCGCCACCGGTGGCACCGAGCACGAGGGCCTTCTTGCCGGCGACCTCAACGCCCAGCTCCTCGACTAGGCACTGAAAGCCGAAGTAGTCGGTGTTGTCGCCGCGCAGGCGGCCGTCGGGCAGGCGCGTAATGGTGTTGACGTTTCCCATACGCTCGGCGAGTGGACTCAGCTCGTCCAGGTATTCCATGACGGCGCGCTTGTAGGGGATGGTCACGTTGGTGCCCTCCCATTCGTCACCCGTCATAAAAGCCTGGAGGTCCTCGGGCTCGCGCTCAAAACGCACATACTCTAGCCCCGCGAGCTCCTTGTAGATGGTCGGGGTGTAGCTGTGGCCCAGCACGCGGCCCAGCACGCCGTAGGGGCGGGTTGCGGCGACATCGGTCATCTAGAGCACCTCCGTGTAACTGCCAAAGTAGGTGAAGCTCTCGCACACGTCGTCGATGGAGTCGAGCAAGTCGTCGAGGGCCTTGCTGCCAAAGGGGCAGTCCAGGTCAAAGTAGAACATAAACTCAAAGTCGTGCCCGGGGATGGGGCGGCTCTCGAGCTTGATGAGGTTGATATTGAGCGCGTAGAAGCGCTCGAGTACGCGATAGAGTGCGCCCGGCTCGTTGGCCGTGGTAATCATGAGCGAGGTGCGGTTGGCGCCGGGGTAGACGCGCGGCTCGCGGCTGATGACGACAAAGCGCGTGTAGTTGTTGTCCGAGTCCTGGATGTTGGGCTCCAGTACCTCCAGGCCGTAGAGTGCCGCGCAGCTGCGCGATGCGATGGCGGCAACATCGGTGCGCTCGGAGCTGGCGACTATCCCGGCCGACATGGCCGTGTTGGGGTACTTGGTGGCGTGCAGGTCGTGCGCCTCGATAAAGCCGGCGCATTGGGCAATGGCCTGGCCGTGGCTGTAGACCTCGTGCACGTCCGCAAGCTTGGTGCCGGGCTTGACGAGCAGGTTGTGGTCGATTTTGAGGCGAAGCGAGCGCACGATGTGGAAGTCGAACTGGGCGAGCAGGTCGTAGACGGCGTTGACCGAGCCGGCGGTGGAGTTCTCGATGGGCAGCACGCCAAACTCGCAGAAGCCGTCGCGCACGGCGCACATGACGCCCTCGAAGGTTTCGAAAAACGCGATGTTGGGCACGTCGAAGAGCTTGCACGCGGCGATTTGGCTGTAAGCGCCCTCGACGCCCTGGCAGGCGACGGTGGCCGTTTGAGGGAAGGGCGTGTCGGAGGCTGCAGCCGTGGCATGGGCCTTTTGCGACACCGTGATGCCCTTGAGCTCGTTGATGTAGCGCTGCTGCTCGGCCTTGCTCATGCTCATGAGGAGACGGAACAGGGTGATGGTCTGCGCCTCGTAGCGCTCGGGGGCGCGGCTGGCGAGGTTGTTGAGCTTGGAGCGCTCACGGGCGGGGTCGAAGACGGCCTTGCCCATCTCGATTTTTGACTTGGCGACCTCGGTGGCAATGTCCATGCGCTCGACAAAGCTGTTGAGGAGCGTGGTGTCGATGCCATCGATGGCCTGGCGGATGTCAGCAAGGTCCATAGGGACCCCTTTCACGTGTCGGTGATTTTTCTGGGACGGGGATTAAAAAATCATTGTGTACCTAATGATTTTTTAATCCCCGTCCCAGAAAAATCATCCCTTGGTCGAGCTTGGGGTAGCTAAAAAAGCCCCGTCCCAAATGAGCTGCCTTGCGGCTATACTGGTGCGCGGTCGTGCGCGAGCTCACGCGGCGGCCCTTGGTAACCCGACTTCCCGCGCCGTATCCGTAG
>CABQHZ010000193.1 GCA_902464175.1 uncultured Collinsella sp. | reverse complement strand
CCGCACCGCAACGGCGCGGACACAAATGGCAGGCGGGCGAAAAAAGTTCGGTCAACGACGTCGGCATAAAAACATGCTCCAAAACAACGATTCAGCAGCTCAAACGTAAAGGGCCAGACCGCACAGACGGCTCGAGCCCAAGGCGCCGTAATCGTCCGACACGATTTTTGTAATGTCAAGACTGGAATCGACAAAGTGCCGCTTTATGATGTAGGTATTCCGCCCCCCGCGGAGCAACTGGGTGAACCGTCGCGTTTATTTAGGGAGCCCACACAGTCGTACCTAGTACAGGTATCCTTCGTTGTTAAGGACGCTGGAACAGTCGATGAGGGCACCCACCTGTTTTAGGTGGGTTCATTTTCGTAACGTGGGGGGTGGTTTTCTTTTGCCGAAAATCACCATTACAGTCCACATGGATCCCCGCCGGCATCCCGACAAGCCATCGATAACATCCCAATATCTGGTAAGCGCGTGATTATCGCTGCGCGCAATTCCATGCACCCCCTTGGTCGAGTATCATGGTTCGGCTATGCCCTTTGCGCTTAGCAACCTTTGACCTTTTCCTTCGACGCTTGGCGGTTTTTAGATTCATGGCTTCATCCCCGAGCTACATACCGTACCTATGCGTGGCAGCGGCGGCCTTTATCACGACCTTCCTCACGGTGCCCCTGGTCAAGCGCTTGGCAATTAAGCTCGACGCCGTCGACTATCCTTCTAAGCGCCGCATCAACACCAAGCCCATCCCGCGTTTGGGCGGAACGGCGGTGTTTTTGGGTCTGGTCGTTGCCTGCATTGTGCAAATCCTAGGCACCTGGCACCTAGGCTGGCCGCCCGTCCTGGTGCCGCACCCGCGCCTTCACATTAGCTATCCCATGCTGGCGCTCTCCTTTACCGTCATCTTTGCGACCGGCGCTATCGACGACGTCTTCCAGCTCAAGCCCAAGCAAAAGCTGGCCGGACAGGTCCTCGCCGCGCTTATCGCCTGTATCGGCGGCCTGCGGATCGGTGTCATCGTCAATCCGTTTGCCCCCGGCGAGATTATGCTCGGATGGCTCGCCTACCCCATCACCGTGATCTATCTGGTGGCATTCACCAACATCATTAACCTCATCGACGGCCTCGACGGCTTGGCCACGGGCATCTGCGGCATCGCGTCGTTCACCATGTTTTCGATGGCCGTTCTCTCGGGCCGCATCGACGCCGCCGCGCTCTCCATTGCGCTCTTTGGCGCTTGTCTGGCCTTTTTGCGCTACAACTTCAACCCCGCAAGCATCTTCTTGGGCGACTCGGGGTCGCTGCTTCTGGGCTTTGCGCTGGGCTCCATCTCGTTGCTCAACGTGAGCCGCACCGCCGCGCTCACCTCGCTTATCATCCCGCTCATCGTTGCCGGCGTGCCCATCATCGACACGTTTAGCGCCATCGTGCGCCGCAAGCGCGCCCACATTAGCATCGGACAGGCCGACAAGGGCCACATCCACCACCGCCTGATCCAAGAGGGCTACAACCAAAAGCAGGCAGTGCTCCTCATCTACGCCTGGTGCATCATGCTTTCGGCCGGCGCCGCCGCGATTAACCAGGTCGAGGTGCCCATGCGCGTGCTCATCTTTACCGTACTCGCCATTGGCTCGGCGGCCTTTGCCAAGCACCTGCACCTGTTTGAGCCCGTGCTGCGCCACCATTACAACAAGCGCACGCACGAGGACGAGCTCGTCACCCCCGACGATCCCGCCTTTAAGCAGGAGGAGCAGGCGGCAGAAGAACGCAGGGAGGAGCGCCACCACAGGCGCTAGGGTAAGCTGCCGAGGATGCGCCCAGGCGCCGCCGGCCAAACGCGCAGCCACGCCGCGCCCATCGCACATGCCGCCGCTCTCCCGCCCCTCGCGTACTTACGCCCCGACCCTCCAATAAACGCGTTATCATCTTGACCCATGAACATACGTTAGGAGCAATCATGCCAAACGAGAACAGCTACGAAGTCGCGCTGCAAAAGAGCAACGCCATTCGCGAGGGCCTGGCCAAAACGCCCGAGAAGTTCACCATGCTCACCGGCGACCGCCCCACCGGCCGTCTGCACCTGGGTCACTACTTCGGCACCCTCAAGGGCCGTGTTGAGCTGCAGAACATGGGCGCCAAGACCAACGTGCTCATCGCCGACTACCAAGTCATCACCGACCGCGACACGACCGAGCACATCCAGGACAACGTGTACAACATGGTCATGGATTACCTTGCCTGCGGCATCGACCCCGACAAGACCATGATCTACGCGCACTCCGCCGTGCCCGCCGCCAACCAGCTCATGCTGCCGTTCCTGTCGCTGGTCTCCGAGGCCGAGCTGGCGCGCAACCCCACGGTCAAGGCCGAGATGGAGGCCTCGGGCCACGAGCTCACCGGCCTTCTGCTCACCTACCCGGTGCACCAGGCCTGCGACATCCTGTTCTGCAAGGGCAACGTGGTGCCCGTCGGTCGCGACCAGCTGCCGCACATCGAGCTCACCCGCACCATCTCCCGCCGCTTTAACAACCGCTACGGCAAGGTGTTCCCCGAGGTCGACGCACTGCTGTCCGAGACCCCGCTGCTGCCGGGCCTGGACGGTCGCAAGATGAGCAAGAGCTACGGTAACGCCATCAACATCTCGATGACCGCCGAGGAGACGGCCAAGCGCATCAAGAAGAGCCAGACCGACTCCGAGCGCATGATCACGTTCGATCCCGAGAACCGCCCCGGCGTGTC
>CABQHZ010000192.1 GCA_902464175.1 uncultured Collinsella sp. | reverse complement strand
TTATCTTCGATGCCGACAACGTTATCTCCCGCGATTACGTCTCCAAGATGAATGATGCCTTTGACCAGGGCTTTCATGTGGTCACGAGCTATCGTAACTCCAAGAACTTCGGCAGTTCGTGGATTTCCTCTGCCAACGCCACCTGGTATTTGCGTGAGGCCCGCTTCCTCAACAACGCGCGCAACATCTGCAAGACGTCCTGCGCCGTCTCGGGCTCGGGCTACCTTATCTCCGCCAGTGTTATCGAGGGCATGCACGGCTGGCAGTTCCATACACTGACCGAGGACATCCAGTTCACCACGTTCTGCGCCATTCACGGCATCCGCATCGGTTATGCGCCGGCGGAGTTCTTTGACGAGCAGCCGGTGACGTTTAAGGCGTCCTGGAAACAGCGCATGCGCTGGACCAAGGGCTTCTACCAGGTCTTTTTTACCTACGGCAAGCATCTGGTCAAGTCGACGTTCCGCTATCATCGCTTTGCCGCATATGACATGTTTATGACCATCGCTCCGGGCATGCTTCTGTCCCTGATCTCTATGCTCGCCAATGCGACGTTCCTGATCGTGGGTGGCCTTTCGCATGGTTTCTTGGCTACCGAGGTCGAGATGCAGGCTTGTGCCGCCTCGCTTATCATGACGTTCGTGATGATGTACCAGACCTTCTTTATCCTGGCGCTGCTCACGACCATCTTTGAGTACAAGCACATTCATTGCGCTCAAAAGTGGCGCCTGGTGACCAACCTGTTTACCTTCCCGATCTTTATGTTCAGCTATATCCCCATCACGGTTGCCGCGCTGTTCCTGAAGGTCGACTGGGTTCCTACCCAACATGCCGTAAACGTTACCCTCGACGAGGTCATGCAAGGCGCCAAATAAACACAACCAAAACCACCACAAAGGGACAGACGCCTTTGTGGTGGTTTTTGCTTTTGAGCAGCTGCTCATGGAGGTGCACGATGTTCTACATCCCATTTTGGATCTGCGTCTTTGCCGGTGCGGTGGTTGATGCCCGTGAGCGGCGGTTTCCCAATGAGCTTGCTGGCGCGTGCGCCGTGGCGGCGTTTGCGGGCGTTTGGCTCGACCTCGGTTTGAACACAACGCTTGACCACGCAGGTCTTGCCGTCATCGTGTATCTTGCCCTCGTTCTGACTGAGTCCCTCTGGCGTCGTCTTCGCCAAATCCCGGGCATCGGCATGGGAGATGCCAAGGCACTCTTCGCGCTTTGCACGCTCGACCCTATGGGTGGCATCGTGGCATTTGCCGCCGCGCTCCTGGTCCTTGCCCTCTCCTGCCTCATCACAAAATCGCGCTCCCTGCCATTGCTCCCGTTTTTGGTGCCGATTTTTGCCATAATCGAGGTTGTGGGCTGCACTTTGTAACCGATTGCGCATCCTTCTTAAGGAGCATGCCATGGCAACTAATCAAGAAACGGCCGTCATTAAGGCGCGCATGGACCGTATTCCCTCGGCGTTGTCGCCCGAACTTTTCGAGCGCATTGCCACCGATCGTGCTTCGGGCTATGTTAACCCGTATCGTTGCAACGACGATCAGGTCATTCGTCGTATTGATCGCGCCTCCGACAAAGGCACGCTTATGCGTCCGGCGTTTATGCGCGATACCGAAAAGATACTTCATCTTCCGGCGTACACCCGTTATGCAGGCAAAACGCAGGTCTTTAGCTTCCGTAGCAATGACGATCTGTCACGCCGCGGTTTGCATGTGCAGCTCGTCTCCCGCATTGCGCGCGATATCGGTCGCGCCCTGGGGCTCAATTGCGATCTGATCGAGGCGATTGGCCTGGGTCACGACTTGGGACACACGCCTTTCGGCCATGCCGGCGAGCGCTTCCTCAACGATATCTATCATGAGCGTACGGGGCGTTATTTTTTCCATAACGTGCAGTCGGTCCGCGTGCTCGACGCGCTGTACGGCCGCAACGTGTCACTCCAGACGCTCGACGGCGTGCTATGCCATAACGGTGAGTACGAGCAGCGCGTGTTTGAATTGTCGGATATGGGCTCCTTTGACCAGTTCGATCAGGCGGTCGAGGACTGCATCGCCACGGGCTATGGCGCCATTGGGCACCTGCGTCCCATGACGCTCGAGGGCTGCGTCGTTCGCATCTCGGATATTCTTGCCTACGTCGGTCGTGACCGTCAGGATGCGATCGCGGCGGGTCTGCTTTCGCCCGACGCTTTTGACGATGGTCGGGGCGGTGCCTATAACAGCTGGATCCTCACGCACGCTTCCATCGATATCGTTGAGCATAGCTATGGTAAGCCGCGCATCGAGATGAGCGAGGACCTGTTTGAGGAAATTCGCCGAGCCAAGCGCGAGAACTACGAGAAGATCTATAGCAAGGGCGGTATCGAAGGCGATTCCGAGGAGGAGCTGCGCGAGGCGTTCGAAAAGCTCTATGACCGTTGCCTGCGGGATCTAAACAGTGGCGACGAGTCCTCTTATATCTTTAAGCACCATATTTCGCGCATTGAGCAGCAGCTTTCCTACTACGATCGTACCTATGCCTGGCAGGACGACAAGGATCATGCCGTGGTGGATTATATCGCGAGCATGACGGATGGCTATTTCTGTGAGCTCACGAGCAAGCTGTTCCCTGGTCTGGAGTTTCCGCATCGTACCTATATTAACGAACGGTAGTTCGTATTTATTCGGTATACTGTTTGTGGAAAACGTTTTTGATTGATGCACGGGATGGCTATGGACGACCTTTTTTCTGCTTCGACGCGCG
>CABQHZ010000191.1 GCA_902464175.1 uncultured Collinsella sp. | reverse complement strand
GTCAGGTTGGAGACGTAGCCCGTGTTGACCACGATATCGAGCGCGATCTGCTTGACGGCTTCGGTCGACAGGTTCTGGCGAACGTCTTCAAGACCCTGCACGCCATAGGTAAACAGCGGCTCGGAGCAGGTGTGTGCGAGCGCCAGGCCAAGACCTGCGGTGTGCTCCAGGTTGCCGGCGCTCGTGGCGTACTCGACCTCGGGCTGCTTGGACAGGGCATCGCCCACGCCGGCCCAGAAGTACTCCGCCGGTGCCTCGGCGATGATCTTGGGGTTGATGAAGATGTGCGCGGGGCGGTTGGGGTACGAATAGCCCTCGAGCGAGCCGTCGTCGTTGTAGACGACGGCAATGGCGGTCGCGGCGGAGCAGTTGGAACAGATCGTCGGTACCGTAAAGACAATCTTCTTGAGCTCGATGGCCGCCGTCTTCACGGTGTCGAGCGCCTTGCCGCCGCCGCATGCGATAAGCACGTCAGCTTCCTGGCAGGCAGGGGAGTTTACGACCTTGGCGATATTTGCGCGCGTACTGTTGGTGCCGTAGACGCGCGTCTCCAGAATCTCGACGTCGGTACCTGCCAGCGCAGCTTCGATACCGGGAAGTGCTGCGGCCAGTGCTCGTTTACCACCAATGATGGCGACCTTGGCCGCTCCGTACTCGTCCAGCGCGCCGGGCAGCTCGTCAAAGCAGTCCTCGCCGACGGTGTAGTCGCTCATTCCAATCGTGCGCATAGCAGCCTTCTTTCGTTAGATAAAGTGCTTTCAGGTATTTTGCTCCAAGTGAGTGCTTGCGACCGTGAGAAATTACTAAAGTATGAAACCGATGTTGAGGGTTTTTCGCTGGCGCGGTACGTGCTAGCATACTCCGCAGAAGCGTTGATGGGGACGAGTAGTCGGCCATCCGCATGCTACAGAGAGCGGGGAGTGCTGAGAACCCGCGCATGCGACCGATGAAAATCACCCCGGAGCTGCGGTCCCAACGGACGCGCCGTACAGGCACGTCTTAGTAGACATCGCCGAGATGGTCGTCGATACAGGCCAGCCGAGTAACGGATGCGAGCGCGCGGCGACGCGGGCGAGGGCATCTAAGCTGGGTGGTTAAGCGAAGAGCTTTTACGGGCGTGCAGCTCGTTTTGTGGCGCTTCGTCCCAGCTTGTAGGGACGGGCGCTTTTTTGGTGCCCAGAGGGCGTGCGCGCCCACGACATGAAAGGGGTACCGTGGCAAACGAGTACAAGCAGACGATGAATCTGCCCAAGACCGGTTTTCCCATGCGTGCCGGTCTTTCCAAGTCCGAGCCCAAGCGACTCAAGGACTGGCAGGACAACAAGGTCTACGAGCAAGTTCTGAAGAAGAATGAGGGTCACAAGAAGTTCGTGCTGCACGACGGCCCTCCGTACGCCAACGGTCCGATCCACATCGGCCACGCCATGAACAAGATTTCTAAGGACATGATTAACCGTTACTGGATGATGCAGGGCTATGAGGTTCCCTATGTCCCCGGTTGGGACTGCCACGGTCAGCCGATTGAACACAAGGTCGAGGAGAAGCTCGGCACCGAGAAGTTCAACCAGACTTCCACGGCCAAGATCCGTGAGCTCTGCAACAAGTTCGCTGTCGAGAACATCGAGCTGCAGAAGGCCGGCTTCCGTCGCCTGGGCGTGCTCGGCGACTGGGACAATCCCTACCTGACGCTCTATCACCAGCATGACGCCGCCGATATCGAGGTCTTCAAGGCCATGTTCGATAAGGGCATGATCTATCGCGGCCACAAGCCGGTTCACTGGTGCAAGCACTGCCACACCGCGCTCGCCGAGGCCGAGATTGAGTACTCCGACGAGACGAGCCCCTCCATCTTCGTTCGCTTTGAGATGACCTCCAAGCCCGCCGGCCTCGAGGACTTCGACGGCCCGGTCGACTTTATCATCTGGACGACCACGCCGTGGACCATTCCCTCCGACCAGGCCGTTTCTCTCAAGCCCGGCGCCGCCTACGTCGCCGTTGAGCACGATGGCCGTGCCGAGGTCATGCTCGAGGACCTGGCTCCCAAGTGCTGCGAGGAGTTTGGCTGGGAGTACACCCCGGTCATGGTCGACGGCAAGCCCTACGTGGTTCCCGCCGAGACCTTCCACCACATCCACTACAAGCAGCCGATCTTTGATGGCGTTGAGGGCGTGGCGCTGCTGGCCGATTACGTCGGTGTCGATGACGGTACCGGTATCGTCCACAACTCGCCTGGCCACGGCGTCGACGACTACTTCGCCTGCCTCAAGGAGGGCATCACCGACATCTGCATGCCGGTCGATGACGACGGCAAGTTCTACACCGGCGAGGAGTTTGGCACCGGCGGCCCCTTTAGCGGCATGGATTCCGATGAGGCCAACCCGCACATTATCGAGTTCCTGCGCGAGCGCGGCACCCTGGTCCTCGAGAAGAAGATCACGCACAGCTATCCGCACTGCTGGCGCTGCAAGCACCCGGTGCTTTTCCGTGCTACCGACCAGTGGTTTGTCTCGATGGACAAGACCGGTTTGCGCGAGCAGGCTGGCAAAGAGGTTCGCGAGAACGTCAAGTGGTATCCGGCCCACGCGGCCAACCGCATCGGTGCCATGGTCGAGCAGCGTCCCGACTGGTGCATCAGCCGTCAGCGCAACTGGGGCGTGCCTATCCCCAGTTACACATGCGCCGACTGCGGCGAGAAGGTCATGAACGACGCCACGCTCGACGCCGTCATCAAGCTCTTCCACGAGAAGGGCTCCGACGCCTGGTTCACTGACGCTCCCGAGAGCTACCTGGGCGAGGCCTGCGTCTGCCCCAAGTGCGGCGGCCATCACCT
>CABQHZ010000190.1 GCA_902464175.1 uncultured Collinsella sp. | reverse complement strand
CGCGGCTGGGACCAGTGCGACTTTGTCTACATCTGCGGCGACGCCTACGTGGACCATCCCAGTTTTGGTATGGCCATCATCAGCCGCGTCCTCGACGCGCACGGCTACAAGGTGGGCATCATCTGCCAGCCCGACTGGACCGACCCCGCCAGCATCACCGTGCTCGGCGAGCCACGCCTGGGCTTTCTCGTCAGCGCCGGCAACATGGACTCCATGGTCAACCACTATTCGGTGACCAAGCACCGCCGCCACTCCGACGCCTACACCCCTGGTGGCGAGGAGGGGCGCCGTCCCAATCGTGCCGTCACGGTCTACGGCAACCTCATCCGCCAGACGTTCAAGGACGTTCCCATCATTATCGGCGGCATCGAGGCGAGCCTGCGTCGCCTGGCCCACTATGACTACTGGCAGGACAAGCTCAAGCGCTCGGTACTGCTCGACTCGGGCGCCGACATCCTCATCTACGGCATGGGAGAGCACGCGATCGTCGAGATCGCCGACGCGCTCGACGCGGGACTGCCCGTCGACCAGATCACCTATATCAACGGCACCGTCTACCGCACGGGTTCGCTCGACGAGGTCTACGACTACGACCTGCTGCCCAGCTGGGACGACCTTGCCGCCGACAAGCTCAACTACGCGCGCAGCTTTAACGTGCAGCAGCAGAACATGGACCCCATCACCGGACATCGCCTGGTAGAGCCATACCCCAACAGCGTCTATGTGGTGCAGAACCCGCCGTCGGCGACGCTCACCACCGACGAGATGGACGAGGTCGCCGAACTCCCCTACGCGCGCGACTGGCATCCCGACTACGATGCCGCGGGCGGCGTGCCGGCCTTTGCCGAGATCAAGTTTTCCATCAGCTCCAACCGCGGGTGCTTTGGCGAGTGCTCGTTTTGCGCGCTCACCTTCCACCAGGGCCGTGTGCTGCAGATGCGCAGCCACGACTCGATCATGCGCGAGGCCGAGCTGCTCACGCACGACCCGGAGTTTAAGGGCTACATCAACGACGTGGGCGGACCGACGGCCAACTTTAGCCGCCCTGCCTGCGATAAGCAGCTCAAGCACGGCGTCTGCAAGAACAAGCGCTGCCTATGGCCGAGTGTGTGCAAGAACATGGTGGTCGACGAGAGCGGCTACACGCAGCTGCTGCGCGACCTGCGCCAGCTGCCAGGCGTCAAGAAGGTCTTCGTGCGCAGCGGCATCCGCTTTGACTACACCATGGCCGACGCCTCGGACGAGTTTTTGCGCGAGCTACTGGAGCATCATGTCTCGGGCCAGCTCCGCGTGGCACCCGAGCACGTGAGCGATGCGGTGCTCTCCGTGATGGGCAAGCCGAGCCGCGCCGTCTACGACGCGTTCTGCCGCAAATTTGAGCGCTTGAATCGTGAGTACGGACTCAAACAGTACGTGGTGCCGTATCTGATCTCGAGCCACCCCGGCTCGACGATGAAGGAAGCCGTGGACCTTGCCGAGGCCGTGCGCGACATGGGTTACATGCCCGAGCAGGTTCAGGACTTCTACCCCACCCCGTCCACCATGTCGACCTGCATGTACTACACCGGCGTGGACCCACGCACCATGCAGCCGATCTACGTGGCACGCGACCCGCACGAGAAGGCCATGCAGCGTGCGCTCATCCAATATCGCAAGCCCGAGAACTACAAGCTCGTGCGCGAGGCGCTGGAAAAAGCCGGCCGTCGCGACCTGATCGGCTACACCAAGCATTGCCTGATTCGCCCCGTGCCGCCGCGCCCGGGCGAGACGTCTGCTGGCGGTGGGCATGGCACCGGCAAGAAGGGCGGCAAGCCGCACGGTGGTGCTGGCGGCAAGGGACCCAAAGGCAGCAAGGGGCACGGCGGCATGTCGCGTGCACAGAACACCGCGGGGCGTAACCGCGCAGCCCAGGGCCGCCAGGGCGCCAACGGAGGCGGACGCCGTAACTAGTGTAAGGGTGCGTTCGCCGCGCCCGGCTGACACGCGTGACGCAGCGAGCGCATGGCCTCCACGAGGATGACGCCGGCGATAACGACCGTGATGACCACGTCGAGCGGCGTGGTCACAAACCAGAGCAACGTCATGAGGTACGACCCGGCGTTAAAGGCAAAGTGAAGCAGGATGGTGTAGCGGAGTTTTCCGGTCGTCACGAGCACCCAGCCAAAGATGATGCCGGCGGCGCCCGCGTAGCAGCCCTGCGCCCAGTTCATGTGCATAAAACCAAAGACCGCCGCCTGCAACACGATTGCCGCGGCGATGCCCCAGGTGCTTGGGGCCGCCCAGGGTACCATGGCGCCTTCTTGCGCCTGCGCACGGCGCCGACGCTTCCAGAGCGGACGGCACTGCGGGTTAAACGCTCGGAGCGAAAACTCAAAAATGATGCCGCGTACCAGCAGCTCTTCGCAAAATGGGGCGCCGAGCACCGTGGTCAGGACGGCCAGATAGCTGGTATCGCCCATGCCCGTTTCCTCGACGAGCTCACTGTAATCGGCCGCGGCCTCGGGCAACAGCGACAGCACGGCGTCAGTCACGTAGCCAACGACCACCTGCAGGGCCAGGCCAATCACGATAACGCAGGCGATGCGCTTCCACGCCCCACGCGCTCCCCCGCCGAGCGGATGCTCGCTTTGCCGACGTGCCATAAACGAACGCGGCCAAAGATAACGCCACCACAGCAGCGCCATCAAAAACGATGCCGTCTGTGCGGCAGCCTGAAGCAATTGAATGTCGAGGTCGTCGATCGAAAAACCCATGAACACCGATGCGACGCCAAGGGCGGAAAACAGAACCACGCTCAGGGCAATATCGGCAGCGACGACGCCAAAACAGGCAAGTGCCCAAACCATCGCATTGAGCATGCCAACC
>CABQHZ010000189.1 GCA_902464175.1 uncultured Collinsella sp. | reverse complement strand
TGGGCAGCGACTTTGGCATGAAGCCGAGCTTTGAGCGCATGCATTGGATTATCGATCACGCGTTTGTTACAGGCGACGGTACGCTGAGCTGCGGCTCCTCGGTATCCGACAGCTTTTTGATGCGCGCCTTCGAGCGCACCAACACGCGCACGAATCCGCTGTACTGGACACTGCAGGAGTTCATATACGCCGACGGTGACACTATGCCCATTGGCTGGGCCGCAGCTGAAGAGAAGGCACACCACGCCGAGTTCGACACCCTCGCGCGCCCGCTCATGTTTACCGGCGAGGCCATGTTCCCGTGGATGTTCGAGCAGATGCCCGAGCTCAAGCCCTTCAAGCCCGCCATGGACCTGCTGATGGAAGACACCAGCTGGGACAAGATCTATGACCCGCAGCGCCTGGCCTGCAACGAGGTGCCGCTCCAGGCCGCGGTGTACTTCGATGACATGTACGTCGATTCGAGTCTGCAGCTCGACACGCTCAGCCGCGTGGGCAACTCGCACGCCTGGGTAACCAACGAGTTCGAGCACGACGGCCTGCACGGCAGTGTGGTATTCAAGCACCTCTTCGACGAGTCCCTCAACCGCGGAGACCTGCGCCGAATCTTCTAGCAAAGGAGTGTCCCCACCTGCCGGCACAATAGAAACGTCCCCAAGTGCCGGATGATGTCCTTCGCCACGAAAGCGGCCCATCTACTACGTTTCACCCGCATGGCCCAACCAGATGCCATAAATAAAGAAAACCGCAGGCGTTCTACCTGCGGTTTTCTTTTTGCAATTCTTGGCATGGTCACCGATAGCCTATTAAACGTAGTAGATGGGCCGTTTTCGTGGCGACCAGCTCGGACATAAGCGCGGCGGGGCAAAGTTACCCTGGTAATTTCGCCCCACGTGCATTGCAGATCGAAGGCGCCCGGCGTCGAGGCCTAAGCAAATACAATCAAGTTGTCTCGATGGATCGCCGGCTTCTCGGCTAGGTCTGCCAGTAGACGGTTGCCGGCAATCTGGTCCTGGCGGCGGCCGGCGGCAAGCTCCAGCACGTCCGAATCGGCCTCGGCGATACCGCGGGCGACAACCATGCCGCTCGGGTCGCACACGTCGAGCACATCGCCCTCGGCAAACTGGCCATCGACCTCGCGAATACCCACCGCGAGCAGCGACGATCCGCGGCTGACCAGCGCCTTCGCGGCGCCGTCATCGACCGTCACCGAGCCGTGCGCCTTGTCGCCCAGTGCAATCCACAGCTTGCGCGGCGCAATGTCCAGGCGCTCCGCCGGCGGATCGAACAGCGTACCCACGCTCTCGCCGCGGGCCAGACGCACGAGCGCATCGGGCTCCTCGCCCGAGCAAATCACGCTTTGAATGCCCGCCGTCATGAGAATGCGGCTCGCGCGAATCTTGGTGATCATGCCGCCCGTACCCACCGATGTGGAAGAATCGCCCGCCGAGGCGATAATCTTGGCATCGATCTTATGCACGACCGGGATAAACTCGGCCGTCGGATCCTCATGCGGATTGGCGGTGTAGAGGCCATCGATGTCCGAGAGCGTCACGCACAGATCGGCAGAAACCAGGCAGCTCACAAGCGCCGCCAGCGTGTCGTTGTCGCCAAACTTGATCTCATCGACGGTGACGGTATCGTTCTCGTTGACGACCGGCACCACGCCGAGCTCCACCAGGCGAAGCAGGGCGTCGCGCGCGTGCAGGTAGGACGTGCGGCGCGCCGTGTCGTGACGCGTGAGCAGCACGAGCGAGGTGAGCAGGTCGCGCGCATGGAACTCCTCGTCGTAGGCCGACGAGATGATGCACTGACCGGCCGAGGCGCAGGCCTGCAGGCTCGGCAGGTCGCCGACCGGCTTACGGTCGAAGCCCAGCACGGGATAGCCGCAGGCAATGGCGCCCGAGCTCACCACGATCAGGCGCCAGCCAAGCTCGCGCAGCGCTGCGGCCTGGTCGGCAAGCCCGCCGATAAAGGCGCGGTTGACCTTGCCGTCGGCGCCCACCACCGTGGACGAACCGATCTTTACCACCATCGTTTTATAAGAAGTCGTCATACGTCAAACCAATCAACTGTTCAGCGAACGGCCGAGGCGGCGGCCAGGGAAGCGTGACTCGCCCCTACCGCCCAAGGAATTAGTGAGCCCAGGGAAAGGCAGAGGCCGCGGCCATGTTCTTGCGCACGAGCTCGTCGCGCACCTGAGCCAGGCCCTGCTCCATACCCACCACATAGGTCTGCGGGTACAGGAAGCGCTTGAAAGCTGCGTCCAGATGGTCGAGCGCCCAAGCACAGCGCTCGCGCGCGTCCTGGATGCTCTCACGCGGAGCCACCGCACTGCCATCGCGCACGATCGGCACCAGCAGCTCGCGATACTCGAGTTCGGACACGTCGGTCACCAGGGCGGCATCGTTCACGGCCACAAGGGTATTGCCGCGCGCGGCGCCCTCCCCTGCCAGATGATCCTCGTCATAAATCATGTCGCAAACCGGGCCGCCAAAACCGTCGTAATAGCGTCGTACGCGCTGAACACCGGGAATTGTGCGCTTGTAGGGCTGCTCGGAGAGCTTCACCACCGGCGTCCACGGGTCCGTCTCACTCGCACGGCGGGCGGCGAGCTTGTACACGCCGCCCAGCGCCGGCTGGTCGTAGCAGGTCGCGAGCTTGGTGCCCACGCCAAAGCTATCGATAGGCGCGCCCTGGTCGAGCAGGGACTGAATCGTGTACTCATCCAGGTCGTTAGAAACCGAGATCCCCACATAGGGCAGGCCCTCGGCGTCAAAACGGCTGCGGACATACTTGGAGAGCTTGGCGAGGTCGCCCGAGTCAATGCGAATAGCCGACAGACGCTCGCCCACCGCCTCCATCTCCTTGGCAACCGTAA
>CABQHZ010000188.1 GCA_902464175.1 uncultured Collinsella sp. | reverse complement strand
CGAACGGAGTCGTGGTGTGATTTGCGTCGGTGTCCGCGCGGCTCGGTATACTGGTACGGCTCAAACTATGGCGCTGCCCGCAGGCGCGCCGTCCGTCAGATGAGGAGTCGCCCATGACCCAGCCCCTGCCCTGGGAAAAGAATGCTGCGGTACCCGTGCCGCCCGCGCCGGAACCCGTGCCACTCGATGCATACACCGCCCCCGCTGCGCCGGAGCCCGAGCTCGTTCCGCTCGACATCTACGACGCTCCTGCGCCGGCACCCAAACCCGCCAAGCCGCTCGTCGACATCGACAGCCTTAATCCCGCCCAGCGCGAGGCGGTCCTGACCACCGAGGGCCCGTTGCTGGTGCTCGCCGGCGCCGGCTCGGGCAAGACCCGCGTCTTGACCTTCCGCATCGCACATATGCTCGGCGACTTGGGTGTTAAGCCTTGGCAGGTTCTTGC
Organism: uncultured Collinsella sp.; assembly: GCA_902464175.1. Classification (GTDB taxonomy): domain Bacteria; phylum Actinomycetota; class Coriobacteriia; order Coriobacteriales; family Coriobacteriaceae; genus Collinsella. Next base: position 2,460 of record CABQHZ010000188.1, on the reverse strand, counting down.
CATTACGTTTACCAACAAGGCTGCGGCAGAGATGCGCGAGCGTCTGACGGCACTCATCCCCAGCGGCACCCGTGGCATGTGGGTGTGCACCTTCCATGCCATGTGCGTGCGCATGCTGCGCGAGGACGCCGACCTGCTGGGCTACACCGGTCAGTTCACCATCTATGACGACGATGACTCAAAGCGCATGGTGCGTGACATTATGCAGGCGCTCGGCATCGAGCAAAAGCAGTTCCCCATCAACATGATCCGCAGCAAGATCAGCTCGGCCAAAAACGCCATGATCGGCCCCGAGGACATGCTCAAGAGCGCCGATAGCCCCAATGACAAAAAGGCCGCGCAGGTCTACCTGGAGCTGGAGCGCCGCCTGCGCGCCGCCAACGCGATGGACTTCGACGACCTGCTCGTGCGCACGCTCGAGCTGCTGCGCACCCGCCCCGAGGTGCTCGACAAGTACCAGGAGCGCTTCCGCTACATTAGCGTCGACGAGTATCAGGACACCAACCACGTCCAGTACGAGATCGCCAACCTGCTGGCCGCCAAGTACCAAAATCTCATGGTCGTGGGCGACGATGACCAGTCCATTTACAGCTGGCGTGGCGCCGACATCACCAACATCCTGGACTTTGAGAAGGACTTTAAAAACTGCAAGACCGTCAAGCTGGAGCAGAACTATCGTTCCACGGGTCACATCCTGAGCGCCGCCAATGCCGTGGTGCGCCACAACTCGCAGCGCAAGGACAAGCGCCTGTTTACGGCCGAAGCCGATGGCGAGAAGATCCAGGCCTTCCAGGCGAGCGACGAGCGCGACGAGGGCCGCTGGATTGCCGGTGAGATCGAGAAGCTGCACTCCAAGGGCACGAGCTACGACGATATCGCCGTGTTCTACCGCACCAACGCCCAGTCGCGTATCCTCGAAGATATGTTCCTGCGCGCGGGCGTGCCCTACAAGATCGTGGGCGGCACGCGATTCTTCGACCGTGCCGAGATCCGCGACGTCATGGCCTACCTCAAGATGATCGTGAACCCGGCCGACGAGATGAGCGTCAAGCGCGTCATCAACACGCCGCGCCGCGGCATCGGCTCCACCTCGATCCAAAAGATCGAGCAGCTGGCGCGCGACAACCGCTGCTCGTTCTTCCAGGCCTGCGAGATCGCAACAGCCGAGACGGGCATGTTTAGTGCCAAGGTGCGCAACGGCCTGTCGAGTTTTGTGGCGCTGGTGCGCGAGGGCCGCCGCATGGACGGCGAGCTCAAGGACGTTGTCGAGATGATTGTCGACAAGACGGGCCTGCTGCAGGCCTTCCGCGCCGAGGGCACCATGGAGTCCGAGAGCCGCGCCGAGAACATTCAGGAATTCCTGGGCGTCGCCGCCGAATTTGAGGAGACGCATGAGGATATCGAGGGTACGCTCGAGAGCTTGGAAGAGCTGCGCGCGGCCGGTGTTGCCGACGTGCCGGCCGGCGCTGAGCCCGAGCCCGTCGTGGTGAGCGCGCCTGCGCCCGAGCCGGGGCCGTCCGCGCCCGCGTCCTCGTTCGAGGCACTCGTCGGCGCCCGTGACGCCGCGGGCTCTAATCCGCTCGATAGCCTAGCCGCCCCGGCGCTCTCGCCGCAGGATGCCTTGGCCGCCGCCATCGCGGGCAACACGTATGCCGTGCCAACAGAGCTACCGGCGGGCGCCGTGCATGCCGACGAGATCGAGCGCACCTACGGTCCGCTCACCTGTAAGGCGCTGCCGGCACTCATGGAGTGGCTGGCCCTGCGCTCCGACTTGGATTCCCTGGCCGGCGAGACGCATGCCATCACCATGATGACCATCCACTCCGCCAAGGGCCTGGAGTTCCCGGCGGTGTTCGTGGCCGGCATGGAGGAGGGTATCTTTCCACACGTGCACGACTTTGGCGGCAGCGATGACCCGGGCAAGCTCGAGGAGGAGCGTCGCCTGGCCTACGTCGCCATCACGCGCGCCCGTAAACGCCTGTTCCTGACCTATGCGGCCACGCGTCGCACCTACGGCTCGACTTCTGCCAACCCGCGCTCGCGCTTCCTCAACGAGATTCCGTTTGAGGATATCGAGTTTAGCGGCATCGGTTCCGCCGGTTTTGAGGGTACGGGCTGGGAGAAGCGCGGCGACCGTCGCGGCACTTTTGGCTCGGGCATGGGCTCGGATATGTATGGCGGCAAGGTGTTTGGCTCGCATACGCGCTCGACCGGCGGTTCCGGTTCGCGCGGCGGATCGAGCTTCGATGATTTCTTTGGCGGCAGCACGTATGGCACCGAGCGCCATCGCGGGGTTTCGCCCGACGCCGGCCGTGTTGCCTCGACCTTTGGCTCGGGCGCACCGCGAGCTAAAAAGCCGTCGTCCAAGGTGTCGCCGACGGTGGAGCGCAAGGTCGATCGCGCGAGCGCATCGCAGGACTTTGCCGCGGGCGATACCGTGAGCCACAAGACCTTTGGCAC
>CABQHZ010000187.1 GCA_902464175.1 uncultured Collinsella sp. | reverse complement strand
TCGCTCGAGCGCCGCAGCGCCCAGACCGTGCTTGCCGAGCTCTTCTCGATGCTCATGCGCGACCTGCAGCCGATCCTGTCCTACACGGTCGACGAGGCCATGGCCTATGCACCCGCCGGCTGCGTCGATCACCAGAAGTACGCCGCGCTGCTCGATTGGTATAAGTCGCCCATTACGGTCGACGAGGCCAATGAGTTTGAGGGCGTGCTTGAGGCTTCGCTCGAGCTCCGTAGCGCCGTGACCAAGGCCCTTGAGGATGCCCGCTCCGCCGGCACCTTCACTAAGAGCCAACAGGTCCGCGTCAAGGCGGTCGTTCCCGCCGAGATGTATGCGCTGCTGACCGGCGACAAGGCCGTCGACCTGGCCGAGTTCTACATCGTCTCCGCTGTTGAACTGACCCAGGGCGAGGAGCTCTCCGTTGCCATCGAGGCTGCCGAGGGCGAGTGCTGCGACCGTTGCTGGAACTACCGCACCACCGTCGGCGAGTACAACGGCCACGCACATATTTGCAAGAGGTGTGCGGAAGCCCTTTAAGGCACGGTAACTCGGCATTTTAGTTATAGGGAGAATTTGGGCGCCTTCGGCCCATTTGCTCCGCTGAATAAAAGCGGCATTCTGTTTTTCGGAATGCCGCTTTCGTTTTTAGCTGGTTATTTAGCTTGCGTTGGTGGATATGTCGTGCGTTCTGCGTGTGGCAATATAAGATGGTTAATTGCGTTAAACGTAATTCGATGTTTTTGAGGGTAGGGGATTGATTTGGGTCGTTCTGCGGATATGACGCCGCCTTTGCGTTGGCGGTTGGGTGTTGCTGGTAGCGTGGCGTTGGCCGTGCTGCTTGTTGACCAGCTGACCAAGCTTGCGGTTCGTGCCGTTGGCGATGCTCTGCATGTGACTGTTATCCCCGGTGTGATCGACTTCCTTTTCGTGCGTAACATCGGTGCTGCCTTTAGCATGGGCGAGGGGCACGGTGCTGCGTTTGCCGTGCTGGCGTTTGTCGTTATCGTTGCGATCGCGGTGTACTTGCTTCGCTCGCCCCAGCTTGCTCGCTTGGAGGTTGTGGGCATGGCTATGGTAGCGGGCGGCGCCATTGGCAACGCGATCGACCGTCTGGCTTTTGGCTTCGTGACCGATTTTATTGCCACCACCTTCATCGACTTCCCCGTCTTCAATGTGGCCGATGTCGGCATTACGGTCGGTGTGGTGCTTGCCCTCATCGGCTACATGTTCTTGAGTCCTGCGGCCCGTGAGGTCGACGCGACCGCCGAGCTCAACGCCCGTGACGAGGCTCGCGCTAAGCGCAAGGCCCAGCAGCGTGGGGAGCGTGCCCGCAAGATTCGCGAAAGGAGCGAGCGCTAATGGCCGACATCCATATCCTTGTTGCCGACGATGCCGCTGGTCAGCGTCTTGACGCCTATCTGGGCGCTAATGACGGCTGCCCTACGCGCTCTGCCTGCGCGCATCTGATCGAGGGCGGTGCCGTTGCCGTCAACGGCGAGACATGCCTGTCAAAAAAGTATGCCGTGCGCTCCGGCGACCGTATTTCGGTCGATTTACCCGAGCCGCACGATCCCACCGATGTGATTCCCGAGGCCATTCCCCTCGATATCCGCTACGAGGACGACTACCTCATCGTGCTCTCCAAGCAGCGCGGTCTGGTGTGCCATCCCGCCCATGGCCACGAGAGCGGCACCCTTGCGAACGCCTTGGTCTATCACTGTGGCATTGACCATCTGGGCACCGTGCAGGGCGAGGACCGCCCCGGCATCGTGCATCGCCTGGATCGTGACACCTCGGGCCTTATGCTCGCGGCAAAAGACGACGACACCCAGCGCGCGCTCCAGAATCTCATCCGCACGCGCACGCTCGACCGCCGCTACATTACGCTCGTCCACGGCCACATTGCCATGGACGAGGGCACCATTAACACCGGCATTGCCCGTTCTACGCGCGACCGTGTCAAGATGGCGGTTTCGGACGATCCTTTCGCGCGCCAGGCCATTACGACCTTTAGGGTCCTCGAGCGCTTCGATTCCACGCGTTTTGACGATGGCTATACGCTTGTCGAGTGCCACCTGTTTACGGGTCGCACGCATCAGATTCGCGTGCACATGCGCCATATCAACCACGCCTGCGTGGGCGATCCGCTCTACGGCAAGTGCGATGCACGTGCCGACCAGGGTTTGACCAGGCAATTCCTCCATTCCTGGCGCGTGGCGTTCGATCATCCCGTGACGGGGGAGCGCATTGAGTGCCGCGATGAGCTGCCGTGGGATCTCGCCGCCGTTCTGGACGACCTAGCCCCGCGCTCGCTCGGCCGCACTGCCGCCGGCGACGAAATCGTTCCGCAGCTCGGTCTGCTCGAGGCCTAACCAGTATTAGGTGGTTTCTTGAACTCGGTTAGCCTACGGTAAGATATACGGTTGTTTACGTAACGCGTTCTCGGGAGCCTGCATGCTCGCCTTTTTACAAACCAACACACCCATCGTGATCTTCAACCAGATTGTGGTTACGCTGCTCACGGTCTGCTTTCTGTACCAGGTGGTCTTCTTTGTCATTGGCGCTCTTCGTGGCGAGGTCGCGCCTCCCAAGGCCAAAAAACTCCACCGCTATGCCTTCTTCATTGCGGCGCATAACGAGGAGGCCGTGATCGCCAATCTCGTACGCTCTATCAAGGATCAGGACTATCCGTCCGAGCTCATCGAGGTCTTCGTGGTCGCCGATGCTTGCACCGACAACACGGCGCAGCTCGCGCGCGAGGCCGGTGCCATTGTTTACGAGCGCAATGACCTGGCCCGCAAGGGCAAGAGCTGGGTCATGGACTTTGGTTTCGATCGCATTCTCAACGAGTATCCCGACACGTTTGAGGGCTACTTTATCTTCGATGCCGACAACGTTATCTCCCGCGATTACGTCTCCAAGATGAATGA
>CABQHZ010000186.1 GCA_902464175.1 uncultured Collinsella sp. | reverse complement strand
CCGGTCTTGGGCAGCTCATCGCGCTCCACGAGCATCTCGTAAAAGCGCTGGTGATCGATGTCGACGCCATCCATATACACATCGGTGCCAAAGGTGACGGACAGCGGCAGAACGCGCAGAGCGGGGTGCTCCGCCGGCGACATATCGCTTGCGGAATCGGTAATAATGCGGACGGACATAACGAATCCTTTCTTGCGCAGGTCCCGCGCGGGGAATTTTGACAGCAATGCCCCCGGCACGGCATACGCACTCAAACGGGACTATGCAGTTTTTAATGGGAAGCAAATGCCTTGGCGGCCTTAGATCTCACGCAGGGTGTTGAGAATCGTACGCAGCGACGCATACATCTGCTCGCGCTGCTCCACACCCATAGCCTTACCGGTGGTGTCGAGCACCTCGCGAATGATGCGGTCCGCCTCGCTCATGCTCTCGCCGCCCAGAGCGGTCAGGCGCACCGGGGCACGATACTTAACGGCCGCATCACCCGAGTCGTCGACCTCGACGTAGCCGCCCTCCTCCAGATGCGCGAGCGTGCGCGAGACGGCGGCACGGGTCACGCCTGCCATGCGAGCCAGGTCAGCGCCAGTCAGGCCGTCCTTGCTGCGCTCAAGATAGTACAGGCACATAACGTCGGAGCCCTTGAGGCCCAGCCTTGCGCCCTCGGATGTCTTAATGCGCTGGATCTCCTTGTAGAGCCCGCTGATCAGTCCGACAAAGTCCTCGAAACGTGTCTCGTCGTTCTGCTGCATGGGAGACGACCGCCTTTCGCTTACATGATGCTAACGGGTAAACATCTTAGCCGCACGAGGCAACACCCATACCCAAATATCCCATTTGTTAACCCATCAACATAAAAACCACCACAAAGGGGACAGGCACCTTTGTGGTGGTTTTGACCGGCGAACATGATCCGCAGGCGTCGTTACAGTTCCACGCAGGGATTGTCGCGGGTCACAAGCGTCTTAACGACAACCATCGCTCCCAGATAGCGCTCGAGCAACTCGGCGAGACGATCAACGGCAGCCTGGCAATCCCCCATCCGCTCGGGCTCCACGCACTCAATCGCCAGGAATGCATCGGCCGAATCGTCGGACAGCGCCGTGCGAACGCCATCGCGCCAGTTCCAGCAGCGGCATACGGCGCCCGCATCATCGATGTAGGCAAGCTCGCCGGGCAGCGTCGGGTCATCCGTTTCCTCGCCAAGTGGCAGAAACGCATCGCCACCGTCAGTCACCTTCAAGCGAAGATCTCCCTCGATCGCATGCAAATCCTCGCCTCCCACGGGCAGCGCATAGGTCAACGAAACCGTGTTGTAGATATCCACCGCCGGCGTGATATGACCGACCGGCTTGCCCTTGAGCACGCGCTTGAGCAGGTTCTCAATTGAGCAACGCGCGCCCTTTTTGGTCTTGAACAGCCGATAAGCCTCGCGCCATGCCTTGACCGGTGCGTTCTCGCTGATAGTATCGCTGGTCAGATGACGCTCCGCGTCGATATTGGCGCGGTCGAGCAACGCCGCAATCGCGTCCACGTCCTCTTGAGGAATCTGAGCCGCGGGCTTCATACCCTTTACGACCACAACACCGACAGCCGCCTGCGGAAATAGCTCCCAAAACGAATCCTCGGCAATAAAGCTCTTCATGTGCTCTCCCTTCATAGCATGCGCCCGAGCCCGGGTGCCTAAACAAAAAGCGCCCTTACGACGGCCACCTTCAAAGTCCTACGGTGCCGCCACAAGAGCGCTTACGCTGCCCCCATCCGGAGAAGGGAGCGATATGTCAGGCGTATTGTAACCCGAATCATCCGCGCGAGTAAAACCACCACAAAGGTGCCTGTCCCCTTTATGGTGGTTTTGGGTCTGAGGCGACGCTAGTGGCGAAGTCCCAGCAGGCCGTGGCCGCGATGACGGGCGTCGGCGTGCACCTGAGCATGCGGACCGGCGGCCTTGACGGATTCGGGCAGGTGCGAGTACTTCTTCTCGAAGTTCTCCTCGAACATCACGGCCAAGTTGTGCGCGGCCTCGTCGTAGCGAGCGGTGCTCTGCCAGTACTGGCGCGGCACCAGGATGCCGTCGGGTACGCCGTGGCACGTGGTGGGAATGTCGACGTTAAAGATGTCGTCGTGCACGAACTCGCTGTCCTCGATGGTACCGTCGAGGGCGCGGGCCACCAGGGCGCGCGTGTAGGCAAGCTCGATGCGATGACCCACGCCGTAGCCGCCGCCGATCCAGCCGGTGTTGACCAAGTAGACGCGGGTGCGGCCGTCGGCGATGCGCTCACCGAGCATCTTGGCATAGACCATGGGGTCGAGCGGCATAAACGGCTCGCCAAACAGCGAAGAGAACGTGGGCGTGGGCTCGGTGACGCCGACCTCGGTGCCGGGGATCTTGGCCGTAAAGCCCGTCACAAAGTGGTACATGGCGGCATCGGCCGTCAGGCGTGAGATGGGCGGCAGCACGCCAAAGGCGTCGCAGGTCAGGAAGAGCACGACGCTTGGAGTAGTACCCATGCCCTTGGTCCACGCGTTGGGAATGTGCTCCACAGGGTATGCCACGCGCGTGTTGTGCGTGATCGAGATGTCGTCGTAGTTGGGCTTGCGGTTCTCGTCGAGCACCACGTTTTCGCAGATGGCGCCAAAGCGGACGGCGTTGAAGATCTCGGGCTCGTGGAACGCGTCTAGGCCCTCACACTTGGCGTAGCAGCCGCCCTCGATGTTGAAGATGCCCATGTCGGACCAACCGTGTTCGTCGTCGCCGATCAGCAGGCGCGTGGGGTTGGCCGAAAGCGTGGTCTTGCCGGTGCCGGACAGGCCAAAGAACACGGCGGTCTCGTGCGTGACGGGATCCATACTGGCCGAGCAGTGCATGGGCAGCACGTCGTCCTCGACGGGCAGCAGGTAATTCATGACGCTGAAAATGGACTTTTTGATCTCGCCGGAGTAGCCGGTGCC
>CABQHZ010000185.1 GCA_902464175.1 uncultured Collinsella sp. | reverse complement strand
ACGCAACGATAACCGATTATCCGAATGGCAACGAGGCGCTCGAAGCCCTCAATAAAGGAGAGGCCAGTTGCATCATTGTCCCCAGCACGCGTCTGGAAACCATCCGCGACACCTACGACATCGAAGATTTCGAAACACAGGAACTCACCAACACAGCAGAGCTATCGTGCTTGATTTCGCGCGGCAATCCCCAGCTCTTAGGAATCATTAATAAGGGTATCGTCAATGCCGGCGAATCGCTCTCCGCGAACAGTTATTCCCCCACATCGTATTCGGCTCAAGAATCCGATACACTTCGATTCCTCTATCGCAACCGCACCGCCATTGCCACCGTTATCATCTGCATTTTGCTGACCGGCATCGCCATCCTTGTCTGGTCGCTTCAACGCGCGCGGAAAGAGCGGCAGAAAGCCGACGCCGCCAACGCCGCCAAGACCGCGTTCCTCACGCGTATGAGCCACGACATCCGCACACCGCTCAACGGCATCTTGGGACTTATTGAGATTGAGGAATTGAAAGAGGGCGATATAAAGGTCGCTCGCGAAAGCCGCGCCAAGGCGCGTGTCGCTGCCAACCACCTGCTCTCGCTCATTAACGACATCCTCGAGATGGGCAGGATCGAGGAGCGCAAAGTGACACTCGAGCACGAATCGTTCAACCTCAAGGAGCTCTGTGACGATGCCTTGGTGCTGTGCAAACTCCGCGCATCGGACCGTGGCATTACGCTGCTCAACGCCAGCGAGCCCTATGCCGTCGACCAGAGCATGATCGGCAGCCCCACCCATATCCGCCGAATCATCATCAACCTGCTCGACAACAGCATCAAATACAACAAGCATGGCGGCACCGTCACCTTCTCTTCCACCGTCAAACCGCTCAACGACGCACGTGCGCTCTTTTGCTTCACCATCGAAGACACCGGCATTGGCATGACGCCCGAGTTTTTGAAGCATATCTACGAGCCGTTCGCCCAAGAGGGCGACGACGCCCGCAGCAAGTTCCAGGGAACCGGCATGGGCATGCCCATCGTCAAATCGCTCATCGACATGATGGGCGGCACCATCGAGATTTCAAGCGAACTCGGCGTGGGCAGCACGTTCACTGTCCAGATTCCGCTCGATATCGACAAGAACCCTCGGGCCCACATAAAGCCAGTCGAGGCAATGCCCAACTGCCCGATTGCCGGCATGAACGTCCTGCTCGCCGAAGACAACGACCTGAATGCCGAAATTGCCCAGGCGCTGCTGGAATCCGAGGACGTTGTGGTGACCCGCGCGGCCAATGGCAACGAGGTTGTCGACCTGTACCTGTCGCATCCCGCCGGCAGCTTCGACGCCATCCTCATGGACATCATGATGCCCGGTATGGACGGTTATGAGGCAACGCGCGCGATTCGTCTGAGCGGCAAGCCCGACGCCGCCGACATCCCCATCATCGCGCTGACCGCCAACGCTTTTGCCGAGGACGCCAAGGCCGCACGCGACGCCGGCATGAACGCCCATCTGCCCAAGCCGCTCGATTTTGACAAGCTCAAAAACATTCTCGCCCGCATCAAGCAGCACGGTCCCAGTTCGCTATAGTCTCTCTCCAAGAACCATGCCCGATTGGAAAGGAATCCCGCGATGTTTAGGCCTCTACGTCGAAAGAAGCGCGCCATTACCGACGAGGTGGCGCGCGAGCTGCTCGCCACCTGCAAGCGCGGCGTCTTTGCCGTCAACGGCGATGACGGCTACCCGTACGCCATTCCCGTCAACTACTTCTTCGATGCCGAACACGACAAGATTTACTTCCACGGCGCCAAGGCGGGCCACAAGGTCGACGCTCTCAAGCGTGACGACAAGGTCTGCTTTACCGTCTACGGCAACGACTGGTACAAGGACGACGACTGGGCGCCCTACGTGCAGAGCACCGTTGTCTTTGGCCGTTGCCGCCTAGCGAATGACACCCCCGCATTCATCGAGGATAAGGTCCGTGAGCTCGCGCTCAAGTACTACCCCTCCGCCGAGGAAGTCGAGGAGGAAATCGCCAAGGACATCAAGGGCGTTCAGCTGTACGAGATTACGATTGAGCACCTTTGCGGCAAGCAGGTTCACGAAAAGTAGGGGCCTGGGATCAGACCCCCGCATAACAATCAAGCCAGAAGACCCCGCGCATGTCGTTCGTTCGTTACGGCTTGCTATGCATTAAAAACGTAGCGATTCAGGCGGTCGCACGCCTCCTTTACGCGCGAAAGCGGCAGCGCCAGGTTCACGCGAATGTGGCAGGGTCCGTGGAACGGACGGCCGTCCTGATAGCCCACGCCTACGCGGGCCCCCTCATCGAGCAGCCACTGAATGTCGCGACCGTGTGCGCGGCACCACTCCGTGCAGTCCAAGAACACCATGTACGTGCCCTGCGGACGCGAATAGGTCACGCCCTTAAAATGCTCGTCAACGTAATCGCAGAAGTAGTCAACGTTGTCCTTGATGACCTCGTTGAGCTCGTCCACCCACTCGTAGCCCTGCGGCTGGTAGGCGCCAATGAGCGCGTGCATGGAGAGGACGTTCATCTCGTTGTAATGGGTCTTGTTGGACACGGCGCACACGCGGTCGCGCAGCGTCTCGTTGTAGATGATGTGATAGCTGCCGACTAGGCCCGCGAGGTTGAAGGTCTTGCTGGGCGCATAAAGGGCGACCGTGCGCATGCGGGCGTCCTCGCTCACCGACTGCGTCGGGATGTGCTTGTGCCCAGGACGGATGATGTCGGACCAGATCTCGTCCGAGATCACCACGCAATCGTGCTGGCGATAGATGTCCATGGCGCGCTCGATCTCGTCGCGTTCCCACACACGGCCGCAGGGATTATGCGGCGAGCAGAAAACGGCAGCATGGATGTGGTTTTGTGCGAGCTTGCGCCCCATGTCCTCAAAGTCCATGCGCCATATGCCCTGGTCGTCGAGCTTAAGCGGGCT
>CABQHZ010000184.1 GCA_902464175.1 uncultured Collinsella sp. | reverse complement strand
AACTTTACGCCCACGCGCATCAACCTTTCGGCCAACGAGAACACCTATCCCGTGCCGGCTGGCGTGCGCGAGGCGGTCGACGCCGCCCTGGCTGCCACGCCGCTCAACCGCTATCCCGATCCCATGTCCAACGATCTGCGCGACGAGCTTGCCGCTTGGCATGGTGTGGCGCGCGAGAATGTCTGCGTGGGCAACGGCGGCGACGAGCTGCTCTATAACTACCTGTTGGCGTTTGGCGGCGCGGGACGGACCCTGCTCAACTGCCCGCCGTGCTTTAGCGAGTATGCGTTCTTTGCGTCGCTCTGTCAGACCGAGGTGCGCGACGTGTGGCGCGACCCCGCGACCTTTGAGCTCGACCAGGCAGCCGTGCTTGCGGCGGCGTCCGAGTGCAACCTGGCAATCGTGACCTCGCCCAACAACCCCACGGGTGACGTGGCACCGCTCGACTTTGTCGCGGCGCTGTGCGATGCGTGCCCCGGCATGGTAATGGTTGACGAGGCCTACGTGGAGTTTGCCGACGATTCGTTTGGCGCGGTCACCACGGCGCAGGGGCTTATCGCCGAGCATCCCAACCTGGTGATTCTGCATACGTTGTCCAAGGCGTTTGGCGCTGCCGGTACGCGTCTGGGTTACGTGATCGCGGCGCCGGAAGTCATCGACGTGTTCGCGGCGATTCGCCAGATCTATTCAGTTAACGTGCTGAGCCAGGCGGCAGCACTTGCCTGCGTGCGTGCCCGTGATGCCTACACGCCCGTGGTGGCACAGATCGCATCCGAGCGCGAGCGCGAGCTGTGCGCCCTGCGCGCAATGGCTGCCGAGGGCATGCCCGTGGAGGCATGGCCGAGCGCGGCGAACTTTGTGCTCGTGCGCACGCCGCATGCCACGCGCGTGCGCGAGCGTCTGCGCGACGAGTATTCGATTTTGGTGCGCGACTTTAGCTACGCGCCGGGGCTTGCGGACTGTCTGCGCATCACTGTGGGTACGCCGCAGGAAAACGACGAGGTGCTGGCCGCGTTTGCCGCGCTGGTGAAGGAGGAGATGTAGATGGACCGCTATGCCGAGGTAACCCGCAAGACGGGCGAGACCGACATTGTCGTAAAGCTCGACCTGGACGGATCTGGCGTGTGCGATATCTCGACCGGCGTGCCGTTTTTCGACCACATGCTCAACGCTTTTGGCCGCCATGGCCTGTTCGATCTGACGGTGCATGCGGTGGGCGACGTCGAGGTCGACGCGCACCACACCGTTGAGGACACGGGCATTGTGCTGGGCGAGGCGTTTTGCCAGGCGCTGGGCGACAAGGCGGGTATTACGCGCTTTGCCGACGCGGCGATCGCCATGGACGAGACACTCGTGATGGCCGCCGTGGATATCTCGGGTCGCGGGCAGGCCTATTGCGAGCTGCCCGTGCCGACTGAGCGCGTGGGCAGCTTTGATACCGAGCTGGCCGTCGAGTTCTTCTATGCCTTTGCGCGCGATGCCAAGCTCACGCTGCACGTGCGCGAGCTGGCGGGCGGCAATTCGCACCACATTATCGAGGCCGCCTTTAAGGCCGTGGGCCGCACGATGCGCCGCGCCTGCGAACTCGATCCCCGCGTGCAGGGTATCCCCAGCACCAAGGGCTCGCTGTAACCGTCACAAGGGTAAAACCACCACGAAGATGCCTGTCCTCTTTGTGGTGGTTTTGGATGATGAGAAGTGGAGGGGTCGCGTGGGCGAACCGAAGATCGTGGTGGTCGACTACCACAAGGGCAACTTGTCGAGCGTCGTGCGCGGGCTTGCGCGCGCCGGTGCTGCCGCCTGCACGTCGGACGATCCGGAGCAGATCCGCAACGCCGACGGCCTGGTCATCCCGGGCGTGGGTGCGTTCTATGACGCGATCGCCTTTATGCGTCAGAGCGGCGAGGAGGTGGCCGTGCTCGATGCCGTTGCCGCCGGAACTCCGCTGCTCGGCATCTGCCTGGGCCTTCAGCTGTTTTTTGAGCGCGGCAACGAGGGCGTGCCTGCGAACGAGGACGCGGACGCGGACGACGATGCCTCCGAGCAGGCCGGTGGTCCCTGGGTCGATGGCCTGGGCATCATGCGTGGCTCGTGCACGCACCTGGAGTCGAGCCGTCTGAAGGTCCCGCACGTGGGCTGGGACCAGGTGCGCATGACGCCCGCCGGTGCGGCCGATCCGTTGCTTGCCGGTTTTGCCGAGGGCGCCAACATGTATTTCACTCACAGCTACGCGGTGGCCGACGACGTCGATGCCGCCGATGTGTTGGCGCGCACGCACTATACACGGAGCTTCCCGTGCATCGTGCGCCACGGCAACGTGTGGGGCTGCCAGTTCCATCCCGAGAAATCCTCTGCGCTGGGTCAGCGCATCCTTAAGAACTTCGTGAGCATCGTCGAGGGGGCCGGCCGATGATTCTGTTTCCCGCAATCGATTTGATCGGCGGCAAGGTCGTGCGCCTGGAGCGCGGCGACCGGAGCCGCTGTAAGGTGTATTCTGACGACCCCGTGGCCGTTGCCCGCTCCTTTGCCGAGCAGGGCGCGAGCTGGGTGCACGTCGTCGACCTGTCCGCTGCCTTTGGCGAGGACGAGGACGCGTGCGCTGCCAACTCGGCAGCGATTAAGGCCATCTGCGGCGTCGACGGTCTGTCCGCGGACGTGGGCGGCGGTGTCCGCTCGCTCGCGCGCATCGACGAGCTGGCCGGCTACGGCGCACGCCGCATTGCGCTGGGCACCGTGCTGGTGACCGAGCCGGGTTTTGCCGAGGTGGCAGCCCAAGGCTTTGGCGAGCTGTTGGTGGCAGATATTGCCGCGCGCGACGGCCAGGTCAAGGTGAATGGCTGGCGCGACGGCGCGGGCGTGGCGCTCGACGATGCCGTGGCGCAGCTTTCCGAGCTGGGCTTTAAGCATCTGGTGTATACCGACATCGCGCGCGATGGCATGCAGACGGGCATCGA
>CABQHZ010000183.1 GCA_902464175.1 uncultured Collinsella sp. | reverse complement strand
GCGGTACGCGAGCTGGGTTCAGAACGTCGTGAGACAGTTCGGTCCCTATCCTCCGTGGGCGCAGGAGAATCGATGGAGGCTGCCCCCAGTACGAGAGGACCGGGGTGGACGCACCTCCGGTGAACCGGTTGTCGACCAACGGCACGGCCGGGTAGCCGCGTGCGGCGCGGATAACCGCTGAAGGCATCTAAGCGGGAAGCCGTTCCAGGGATTAGTTCTCCTTCCGGTAAGGGCCCAGGTAGACTACCTGGTCGATAGACGGCAGGTGCAAGGACGGCGACGTCCTCAGCCGAGCCGCACTAATCGCCCGAGCTCTTCCGGAACCGCACCTCGCGGCCCGCGGGACCCAGCGCTCATGCGCGCGGTCCGGGCACGAGGATGCCCCCGAGTCGACTCCTCCTATGCGCCATGCGGCCCCCAGGGCACGTAGATGAGACCCAGGACACCGTAACGGTGGGCGCCGCCCACCGGTCAGCGGCCAGAGCATGGGGGGCACGCCCGGTCCCGTTCCGAACCCGGAAGCTAAGCCCCATCGCGCCGAGAGTACTGCGGGGTCAGCCCGTGGGAGGCCAGGGCGCCGCTGACCGGTGGACGGCACCGAGCCGTCATCGAAACTGCAGAAGGGGGAGGCCTCGCGGCCTCCCCCTTTTTTGTATCTCGGGCAATTTGTCTCACATAGTAGCTGTGTTTTATAACCCTCGTTTGTCGCATCTTCTGTGAACGGGCTACAATAACTTAGTCTGTGCGATATGGAGGTGAACATGGCTGAAGCTGGTATCGGCGTTGATATCGTCGAGATTTCCCGCATGAAATCAATTCTTGAAAAGACGCCGTCGTTTGCTCGGCGTGTGTTTACCGAAGAAGAGCGTGCGTATTGCGATGCATCATCGCGTCCCGCTGCTCACTATGCGAGCCGCTTTGCTTCGCGCGAGGCGGTGCTTAAAGCTCTCGGCACGGGTTTTAGTCAAGGTGTAGGTCGCAAGGATGTTTCGGTAACGCGTGATAAACTCGGCAAACCGAAGGCTCTGCTTTCTGGTCGTGCTCTCGAAATCGCCCAGGATTTGGGTGTTGTCGAGGTCGCTCTTTCTATTACCCTTACGGGTGACTTGGCTGTCGCTAATGCCATTGCAATCACCGAGGATGCTCGACCTAAGCCTAAGGAAGAAAAAGTGAGCAACAAGAAACGCGTTGCGCAGACATTTAAAGAGGCTCGCTCTGTTTTAGATGAGCTTGAGCAGCTGCAGAATTCAGCATTGACGGAGCACCTGGGCGATGCTTCGCAAGATACGCTAGGAGCATAGATGAAACCGGTTTTGAGTACCGAAGAAGTCGTTCGTCTCGAGGACATCATCGAACGCGAAGGGACTTCGAAGGCCGAGCTTATGGAGCTAGCGGGTGAGTTTGCCGCCAACGAGGTCTTGAAGCTCAATCCCGATCGGGTTCTCGTTCTGGTCGGTTTTGGTAATAATGGCGGCGACGGTTGGGTTGCCGCCGATATCCTGAGCCACAAGGGTGTGGACGTGGATATCGTTTCTCCGGTTGAGCCGGATGAGATTCCTGCTGCTCTGGCACGTCATGTTGCTCGTCGAACTGCCGGCCGCGATGTGCACGTTTGCGTCGGTCCCTCGCGTGACGAACTCGAGGTTTTGATCGATAAGGCCGATGTTGTTGTCGATGCCATTTTTGGTACCGGTTTCCACGGGAATCTGCGTGCGCCGTTTTCCATTTGGATTCCTACGGTCAATGAATGCGCCGATTGTGTCGTATCCATTGATGTCCCCTCGGGCCTGAATGCCGAGACGGGCGTTGTTGATGATGACTGCATTCGTGCCGAGCGCACGGTGACGATGATTGCGCCCAAGATTGGTCTGTATAGCGCTGATGGTCCTGAGTATGCTGGCGATTTGATCTGCGGCAATCTTTACGACCGTCTTGACGAGGTCATCGATGATGTCGACCACGCCGCCGAGATTGTCGAGCCCGGTGACTTAGTTGATTACTTTGCTCCGCTACCATCGAATATCGATAAGTATTCCCGTGGCTCCGTGCTTATTGTCGCCGGATCTGCGCAATATCCTGGTGCTGCCATTATGGCGGCCAAGTCTGCAGCTCGCGCGGGTGCTGGTTACGTGGCAGTCGCGGCTCCTGACGCCTGCGCCAATCTCATTCGCATGGCACTTCCTTCGATTCCGGTCTTTGCTATTCCGTCTGATTCCCGCGGCTCCTTTGGCGCCGCTGCGCGCATGACGGTGTGCGAGATCGCAAAGAAGTACAGCTGCGTGCTGTGCGGTCCCGGTATGACGACGTCTGCCGGCGCTATGCAGGTGGTTTCGGGCTTGCTCGAGCTTGATGTACCGCTAATTTTGGACGCCGATGCACTCAACTGCCTTGCTAAGATTGCCATTGACGGTATTGATAGTAACCCCGAGATGTATCGCCGCGAGCGGCCGTTGGTTATGACGCCGCACTATCGTGAGCTTTCGCGCCTGGTTGCCGGTGACGAGGTGAACGACCTTGGTACCGCGATTGCGGCCGCGCAGAAGGTTGTCTGGGCTGCAGGCTCCGACAATCTGGTGGTCATAGCCAAGGGGCCGACGACGGCTATCTGTGGCGTTGAGCGCGTGCTGCTGCCACTCTCGGGTCCGGCTTCTCTGGCAACTGCCGGTTCTGGTGATGTTCTCGCGGGTATTTTGGCCGGCACGCTTGCCACCATGCGCGACGAGATGGATCGTTGGGAGCTGCTGTATTCGTACGCCGTCGCACTTCACAGCTACGCCGGTTTTGCTGCGGCGACGGAGTATGGTGAGAAGAGCGTTATCGCGACCGATCTTATCGACTTGATCGGTCCTGCCATGGAATTGGCGGCAAAGGACGCACTCGATGATCTGGGAATCATGGACGAAGGGTCGGATGACTAATCATGAATAAAGCCGATTTGACGCGCTGGTCCTGGGT
>CABQHZ010000182.1 GCA_902464175.1 uncultured Collinsella sp. | reverse complement strand
CTCGCAAACGAACTTTAAACGCACGAGGGTTGGCCATGCCGCTTTTCTCGCAACATACCGCCCGGTTCTCGCCGGACGTTCCTTTGGAGGGCACCAGCTCTCGCGAGCTGCTCAAGCGGTACCAGCCGCTCGAGACACTTGCGACCGGCGGTTTTGGCTCCATCGAGATTTGCCGCGACACGCACCTGCGCCGCCGCGTCGCCATTAAGCGCATCCCCCTTATCAACGGCGCCGGCATGCCCGCCAGCGACATCATGGATGTCCTGCGCGAGGCGCACACTGCCGCCATGCTTCAACATCCCAATATCGTGCAGGTCATCGACTTTACGCATGACACCGCCTATGCCTACCTGGTCATGGAGTATGTCGACGGTATGTCGCTGGCCGAGTTTTTGCATCGCGTGGACGGCCACTCGCTCACCTTTGACGAGGCCGCGGCCATTGCCGATGCCCTGGGCCAGGCGCTCACCTTCGCCCATAGCAATGGCGTACTCCACCTGGACATTAAGCCCGCCAACGTGCTCATCGACCACTCGGGCAATGTAAAGCTCACCGACTTTGGCATGGCGCGACTGTCGTCCGCCGGTGGCTTTGGCGGCTCGCGCGGCGGCACCATCGGCTACATGCCGCCCGAGCAGCTCGATATCGAGACCGGCGCGGTCAACGAACGCGCCGATGTCTTTGCCCTTGCCTGCGTTATCTATGAGGGCTTGTGCGGCAGCGCTCCCTTTATGGCGGCCACGCCCGCCGACTCGCTCGACCGCATCATCGGCGGCGCCACCTATCCCAGCGAGCTGATACCACACTTTCCCCCGGGAGCCGAGGCCGCGCTCATGAGCGCGCTCTCCCCCATGCCGCAGGACCGCCCCAACAGCATCGAGGCATTTTGCGACCAACTCCTTGCCGGTCTGGGCAGCGTGCGCGAGGGCCGTCGCAGTCTGGAGCAAATGGTTGGCGAGCTTTCGGATGACGAGCAGGAGCTCGACGATATCGAGCCGTCGTACTACGAGGACGACGCCATCGAGGTCGACCCCGCGCTCGGCTGGGCGGGCACGCGCTGGAGCCATGCGCGCGACTACACCATGCACGCTATCTCGGCGCTAACGTGCGGCGCCTTTAGCTTTTTGCTGATGCAAACGGCCGGGGTCGCGGCGCTTCCCGGCCTGGTCATTGCGGCTATCGCGATCGGAGCGGCGGCTGGCCTGGCCCCCCAGATCGGCTCGGCCATCTCGGCTGTGGGCTTTTTGGTGCTCATGGCCAACGCCACCATGCAGGCGCAGGGCATCCTGTCGATGTTGCCCGTCGCGGTGATCTTTGCCGCTGCCATGTCCGGTTGGTGGATCGCCTGGGGTCGCACCGAGGCTGCCGCGAGCGCCGCGCTCACCTGTGCACTCGCGCTTGGCTGTCTGACTGGCAATACCTTCCTGGCAGCTGGGGTCGCCGCCGGCGTCGCGTCATTTTGGCTCGGCCCGGCAAGCGCCGCCGCGGCAACGGGCATGGGCGTGCTTTTTGCCCGTCTGGCGACGGTCGCGCTTTCAGCCGGAGGCGTGCTGGGGCTCGGTAACGTTGCCGCAGCGCTGGAAGACCCGCTCCTTTGGGCTGCCTTTGTGCTGGTCGCGACAACTGCCGCAGCGTCATCTGCGCTGCTCAATGCCCATGCCAAGCGTGCCGACCAGGGCTCAAACCTTGCCGCAATCGCCGCCATCGCCGTCACCGGCATCGGCTGCGCAGCGGCATCCTGTCTTGCACACCATATGGAAATTGCCAGCCTTGCAGCCGCGGTCGCCGCCAAGGCGGCAGTTGCGGGAACCCTATCCTCTATAATCGTTGGGATATGCCTATATTTGCTCGGATACCAAAGAACCTATACGGAGAGTGATCTTTCGTGAACTTCCTGAACATCTTCGAGGACCACGTGGCCGGCATCTTCGGTGCCACCCGTGCCCCGTTCTCCTTTAAGAAGCTTGCCAAGCAGGCCGCTCGCGACATGGAGGATCAGACTCTGGTGATTAACGGCGTCAACACGGCGCCGGCACTCTATACCATCCTGATCGCCGCCGACGACGATCCCATGCTCGCCCCGTTCTACCCCGAGCTTTCGCGCGAGGTCCGCGAGTTTGTGAAAGCGCAGGCCGAAAAGCACCGCTATGTCTTTGTCGGCGAGCCCCTCGTGCGCTTTATGATCGATCCGCAGCTGCGCGCCGGCAAGTTCTCGGTCTTTGCCGAGAACGTCGATGCCCCCACGCTCGGCCGCCTGTACGAAGAAGAGCGCGCCTATCAAAACGGCCTGGGCCAGAACAACTCCGCGGCAAGCCGTGCCGCCAGCGCCCCGCGCGCCGGCCAGCAGCAGTTTGCTGCCCCGCAGCAGCAGCGCCCCGCCGCCATGCCCCAGCAGCAGCCGACGCCTCGCGCCGCCGCTCCCGACCCGCTTGCCGTGGCAGACCCCTTCGCGCCTAGCGTCCCCGACCCCGCCGCCGCACCCATCCCGGTGCCGCAGACCGTCTCGCGCGACGCGCTTGCCGGCATGGGCGGAGCCGCCGCGACCGGTGCCGCCGTGGGCCTAGGCGCCGCAGCCGGCATCGCCTCCAACATGGCGAGCACTCGCGCCCCGCAGCGCCCGCTCGCCCAGCTCGTCGACGTCGTGAGCGGCGAGAGCCATAGCATCACCTCCGCACAGGTGACCATCGGTCGCGAGCGCTCAGTTTCCGACATCGCCCTGCGCGACCCCAACGTGTCGCGCCGCCACGCCCAGCTCACCTTTACGGGCTCGGATTGGTCGATCGAGGACCTCAATTCCACCAACGGCACACTCGTCAACAACCGCCGCATTACGCGCTGCCCGCTGCGCAACGGCGATCTGCTGACGTTTGGCCTGAGCACCTTTGAATTTAGGGGATAGTCGCTTATGAACATCGATATCGTCCTTTTTGCAGGCCGCATCGTCCTGGTCGCCCTGCTCTA
>CABQHZ010000181.1 GCA_902464175.1 uncultured Collinsella sp. | reverse complement strand
CTAAACCAGCTTTGACTCCTTAAAGCTGTTAGCGTGTGGCTTGGGCGCCGCGGAATTCCAACCGCGGCGCCCTTTTATTCCGGTAGATTTTTGGTAAACGCATAGAAAACTACTAAAGAGCCCCGTCCGGATGTTTCTTCCGGGCGGGGGCTGGCGCTAGCGTATGGCTTTGTAAGTCTTTAGGCCTCGTCGACAATCTTTAGTCCGCGGGTCTGGTCGATCTCGTTGAGGAGATTGACGCGACGCTCGTGGCGGCCGCCCTCAAACTCGGCGTCGAGCCATTCGTCGACAATCATCTTGGCGAGCTCGGAGCCCACGACGCGGGCGCCAAAGGCCAGCACGTTGGTGTTGTTGTGCATACGGGAGAGCTTGGCGCTGAAGGGCTCGGAGCACACGACGGCGCGTACGCCCTCGACCTTGTTGGCAGCCAGGCTAATCCCGACGCCGGTACCGCAGATCAAGATACCCAGGTCGACGTCACCGTTGGCCACGGCCTTGCCCACCTTGTAACCGGCGATGGGGTAGTCGAAGCTCTCGGAGGTGTCGGTGCCATAGTTCACGACCTCGCAGCCGCGCTCCTTCAGGTGCTCGGAAATGATGTTCTTGAGCTCGACGGCGGCGTGGTCGTTACCGATACCGATCTTCATGAGTGGTTCCTCTCTGGTCCGTGCGGCGGAATTGCTAAAGGTTTTACCGCGTTCGACTGCATGATAGCGCGACTTTTGTGTAAACGCTCGGGCGTTTTTTGGTCAAACGCTTAAGCATGCAACAAGACCTGCTTTTCATGAATGAATGCCGCCAGTTTGTGCTTGAGCGCCGTCCGCCGGAACCGTGGTTGCGGTTTTTGATGCATTGTTATCAAATAAAGGAGCTAACTTTTTTGAGAGACCAGCCCGTTATGCAAGCAGGAGATACCTATGCCTACCGATTCCCTTCGTGATGCCGCGTTTTGCGATGTTTTGAACCGCGAGCTTGTCTGTGCGCTCGGCTGCACCGAGCCTATTGCCGTTGCCTATGCAGCGGCGTTGGCGAGCCAGACGCTCGGTTGCGAACCCGATCATATGGACGTTGCCTGCTCGGGCAACATCATCAAGAACGTTAAGAGCGTGACCGTGCCCAACTCGGGCGGTATGCACGGTATTGAAGCTGCAGCCGTGCTGGGTGCCGTGGGCGGTGACGCCAAGAGCGCGCTTGAGGTGCTCGAGAGCGTTAACGATGAAGACCGCGCTCGTGTGGCCGAGCTCCTCGCCGACGCCGGCTACTGCGATGTGTCGCTTGTCGAGGGTGTGCCCAACCTCTACATCAAGGTGACTGCGACGGCCGGGGGCCATACCGCGGTCGTCGAGATTACCGATCACCACACTAATGTCACGTGCCATACGCTCGACGGTATTCCGGTATGCGGCAAGTCGGCGGGGGAGTGCGCCGCCTGCGCCGAGCGCGTGGTGGCCGAGCGTGCGGCAGATAACGCCGATACGCCCATGTCCATTGATTCCATCATCGACTTTATCGAGGACGGTGACATTGAGGGCGCCCGCGCTGCCGTTGAGCGTCAGATTGAGCTGAATGGCGCAATCAGTGCCGAGGGCCTTGCACACGCTTGGGGCGCCGAGGTGGGTCGTACGCTGCTGGGTGCTCGTGCCGATGACGTCGCCTGCCGTGCCCGTGCCCGTGCGGCCGCCGGGTCCGACGCCCGCATGAACGGTTGCGCGCTGCCGGTCGCCATTGTGTGCGGCTCGGGCAATCAAGGCATTACCTGCGCATTGCCCGTCATGGAGTATGCCGAGTACCTGCGTTGCGACCACGAGCGTCTGGTGCGCGCCGTGATGCTGTCCGATCTTATCGCCGTGCATATCAAGAGCTATATTGGTGCGCTTTCGGCGTTTTGCGGTGCTATTTGCGCCGCGTGCGGCGCCGGCGCTGCGATTACCTGGCTGTGCGGTGGCACGCGCGAGCAGATTGGCGCGACGGTCTCGAATACGCTCGGTAACGTGGGCGGCATCGTGTGCGACGGCGCCAAGGCGAGTTGTGCCGCCAAGATTTCGGCTGCCGTCGATGCGGCGATTCTGGGACATGACATGGCCATGCAGGGGCGTGGCTTCCGTGCCGGCGAGGGTTTGATCCAGGATACCGTCGAGCAGACGATTGCCAGCATGGGCTACGTGGGCCGTGTGGGTATGAAGGACACCGACGTCGAGATCCTCAACATCATGATCGGCAAAACCCAAGTGTGCTAGGACAGTTCGTCGGCTACTTGGTGTTCGTAGAAGGCTTCTACTACGGCGTTAAAGTCGCGGGCGAAGCCTTCCATGGTTCCGCGCCAGGTGACTCGGTTGGGCTTGCCCTGGCCTACATAGGCAGTCTGAATGCCGCAGGCGGGGCTAGGGAAGTCGCGTTTGGGATCGTTGCCCACCATAAGGACCTCGTGCGGTTCGAGCCCCATCACCTGAAGCTGCTCTAGATAGTAGGTGGCATCAGGCTTGCAGCGGGTGGCGTTTCCCATGTGCGTGACGAGCTCAAAGGGGGCGTCG
The DNA here is from genome assembly GCA_902464175.1 of uncultured Collinsella sp. Lineage (GTDB taxonomy): Bacteria > Actinomycetota > Coriobacteriia > Coriobacteriales > Coriobacteriaceae > Collinsella. Next base: position 484 of record CABQHZ010000181.1, on the reverse strand, counting down.
GCCAGGTCGCCCCAACCCATGCGGCACTCGATGGCCCCCTGCGGAAAGCTGGGGTTGGTAAAGAGCGCGCAGCGCAGCCCTGCGTCCTGTACGGCCTGAAGCGCGGCGTGTGCGCCCGGCATGGCATGGGCGTTGATGAGTTCGTCATTCTTGTACGGAAGAACTTCGCGGTCGTAGTAGGTAAACGCCTCGTAGATAAGTGGGTCCGAGAGGCAAATGCCGCATCGGCGCTCGACCTCTTCTTGGTAAAACTCAAGATTGGTGCGATTGTCCGTGCTGCTGCGGCGATTGGCGTTGAGGTCGACCAGGATGGTGCCGAGGCGTGCCATCGTGCCACCGCGGCTGCGGCGCCCGATATCCGCGAGCATCGAAGAGACATCCTTAAAATATCGAAGGATGAACGCGTTGAGGTTGATGCTAAGAAGCGTTTCGTCCATATCGAAAACGACTGCTTTGAGCACGCGGGCACCTTTCTCGAAAAATC
>CABQHZ010000180.1 GCA_902464175.1 uncultured Collinsella sp. | reverse complement strand
CCGCCCGTTGGGGCACGCCCGAGGACCTGAAGGGCCCCGCCGTGTTCCTGGCTTCCGACGCATCGAACTTCGTCAACGGACACATTCTGTACGTGGACGGCGGCATACTCGCGTACATCGGCAAACAACCGCAATAAGGAGACTGGGCGAGGCGACGGGCGATAAAGTCTGCTGCTCGGGCAGTCCTGCTCGCACGGAAAGCACATTAAGTGCTTTCCGGCTCGTGCGGAACTCGCGACAGACTTTATCGCCCGCCGCCCGCACAGCTCATCGCGGGTTGGTTTTGCCGCCGCCCGCATACAGAAACAAAAAAGAAAACACTTGGTAGAAAGGTTATTTAGAATGAAGATCGCTCTAATCAACGAGAATTCTCAGAACTCCAAGAACCCTATGATCGAGGCTGCCCTTAAGAAGGTTGTCGAGCCCATGGGCCACACCGTCTTTAACTACGGTATGTATGCCGACGCCGACTCCAAGCCCCTCACCTACGTGCAGAACGGCATTCTTGCCGCCGTGCTGCTCAACTCCGGCGCTGCCGACTATGTCGTGACCGGCTGCGGCACCGGCGAGGGCGCCATGCTCGCCTGCAACTCCTTCCCCGGCGTGCTCTGCGGCCATGTCGCCGACCCGCTGGATGCCTACACCTTCGCCCAGGTCAACGACGGTAACGCCGTCGCCATGCCCTTCGCCCTCAAGAACGGCTGGGGCCAGGAGCTCAACCTCGAGTACACCTTTGAGAAGCTCTTTGGCTTTGGTTCGGGCAACGGCTATCCTGCCGAGCGCGTCGAGCCCGAGCAGCGTAACAAGAAGATCCTCGACGGCGTCCGCGCTGTGACCATGCGTCCGCTCGTCGACGTCCTGGGCGAGATCGACCAGGATCTGGTCAAGGGCGCCCTGGCTGGCGAGCACTTCCAGGAGTACTTCTTCGCCAACGCCACCGACGAGGCCATCATCGCCAAGGTCAAGGAGCTCCTGGGGCTCTAATCGCACGACCCATCGCATCTAACGCAAGCGGCGGCCGCCCCAAAACGGGACGGCCGCCGCTTTTTGCTATCAATCGACTGGTGCAATGGGGTCAGGTTTACATGCACCAGGTTGGTGCAAAGTAACCTGACCCCCATGCACCAAGGGGTTGACTAGAGAGCACAGGCGGTCTTGTAACCGTCGCCGATGGCGTCGCGGATGTTGCCGCACTTGTTGGCGTCGCCCAGCACGTGGGTGGTAACGCCCGCTGCGGCAAGGTCGTCGGCCAGCTTGGTGTTGGGACGATAGCCCATGGCAAGCACCAGCGTATCGGCATCGGCGATGGTGTGGATCTCGCCGTCCTTCTCGTAGCTGATGGTGTCCTCGGTGATCTCGGTCACCTTGGCCTCGGTCAGCACGTGGACGCCCTTAGAGAGCATGCGCGTGATAAGCACCGCGCGGCCGGCGCCGCCCTCGTTGGCGGCAAGCGTCTTGGTCATCTCGATGACGGTGACGTCGCGGTTGGCCGGCGACAGGTCGTTGACCAGCGGAGCCAGGTAGTCAGCCGTCTCGCAGCCGACGGTGCCTCCGCCCACGATGACGATCTTCTTACCCGGGAAGGCGTTGCCGCCCAGCAGGTCGTCAGCCGTCATGACCTGCTTAAAGTTCTGCATAAAGGCCGGAGCGATGGGCTCGGCACCATAGGCCAGGACGACCTCGTACCCGGCGTAGTCACGCTGAATGTCCTCGGCAGAAAGCTCGGTACCAAAGACGCACTTCACGCCGGCCTCGGCCAGACGACGATACTGGTACTTAATCACGCGGGTGAGCTCCTGCTTTGCCGGCGGAACGGCTGCGATGCGCATCTCGCCGCCCGGCTCGTCCTGCTTGTCCACGAGCACCACGTTATGGCCGCGCTTGGCGGCAATGAACGCCGCCTCCATGCCAGCGGGACCGGCGCCCACAACGAGCGCGTTCTTGGCCTCGGCGGCAGGCTCGTAGCCAGCCTCGTCACGCTCGACATCGGGGTTGATGGTGCAGGAAATACGCTTGCCGAACATGATGCCGTTCAGGCAGCGCAGGCAGCCGATGCAGGGGCGAATCTCGTCGGCGTTGCCGGCAGCCGCCTTGTTGCAGAACTCGGCATCGCACAGGTTGGCGCGGCCCATCATGCAGATGTCGGCGGCGCCGTCCTCGATCAGCTCCTCGGCAATCCACGCCTCGTTGATGCGGCCGACCGTGGCGACGGGAATGTTGACGTGCTTTTTGATTTCGCGCGAGCAGGCAGCGTGCGAGGCCTGCTGCGTGCCGGCGGCGGGAATCGCGGAGCCGCGCTTGATGGTGGTGCCGCCCGACACATGGATCATGTCGACACCAGCCTTCTCCAGGCGACGCGAGACATAGATCATGTCGTTGAGGGTCAGGCCGCCATCGGTGTACTCGTCGCCCGAAATACGAACGTCGATGATGAAGTCCTTGCCGCAGCGCTCGCGAATCTCGGCGATGACCTCGAGCAAGAAGCGCATGCGCGCGTCAAGCGAGCCGCCGTACTCGTCGGTACGCTTGTTGTAGAGCGGGGTCAAGAAGCCACCGAGCATGCCGTGGGCGTGTGCCGCATGGACCTCGACGCCATCGACGCCGGCCTTCTGCATACGCACAGCAGCGTCGCCAAACTGGTGCGTGAGCTCGTGAATCTCGTCAACCGTGATGGGGCGCGGTGCCTCGCGAGCATAGGACGGGCCCACAAAGGACGGGGCGATCAGGCGCGGCGTGCCCGGAATGTTAAAGGCCATATAGGCGGGGTGGAAGAGCTGCGGCATGATCTTGCAGCCGTACTCGTGGACGGCCGCGGCGAGCTTTTCCCAGCCAGGGATAAACGTGTCGTCGTAGCAGCACATGTCACCCGGTAGATAGGTATAGGTGGGCTCGACCGTCACGACCTCGGTGATGATCAGGCCCACGCCGCCCTTGGCACGGGCACGGTAATGATCGACCAAGTCGTCGGTCACATAGCCATGATCGGCCAGGTTCGTGGACACCGGCGGCATAAAG
>CABQHZ010000179.1 GCA_902464175.1 uncultured Collinsella sp. | reverse complement strand
GGCATGGCCTCGGGAATCAGGATGTGCAGCGTGGCCTCCCAGCGAGTGAGGCCCATAGCCAGGCACGCGTCGCGCTGGGCCTGCGGCACGTCCTCGAGCGCCTGCTGAATCACGCGCACCAGGATCGGGATGTTGAACATGGTGAGCGCGACGGCGCCGGAGATGATGGAGTACTTCCATCCCAGTTGCACCGAGAACACCAGGAATCCGAACATGCCGACAACGATGGAAGGCAGCGAGGACAGCGTCTCGATGGCGGTGGAGGCGATGTCGCGAATGGGGCCGTCGGGTGCGTACTCGACCAGGAAGACTGCGCCGCCCAGGCTGATGGGCACCGAGATGATCAGGGTGATCAGCAGCAGGTAGAACGAGTCGAACAGCTGATAGAGCACGCCGCCCTGAGTGCCGTTGGCGCGCGACGGCTCCGTGAGGAAGCCCGGCTGGAACAGCGTCGAGATGCCCTCGAACAGGATGTAGGCCACCATGGAAACGACGATGAGCATGACGATGGCGACGATTGCCGTCAACACGCCGGTGGCGATGCGGTCCTGTTTTTGGACACGTCCGAGTCTCGCCTCGTCGATGTGGATGCGCGTGCTAGCCACGAGTCTTCGCCCCCTTGCGGCCAATAAGGTGGATGATCAGGATGAAGATGAGGCTCATGCCCATCAGCAGCAGACCGAGTGCCCACAGGACGTCGTCCTGGGCCGAGCCCTCGGCATAGACCGCCATGGACGTGGTGAGCGTGGTCGTGATGGTCGAAGCCGGCGACAACAGCGATGCGGGCATGGCCTCGATACCGCCGATAACCATGCGTACGGCGAGCGTCTCGCCAAAGGCGCGGGTCATACCCAGGATGACCGCGGTCATGAGCGACGGCATGGCGGACTTGAGCACCACGTGCCAAATGGTCTGCCAGCGGGTATAGCCCAGCGCGAGCGAACCCTGACGGTAGCTGTCGGGCACGGCGCGCAGGCCGTCGACCGAAAGCGTGGTCATGGTCGGCAGGATCATGACGGCCAACACGATGGCGCCGGGCAGGATGCCCAGGCCCGTGCTCACGTGGAAGACGCTCTTCATAAGGCCGACGACCACGTGAAAGCCGATCAGGCCAAAGACGACCGAGGGGATACCGGTCAAAAGCTCAATGAGCGGCTGAAAGACCTTGGAGCCAAACTTAGGCTGGATCTCGACCGCAAAGATGGCAGAGCCGATGGCGATCGGCAGCGCGATGAGCGTGGAGAGCACCATGACCGCAAACGAGGTGACGATCAGGGGCAGGGCGCCGGTATAGGGCAGACCGTTTTCGGCCGTGTTGGCTAGGTCCCACTTGGTACCGGTGAAAAACTCGACGACCGAGACGCCGTCCTTGACAAAAGCCGAGAGGCCCTTTTGGGCGACCATGAAGATGAGCGCGGCGACGACAAGCGTCACGAGCGCTACGCACGCGCCCGTGACGCCCAAGCCCACGTTCTCAAGGTCGCGCTTTGGCAGCTGTTTTGCCATTGCAAACCTTTCCGGGGGCGATTAATTACTTGGAGGAAACCTTGCCGCTGGCGTCCTTGACAACCTTCATGGCAGAGACGGGGATGAAGCCCTGCTCCTCGACGAGCTTGCCCTGGACGTCGTCGGAGAGCATAAACTTCAGGAAGGCCGTGGTGGCCTCGTCGGCGTCCTTGGAGCAGTACATGTGCTCGGTCGCCCAAATCTTGAAGGAGTCGTCGGTGACGTTCTCGCTCTTGGGCTCGACGCCCTCGACCTTGATGGCGTTGAACTTGGAGTCGTCGAAGTGCGAGAAGTCGAGGTAGGAGATGGCGTTGTCGGTGCTGGCCATCTGAGTCTGGACGTCGCCGGACTTGTCGAGCTCGGCATCGCCCTTAAAGTCGACAGCCTCGTCGCCAAAGACGGCGGCCTCGAAGGTGGCGCGGGTGCCGGAGCCGGCCTTACGGTTGAGGACGACGATGGTGGCGTCGTCGCCGCCGACCTCCTTCCAGTTGGTGATCTGGCCGGAGAAGATGCCCTTGAGCTGCTCGAGGGACAGGTCGTCGACCTTGACGTTCTTGGAGACGACGGGGCCCATACCCACGACGGCGACCTCGTGGTCGACGAGGTTCTTGACCTGGTCGGCCTCGAGCTTGGTCTCGGCGAAGACGTCGGAGTTGCCGATGGTGACGGCGCCGGCGGCGACAGCGGTCAGGCCCTTGCCCGAACCGTTACCCGAGCCGGAGATGGAGACGTCGGGGTTGGCGTCCATGAACTTCTCGGCAGCAGCCTCGACGAGAGCCTGGAACGAAGAGGCGCCGTCGTAGGTCACCTCGCCGGAGACGGACTCGGCAGCGGCAGCGGCGCTACCCTTGTCGGCGGCATCGGAAGTGTTGGAGCCACCGCAACCAACAAGGCCGAGACCGACGATGCTGGCAAGACCACCAGCGAGGCCGAGGAACTGACGACGAGAATAAGCCTGATCGAGCATGATCTTCCTTTCATACATGCGACTCGCGGGCACCCTGCCCGCTTTGCTGTTTGGAAAGATACGACCTCGATCGGGCGGAAGCCGCGCCGGCTGCGGTTTCTTACGGGTATCTGATAGACCCTTACCGCAAGCACGGCTCAGCCTTTACAAACGAATAACAATCCCCCACCCAAGCATGGTGCGCCTTTTACACCAGAGGAAAGTAGTCGTTGGGGACGTTCTTAAACGACTAGTCATTGGGGACGTTCTTGTTTGACTAGTCGTTTAAGAACACCCAACGACTGCTCATTTAAGCCTGTCCCCAATGAGTGCCCCGCCGCAGGTTGAGCATAAGTCAGCGAAAACGCCCCTAAGCGAGCAAGGTGACGTGAAAGAGGAGGGAAGCGTACTTTGGTACGCGACCGACGATTGAACGTCAGATTGCCGCTTAGGGGCGTTTGCAGCGTCGAGTCGTTACGCGGTTTGGTAAAACCGCGTAACCTAGATCCGTTCCGCGATCTCGTGGATGAGGTAGTCGGTCTTTTCCCAGCCCAGGCACGGGTCGG
>CABQHZ010000178.1 GCA_902464175.1 uncultured Collinsella sp. | reverse complement strand
TCCCAATCGCTGGTGCCCTCAAAGACATCCTGCTTGTAGGGGTTGCGGCCGAGCTTCTTGGCGCGGTAGACGATGTAGATGATCGCGGCGATGTTGGCGATCAGCGCGGCAATGGAGACCGCGGTGCCCGCGGTGGGGTCGAGCGTAGAGTGCGTTACAAAGATGGACTCCTCCTGGAAGTAGGGGAACACCTGGGCAAACATGCACCAAATGGCCAGCGTAAAGGCGCGGTTCTGGATCCAGCCGCCCTTGTTCCAGATAAAGGCGGCGACGGTGGGCGCCAGCAGCAGCGCAAAGCCGCAGAACCAGGAGTGGGTGGGCAGGCAGTTGTAGGTGTAGCAGAAGTTCCAGATATCGTAGGCGATGATGTAGACCCAGGTCATGTCGGGCCACAGCATGTCGGTCTTGTCCTCGGAGGCGTAGACGCTCCACCAACCGGTCATGCAGAAGATGTTGATGATGCCGGCGATGCCGTTGAACACGTTGTTCCAGCCGGCGAGCTGCGTGGCGCCCTCGGAAGTGACCCAGGTGGACTCGCCCAGGACAAAGAAGTGATAGGCGCTCTCAAAGTCGGATACGACGGCGATCATGATGTTGATGGCGACGATCACAAACGGCCATGCGCGGAACCAATGCGCCTTGCCGATCTTGCCCCACTGGTACTTAATGGCGATAAAGCCCCAGCAGCCGGCCAGCGCCGCATACACCTTGGCGTAGTGGAACCAGCTGTTCTGGTACACATGCGTGGGGTTGGTGAGCGCCCACTCGGCGCCCTGCGAAACGCCGATGGCGATGGCGACGCAGTAGATGGTCATGGCAAGCGGAGCCACGCCAAAGATGATGGCGGCGCCGAGCTTGGTGCGGCGGCCGACCTCGTTGAGCACGATCAGGCCAACAAAGACCATGGCCCAGCCGGCCCAGTGGATAAGGGTATCGCTACCCCAAACATCGAACAGCATGCTGCTCTCCTTTCACACGCCCGCGGCCCCTCTTCTGATCGCGGGCAGTTTTGCCAAATGTCGTCAGTCCTGGGGCTTGCGCTCCGGATACTTGGCGGTATAGCCCTCGATGTGGAGTGTCGAGGCGATGATTTCCTTGACCGTCTCGTCGGGTACATCGGGGTGCGTGCGGATATACATCAACAACCCCATGATGAGGGTGTAGAACGTCTCGTAGACATGGTCGATGCGTAGCTCATGATGGGCGACAAAATCCACCACGGTGGTGTCGCAGATATACTGCGCCACGCGTTGGACCACGTTGTGCAAAAAGCCGCCGTAGAGCGCGCCGCTGCTGGAGGTCAGGGTGCTCGGCAGTTCGTGGCCGTTGGCGACCAGGCGCTTAAAGAGCGGGGCGACGGTGTCGAGCGCCCCCTCGATGTCGCCAACCGTGCGGCTGGCATTCCACTGCTCGAGCTCGGTAATGAAGCCGTCGATTGCCTCGTCCATGACAGCGGTGACGGCGGCGTCCATATCGGCGAAGTAGTGGTAGAACAGTGAGCGCGTGCAGCCGGCTCGCTTGGTCACGGCCGAGACGGATAGATGCGACACGCCCAGCTCGGAGCTTACGGTGCGCACGGCATCGAGGATCTCGCGACGGCGTTCGTCGCCCGTCAGACGCTTTGCCGCGCTATCGGATGCGGGAACGGCATCGACCACAGAGGTATCTGCTGTGTTGTCGCCCATGTTTTGCCGCCTTTCATCCTCTTTTGCCTAACCGTTCGCCTAACAGTCTTGAATATTGTTGACGGTTCGTCAATACTATTTTTGACACAATGTCAACAATAGCGGGTGAACGGCATGGGGGCATGTCGATCCCGTAAAAAGAGGGGCGCTGCGTGCCTGTCAGGCTGCGGCAAGAGAAGGGACGACTATGATTCTCAACGGACCGGGGATTAGCTACACCGAGCCCGATATCGGCGCGGAGTTTGTGCCGCCGCTGCCGGAGCATCCGCGCGAGGCCATCGTCAAGCTGTGCGAGCACTGCACCAACCGTCTGCTGCATCGCGACGAGCTGTTGGGCTACGAGTACTGGTCGTTTGCCGAGGCCGCGACTGACGAGCAGGCCGAGGTACTCTGCAAGATGAAGATGCGCCGTCCCTATACGCTGCCCGAGATGGTCAAGCTCACCGGCATGCCCGAGGCCGATATCGAGAAGATGCTCGACGACATGAGCTACACGGGCCTGCTCGAGTACAACTGGGAAAACCCCGAGCGCGCCAAGCAGTGGGTGCTGCCCATGCTGGTGCCGGGTTCTGCCGAGTTCCTCAACATGCGCGTGAGCCAGCTCGAGGAGCACCCGGTCTATGCCAAGTTCTTTGAACAGGCATCCAAGGGCCCGCTGTCCCGCGCCACGCCGATGGTGCCGCCCGGTGGCGCCGGTATTGGCATGCATGTCATTCCGGTCGAGAAGGCCATCGACGCCGCGAGCACCTCGGTGCCGATTGAGCATATCGAGCACTGGCTCGACAAATACGAGGGTAAGTATGCCGCCAGCACCTGCAGCTGCCGTGCGAGCCGTCGCGTGATGGGTGAGGGCTGCGCCGACGACCCGGCCGATTGGTGCATCGCCGTGGGCGATATGGCCGACTACGTGGTCGAGACCGATCGTGGCCATTACGTGACCCGCGACGAGGTCTACGACATCCTGCGCCAGGCCGAGGACAACGGCTTTGTGCACCAGATCACCAACATCGACGGCGAGAACAAGATCTTCGCCATCTGCAACTGCAACGTTAACGTGTGCTACGCCCTGCGTACCTCGCAGCTGTTCAACACGCCTAACCTGTCGCGCTCGGCCCATGTCGCCAAGGTCGAGAAGGACAAGTGCGTGGCCTGCGGCCGCTGCGTTGAGGTGTGCCCGGCCGGCGCCGCCAAGCTGGGCCAGAAGCTCTGCAGCAAAAAGGCCGGCGGGCGTGTGCCCGAGTATCCGCGCCAGGAGCTGCCCGATGCCACCAAGTGGGATCACACCAAGTGGTCGCCCAACTACCGCAACGACAACCGCATCGAGACGCATGAGT
>CABQHZ010000177.1 GCA_902464175.1 uncultured Collinsella sp. | reverse complement strand
TCAAGGCCGGTACCTTTGTCGAGTGCGGCCTGTGCGGCACCGCTGCCGTCATCTCCCCGGTCGGCGAGATCGACAACAAGGTTTACGGTGCCGACGAGACCGTGACCTTCCCGGCTGGCTACACCGAGATCGGCCCCGTGATGAAGAAGCTCCGCGAGACCCTGACTGGTATCCAGTCCGGTGCTGTCGAGGATAAGCACAACTGGGTTTACACCGTCGCGTAAGCTGTCTTAGCTGTCCGGCCCGAGGGCGACCTTCCCTTTCGGCGCGTCCTCGGACATGAAAGAACCTCCGCTGCGCACTTCGTGCGGCGGAGGTTCTTTCGTCCTGCGGAGTGCGCCGGAAAGGAAGGTTGCCCTCGGGCCTGCGTTACCTCGGCGCTGCCGTTACGGGCAATATAGATCTGAATTAAAGATGGCGCGCGGCCTTTTAGGCCGCGCTTTTGTTTTGGTTCGCGCCATGTGGGGGTGATGGCGACGTGCATTTTTGCGAGTATTCTGCAATCGAAGGCCCCTGCATACCGACCTCGGGCAAAAAATCGGGATTTCTCGATGTTTTCTACGAATGATGGGCGGGGTTATGGGCTGACAGCGTTTGATTTGCAGGGATATTCGCGGTCTTTGGCATTTATCATGGCGCCCGAAGCTCTTGGTTATGTTGAATACTCCCAAAAATGCACGGTGCTTAGAGGGGGACCTACGCGAAAAAGGAAACCGCCCCGTCGAAGTATGCATTCGACGGGGCGGTTTATGCATATAGCCGATTAAGGATGCCCTGCCAAACTACTAGAACTTGACGGTCGGTGCCTGGCGGGCGGCTTCAGCTGCCTCGAAGCCCTGGCGCTCCTTAAACTGGAAGATGCCGGCAAAGATGACAGCCGGGAACGTCTGAATGGCGTTGTTGTAGCTGAGCACGCAATCGTTGTAGCTCTGGCGTGCATAGCTAATCTTGTTCTCGGTATCCTCGAGCGATGCCTGCAGCTGCGTAAAGTTGGTGTTTGCCTTAAGATCGGGATAGGCCTCGGCTACGGCGAAGAGCTGGCGCAGCGCGCCGGTCAGCACGTTGTCGGCTTCCATCTTGGCCTCGGGCGTGGTGGCCTTGACGGCGGTGTTACGCGCGCTGATCACGGCGGAGAGCGTCTCTTGCTCGTGCTTGGCGTAGCCCTTGACGGTCTCGACCAGGTTGGGGATCAGGTCGTTGCGACGCTGCAGCTGCGTATCGATGTTCTGCCAGGCGTTATCGATGCGGTTACGCTTGGTGACCATGTTGTTGTAGATGCCGGCGATGGCGCAGACAATCACAATGACAACAACGATGCCGATGATGACGGTAATCATGATGTCTCCGTTTCGAATGGCCGCGGCGGCATGCGCCAGCTGCCGTTGGTATAACGCTACTAGTATACCCGCAACGTTTTGCCGTGCCGAACTTTCCGGCAAGCGTTATGTTTTCGGCGGGGTCGGCACCGGGGCAAAGCGCGCGAGGTACAGGTGTAAGATATGCGACAGATTGACGAGTGTTGTCTTTGCCCTGAGGATGGCGATACCAGTGGACCTTCGCATTAAGAAAACCTACCGCGCCCTGTTCGATGCCTTCACCGAGCTTCTCGAGGAGCATCGTTTTGAGGACCTGACGGTTGCCATGCTGTGCGACCGCGCCATGATTCGCCGCACGACGTTCTACAAGCACTTTCGCGACAAGAACGATTACTTTGCCTTTTATATCGATGAGCTCATGTCGGGCTTGCCGCAAAAACAGCCCGATGAGGCCGGCGCGGTGTCTGCCGAGGACGTGCGCGCGCTTCGGCACGCGATTTTGGACGATGCCATGGATTTGATTCTGGCGCACGAGCAGCTCATGGATAACATTTTGGCAAGCAGCATGTCGGGCATGTTGACCAACGTTATTTGCGACCGTATTGCCCGCTCCATCCGCGAGCGTGTGATGAACGTGCTTGCCGAGGATGCCCTGGCCCCCGTGTCACTCGAGACGACGTCTGAGTTTGTCGCCGGCGGTATTATTCGACTTTTCACGATATGGTGGGAATCGGGCCACGATCTTGAGCGTCGACCCGAGATGGCCGACGTGGTCGATGCGCTGTTTGAGCGGACCATGACGCCGGTGCATCACTAGAAGTGGCGGAGAGAGGGGGATTCGAACCCCCGGAACGCTCTCGCGCTCAACGGTTTTCAAGACCGCCGCATTCAACCGCTCTGCCATCTCTCCGTGAGTCGTAATGATAGCATCGTTTTGAATTTGCAACAGGGAAGGCGAACGATGACGATCACCGAAATCGACGAGAAGTTCATGCGCGAGGCGTTGGCGGAGGCGCGAGCCGCCGCGGCAGTGGGTGAGGTGCCCATCGGAGCCGTAGTGGTGCGCGACGGCAAGATCGTCGCGAGGGCGCACAATCGGCGCGAGCTCGACCAGGACCCTTCGGCGCATGCAGAGTTCGCGGCCCTGTGCGCCGCTGCCCACGCGCTTGGCCGCTGGCGCCTTTCCGATTGCACGGTCTACGTGACGCTTGAACCCTGCTGCATGTGTGCGGGGCTTATGGTCAACGCGCGCGTGGGGCGCTGCGTGTATGGCGCGAGCGACGCCAAGGCGGGCGCGTTGGGATCCCTATACGATTTGAATGCCGACTCGCGCCTGAATCATCGGTTTAATGTGACCGCCGGCGTGCTGGCAGACGAGTGTCGTGAGGTGTTGAGCGGGTATTTTTGTGGGCTGCGTGGTGCCGATGGTGCTGGCTGCGGTTGTGGGGCCGATCTTGAGGCACATGCCGCTCACGCTGAGGCGCTCGCGTGTGCCGAAGATATCGTCGTTGAGGCGGTCGATTTTGGTGCCGCGTGCCGCCGGCCCCGCCGTGTGCTGTTGGCGATTGATTCCTTTAAGGGCAGCGTTTCGAGCGCGCAGGCGGAGGCGGCGGTTGCCGAAGGCGTGCGCCGCGTTTGGCCCGATGCCGAGGTGTGCACATTGCCGCTGGCAGATGGTGGCGAGGGAACGCTCGATGCCGTTGCCGCCTGCGGTGGCGAGCTTGTGACCTGCGAGGTTGCAGG
>CABQHZ010000176.1 GCA_902464175.1 uncultured Collinsella sp. | reverse complement strand
CACATGCTGATCCCCGGTGTGCTCGTCGAGGGCGATACGGTACGCAGTCTGCGCTAGGGTACGGACCTGTTTGGTTGTCGATTTATGTGTTCGATATTGTTCAGAATAGTTTAAAAACCGTTCACGGGTGAAAATCGACCGTTCATAGTCTGAAATTACGTTTTGGATTGTTCTTTTTTGTTTGAATGTTAATGTTTCTGGCATACACAACGCAGCGCGTATGCCCGGACGCGATGCTCTCCATTGGTTCATATGTGAAAGGAACGCAATATGGCAACCAAAGAAGAAATCTCGATGGTTGGATTCGAGATCGTCGCATACGCGGGTGACGCCCAGACCGACCTGCTCGCTGCACTCGATGCTGCTCGCGAGGGTGACTTTGAGAAGGCCGAGCAGCTGCACAAGGATGCCAGCGATGCGCTCATCGGTGCTCACGACACGCAGACCAAGCTGCTTTCGCAGGAGGCCGGCGGCGGCGAGATGGAGATGACCTTCATCATGGCTCACGCTCAGGACACCCTTATGACCACCATGATCCTGGAGAAGCAGACCCGCTTTACCATCGATGCCTACAAGCGCATCGCCGATCTCGAGGCCAAGCTCGCCTAACGAGCCCCCACAACCAAGTCCCCTTCCAAAAGCCCTGTCGCAACCCCGCGGCAGGGCTTTTCTGTCCCTCAGCCTAAGTTGCGGTGAAATGGGGACTGAATGGGCCTTCTAACAGCAAAAACAGTCCCTATTTCACCGCAACTTATTCGGCGCTGTTGGATATTTTGCTTCGTGGGTATACTTCCATCCGCAATACAGGCCGGAGTGAGGAGGTATCCAAATGCCGGACAACGGATTGATTAAAAAAAGAGACGCGCACGAGATGGCTCATGGGCGTCCTGTCCAGATAACCGAGCATACGACGGTAACCGAGCTGCAGCCCAGCCTGTCCGATGTCGTGTGCGCAAACAAAAAGCTGCAGATTGGCTTTATCGTTGCGCTCGTGGTGCTGGCGCTGCTGTCGGGCTTTGTCGCGCGCCCGCATTTTGCCGACACCAAAACCTGGGACTCAACTATCGAGGTCATCGACCAAAAGAAGGGCAACGTGCTGGCGCTCACGACGTCGTGCGTGGCGCTGTCTGCGGGCATCACCGCGCTGCCGGGCGATACGGGAACGCCGGTCGCCGAGCAGCTCGCGCAGCTTTCAGGCAACCTGGGCATCGTGCTCGCCGTGCTCTACCTCGAGAAATATTTGCTCACGATTTTGTGGTCGGTTGGCCTGGGCATCTTAATCCCGTTTGCGTTGGTGCTCTTTGCGGTGTCGCTCGGCATTCACGGGCGCTGGAGCACGAGCGCTGTCCTGCGCCGTGTGGCGACGCGCGTGCTGGTGGTTGCCGTGATCAGCATGGCGCTGGTGCCTGCGAGCGTATGGGTTTCGCAGAAGGTCGACGAGACCTATCGCGTAAGTATTGAACAGGCCGAGCAAAAGGCGCAGGACGCTGCGGAGAAGTCCGCCACGGAAAAGTCGACCGATTCTAGCTCAAAAGCGAGTGAGACAAAGTCTGAGTCCTCGGAGTCCAAGAACGTACTTGAGCAACTGACCGATGGGGCATCGAGCCTGGTCACGTCGGTGACCAGCGGCGCCAAGCAGATGACCGACGAGATCGTGCAGCAGGTGACCGACCTGATCGAAGGCGTCATCGTGATGATCGTGACCTCATGCGTTATCCCGCTGTTGGTGCTCGTGGCGTTCCTGTGGCTGGGTCACGTGCTGCTGGGGATCGATGTCTCCGGCCCGACGAACTATCTGACGGGCCGTTTTCTAAGTGCTCCGCCCAAACATGCCAAGAAGAGCGGACAGACTGAGTAAACGGCAAAGCGAGTATTGAAAGATCGAACCGTAAGAAGGGCGGCCGAGATGCGTTCTCGGTCGCCCTTTTTGTTGAGCGCGTGACCGTCCATGCCTTCGTCAGGCCCAAACGGTCGGCAAACACCCGTGAACGGTAATTGTTCAAAAAAGAACAAAGATAAACAAATAGTTGTTGCAGTTACTGTTCGAATGTGTTCAAATAAACATGAACAGTGAAGAACCGCACATTCAGATGCCCGGACCTGAACGCGATTCAACACTTCCAAACAGAAACTACGCGCCTGCGTATCTCTCAAGGAGGATGTCATGAGGGTTGTAATCGCTTCCGATGCCGACGGTATGTCGATGAAGGAGTCCATCAAGGAGATGCTCATCGCCGACGGTCACGAGGTCGTCGACTATTCCGAGACCCCTGCCGCGGACTTTGTCGATTCCGCGACCGCCGTTGCCAAGGACCTGCTGGAGCACAAGGATTCCCAGGGCTTCGCATTCGATAAGTACGGCGTCGGCTCCTATATGGCCGCCGTCAAGATCAAGGGCATGGTCGTCGCCAACATTTCCGACGAGCGTTCCGCCTACATGACCCGCGAGCACAACGGCTCGCGCATGGTCACCATGGGCCCGGGCGTTGTGGGCACCGAGGTCGCCAAGAAGATCGCCCGCGAGTTCCTGCGCGCTCAGTACGCCGGCGGCCGTCACCAGATCCGTGTCGACATGCTCAACAAGATGGCCTAACGAGAGCCACCGAGAACTCGAACTTCTACCTCAACTTGTGAATTCAGACGAAAGGACGTTCTGATGAAGAAGACCATCGCAATCGGTTGCGACCATATCGTTACGGACGAGAAGATCTATCTGGCCGACCGCCTGGAGCAGGCTGGCTACAAGGTGCTCGACTGCGGCACCTACAGCCACACCCGTACGCACTATCCCATCTACGGTAAGGCCGTGGGCGAGGCTGTTGCCAGCGGCAAGGCCGACTTTGGCGTGGCCCTGTGCGGCACCGGCATCGGCATTACCAACGCCGTCAACAAGGTCCCCGGCGCTCGCTGCGCCCTGGTTCGCGACATGACCTCTGCCCTGTATGCCCGTCGCGAGCTCAACGCCAACATCGTGGGCTTTGGCGGCAAGATCACCGGCGAGTTCCTGATGGCCGATATCATGCTTGCCTTCCTGGAGGAGCCCTACGAGAAGACCCCCGAGCACGATGCCCTGAT
>CABQHZ010000175.1 GCA_902464175.1 uncultured Collinsella sp. | reverse complement strand
GCGCCATCGAACTCGTCAGCGACGGTGACACCTTGCTTGTCGACTCGGGCACCACGGCGCTCGAGTTCGTCCGGCTCCTCGATCAGCGCGACGGCATCACCGTCATCACGGCCGACATTACCATTGCCGATTACATCGACGAGAGCATGCCCTCGGTCGACGTCGTCATGCTGGGCGGCGCGCTGCGCAAGGGCCACCGCTATCTGTACGGTCCGCTCACCATGCAGGCGCTGCAGATGATTCACGCCGACCTCGCCATCATGTGCCCCGGCGCCTTTGTCCCGGGCTGTGGCTTTACCACCGACTTCCCGCAGATGGCCGAGACCAAAACAGCCATGATCTCCGCCGCCCGTCAAGGCGTTGCTCTGATGGACGCAAGCAAGGTCAACGGACGCGGCATGTACCGCTTTGCCGAACTCGCCGACGTCGACTCCATCGTGATGGACAGCGACCCCGATCACGCCGTCGCCACCTCAATCGCCGAGACCACCGACGCCGGCGTCCCAACCCTCGTCCTCGCCAGCTCCTAAAAATAAAAACCACCACAAAGGGGACAGGCACCTTTGTGGTGGTTCTGGCCGGCGCCGCAGCACTTTCGCCGGTTTGTCTTGATCTGTAACATCTAGCAGTCAATTTGAGCGCTTAGTGTTACAGATTTAGATAGTTCGGTTCAACCCCAACGCTTTGTCTAAATCTGTAACAGATAGAGACAACCTGGCCCTCCAGATGTTACAGATCGAGACAATCGGGTCCCGAAATGGAAAACCACCACGAAGGGGACAGGCACCTTTGTGGTGGTTTTGACGGTAGAGGCGAGCGTTTCGTTACTTGGAAAGCTCGTCGGCGAGGGCTTCGATCTGGGCGCGCGATGCGTCGTTGAGCGAACCCAGGACGGTCACCTTGTTCTGCGCCAGGGTGATGTCCTTCATGCCCTCGAGCTCCTTGGTCATAACCTTGGCAGCTGCAGGCGCCCAGGAACCGGCCTCGACGAGCGCCACGGTACGATTCTGGTAGGCATGCTCGGCGAGCGTATGGATGAAGGTGCTCATGAACGGGAAGATCTCGCCCTGGTAGGTGATGGAAGCAAGCACCAGACGGTCGTAACGGAACGCATCCTCAACGGCCTCGGCCATATCATCGCGAGCCAGGTCAAAGACGGAGACCTTCTGGCCGCGAGCCTCGAGCGCAGAAGCGAGCTCCTCGACGGCTGCCTTCAGATGGCCGTAGACGCTCGCGTAGGCAATCGTGATGCCCTCGTCCTCGGGCTGGTAGCTCGACCAAGTGTTGTAAGTGTCGAGGTAGTAGCCCAGGTTCTCGGTCAGCACGGGGCCGTGGAGCGGGCAGATGATCTGAATATCCAGATCGGCGGCCTTCTTGAGCACGGCCTGCACGAACTTGCCGAACTTGCCCACGATACCAAAGTAGTAACGACGCGCCTCGCAGGCCCAGCCTTCCGGGTCCTCGATGTCGTTGGCGCCGAACTTGCCAAAGCCGTCGGCACTGAAGAGCACCTTATCGGTGGCCTCGTAGGAGAAGAGTACCTCGGGCCAGTGCACGTTGGGGGCGCTGACAAACGTCAGGCTGTGGCCGCCCAGGTCGAGCACGTCGCCCTCTTTGACGACCATCTTGCGCTCGGGGTAATCGGTGCCAAAGTAGTTGACCATCATGCGGAAGGCGCCCATGCTGGCCACGATCTGGGCCTGGGGATAGCGCTCCATAAAGGCGGCGATGCCAGCGGAGTGATCGGGCTCCATGTGGTGAACGACCAGGTAATCGGGCGTACGACCATCGAGCACGCTCTCGATGTTGCCGAGCCACTCGTCAACAAAACCGCCGTCGACCGAATCGGCGACAGCAATCTTCTCGCCCAAGATAACGTAGCTGTTGTATGCCATACCGTTCTCGGACACGTCGTACTGGCCCTCGAACAGGTCAATGTCGTGATCGTCGACGCCAACGTAGCGGATATCCTTGGTGATCTCCATCAGGCAAAGCCTCCTAGATAGACAAAAGAGCCTGTCTATCATAGCACTCGGCCGCATCCCAACAGCTATCTGCCGGCATCCTTACCGTTTGTTATCCAAACGCAGCAACGCGCCGTTTACCTGCGCAAACTACGCGCGCGGAGCCGCTGTGGTATGTCGAACGATGAGCTGGCCGGGGATACGGATCGCGACGGTCTTGCCCGGCGTCCCCTCCTTGGGGACCGCATGCTCAAACACCTCGCGCCCGCGCTGGTGCAGATCGAATCGCACGGTCGTGAGCTCGTTGTGTGCGACAAAATCATCGAGCGAATCGTCGACACCCACCACGCTCACGTCCTCGGGCACGCGCAGGCCGCTATCGCGCAGCGCGGCAATCGCTCCGTTTGCCATCTGATCGTTTGCCGCATAGATCGCCGTCATGGCGCGGTCATGCTCGGCCAGATACCTGCCGGCTTCGTAGCCGCTGTTGGCAGACCAGTCTCCCTCGAGCGGCTCCACCGGCTCGATATGCCTGCGCTCGAGCGCGTCTTGCCAACCGGCGCGGCGGAACTGCTCGTCCACCGAGAAGGACGGGCCGCCGATATAGCGAATCTGCTCGTGCCCCAACTCAAACAGATGATCCATAAGCAATAGCGAGCAGCCGTAATGATCGGAGTCAACTGTGGTCACGCGCGGATGCGCGTACATGGTAACGATGACAGTGCCAATGCCCGGCAGTGGATCAAACGTCTCAAAGTCGGGCGCCATGCGGCTCATGCCGATGATGATGCCATCGACCGGCAGCGCCGCCATGCGACGCGTGGCTTCGGCAAGCGAAAACTCCTCGGTCTTGGACATCTCGACCAGCGTGATGGCGCAGCCATGCTCGCGAGCGGCACTGGCGATACCGTCGATCATCGTCAGGTTCCCAAACTTGGTGACATCGTTGACGCATAGACCGACCGAATGGTAGCGACCGTCGCGCAGGGAGCGGCCGGCATAGCTCGGGCGAAAGCCGAGCTCTTGCATGGCAGCCCGTACGCGCTGGCGCGTCTGCTCGTTCACATTGGGCAGGCCGTTGGCGACGCGCGAGACCGTCTGCTGCGAAACGCCAGCAGCGCGGGCGA
>CABQHZ010000174.1 GCA_902464175.1 uncultured Collinsella sp. | reverse complement strand
GACTTCCCCTGCCGGAAACGTTTTCCGTACAAGCGCCGCCAGGCCATCACGCGCCCCACGAGCATGAACGCGCACGCGGTTCACATGTCGCTCGTAATCACCCGATTCCAGCAAACGCGCCAAGGCAACCTGATCAACAGAACTTACCGACGAGGCGTAGAAACCAAGGTTGCGTTTAAACCTCTCCATTAGTTCATCGGGCAGCACCATGTACGCCAAACGTAACGCCGATGAAAGGCTCTTCGAAAACGTGTTGGTGTAGATAACCGACTGGGCGGCATCGATCGACGCGAGCGCGGGAATCGGCTTGCCGGCAAGGCGAAACTCACAATCAAAGTCGTCTTCGATGAGATACCGACCTGGCCGCTCGGCGGCCCAGCTCAGCAACGCATAGCGACGTGCAATGCTCGTCACAAGACCGGTCGGATACTGATGAGACGGCATCAGGTGAAGGACATCGGTCCCGGTTTTCTGCAGCGCGCTCAAGTCCACGCCCTCAGCATCCAACGGGACATGCCGCACTTCGCAACCCATGGCCTGATAGATGCGCGTCAAGCGCAAATAGCCTGGATCCTCGACGGCATACACCTTGTCCGCGCCAAGCAACTGAACCAACATGGTATCGAGCAGCTGGGCGCCCGCACCGATAACGATATTGTCGGGATTAACATTCATGCCCCTTGTCCCGCGCAGATGGTGCGCAATCGCACGTCGCAGTCGAGCGGTGCCCTGCGCCGGTGCGGGCGAAAAGATTTCACGTTCGTCTTCGGACGTCAGCGTCGCCCGTAGCGCACTTTGCCAAAGCCGCGCCGCCTCCAAAGCGGAAGGAGAAAGTGCGTCGAATCGCTCTGCCTGCCCCATGGCATCATGCGCGCTGGGACCAACAGGGACAGCATCTCGGTCGATATCCCTCGCAGCCAAAGCCAAAACCGGCGCATCCGGAAGCTCGCACGCGTAGTAGCCACGACGCGGCATTGAGCAAATATAGCCCTCGGCAAGCAACTGGCTATATGCATTCTCGATGGTAATGACACTGATACCCAGATGACTCGCAAAGGCGCGCTTAGACGGAAGATGCTCCCCCGCCGCAATGCGTCCAGCAACGATATCATCTCGAATTTGCTGATAAATATACTCATAAAGCGATGCCTCGCCGCGTTTTTCCAAATTGTAGTCAAGCATGGGTCTATCACCTGACCTTATCGAATCATTCAATCTGGCATTAGTCTGACCTTGTTATTATCTCGAAAACTGAGTATTTCGCCATACCCAGCTCCCCGATAGGATGTTCCGTCAAGCAATGTACATGCCAACCAAGGGAGCAACCATGGCAGAACAGACCAGCAAGGCCGATCGCGTCAAACTCAATCGCGAGCTCGCGCAGATGCTCAAGGGCGGCGTCATCATGGACGTCACCACGCCCGAGCAGGCACGCATCGCCGAGGAGGCGGGCGCCTGCGCCGTCATGGCGCTCGAGCGCATCCCGGCCGACATCCGCGCCGCAGGCGGCGTCTCGCGCATGAGCGACCCCAAGATGATCAAGGGCATCCAGGAGGCCGTCTCCATCCCCGTTATGGCCAAGTGTCGCATCGGTCACATTGTCGAGGCGCAGGTCCTGCAGGCCATCGAGATCGATTACATCGATGAGTCCGAGGTCCTCTCCCCCGCCGATGATGTCTATCACATCGACAAGACCCAGTTTGACGTGCCGTTTGTCTGCGGCGCCCGCGATCTGGGCGAGGCGTTGCGCCGTGTTGCTGAGGGCGCCACGATGATTCGCACCAAGGGCGAGCCGGGCACGGGCGACGTCGTTCAGGCCGTGCGCCATATGCGCAAGATCCAAAAGCAGATCCGCAACGTTGTTGCTCTGCGCGACGACGAGCTCTTTGAGGCAGCCAAGCAGCTGCAGGTTCCGGTCGAGCTGGTGCGCGAGGTCCATGCCACGGGCAAGCTCCCCGTCGTAAACTTTGCCGCCGGCGGAGTCGCGACCCCCGCCGACGCCGCGCTGATGATGCAGCTGGGCGCCGAGGGCGTCTTTGTTGGCTCGGGCATCTTTAAGAGCGGCGACCCCGCCAAGCGCGCCGCCGCCATCGTCAAGGCCGTGGCAAACTTCACCGACGCCAAGCTCATCGCCGAGCTTTCGGAGGACCTGGGCGAGGCTATGGTGGGCATCAACGCCGACGAGATCGAGATTATCATGGAAGAGCGCGGGCGCTAGTCCAGCAGAAAGGATCGCACATGAGCGATTATGCACACCAAACGGTTGCCGTGCTGGCGGTCCAAGGCGCTTTTGCCGAGCATGAGGCAAGGCTATCTGAGCTGGGCGCACGCTGTATTGAGCTGAGGCAGGCGGCTGATTTGAAGCAGAACTTTGACCGTCTGGTACTTCCCGGCGGCGAGTCTACCGTTCAAGGGAAACTGCTTGATGAGTTGGGCATGCTCGAGGAGCTTCGTACCCGTATCGCTGAAGGCATGCCCGTCCTGGGCACCTGCGCCGGCCTGATTCTGCTGGCTCACGACCTTGCCGCTCATGACGATAAGGGCACGCCGCGTTTGGCAACCATGGATGTGCTCGTTGAGCGCAATGCCTATGGCAGACAGCTCGGCAGTTTTCGCACCAAGGGACAGGTAGACGGCATCGACGGTGAAGTGCCGCTGACATTTATCCGCGCGCCCCGCATCGTCGAGGTCCACGGCGACGCCAAGGCCTTGGCAGAGGTCGATGGCCGCATCGTCGCCGCCCGCCAGGGCAACCAGCTCGGCGTAACCTTCCACCCCGAACTCGATGAAGACACCCGCCTCCACGAACTGTTCCTACAAATGTAGGTAGAACAAAAACGAGAGTGGATAATCTCCCACTTTGAGCTTGAATGCAGACTCAAACCGGGAGATTATCCACTCTCATGCTATGTAGTCGTTGGGGACGTTCTTAAACGACTAGTCAAACAAGAACGTCCCCAACGACCATATTGCGATAGACGACCACGTTTGTCCAGATAAAACCGACCAAATAAACCTGTCCCCTTTTGGTAGGTTTGAATCAAGGCAACGCCGATGTTTTGGCAACGCCAGCGAGCGCCGCCCAGGGCGAACAAGTTGGCATGAAAAAGGCAAGGCATAGACCTTCTGGTCATGCC
>CABQHZ010000173.1 GCA_902464175.1 uncultured Collinsella sp. | reverse complement strand
AGCAAAAAGGGCGTCAAGAAGGGCGACCCCATTCCGGTGGGCCTCAAGACGGCCGAGAAAATCATCGCCGAGCTCAACAAGTCTAAGAGCCAGCCGCTCGGTCGCGTGCTGTTTGCCCTGGGTATCCGCCATGTGGGCAAGAGCGTGGGTGAGGTCATTGCCGAGCGATTCCTGTCGATTGACAAGCTCATCCTGGCGAGTGAGGAGGACATCGCCGAGTGCGAGGGCATCGGTCCCAAGATCGCGGCGAGCGTCAAGCAGTTCCTGGCTGTACCCGAGAACCTCGCCGTACTGGAGCGTCTGCGTCAGGCGGGCTTGTCGCTCGAAGTCGACCTGGGCGCCGCACATGCGCAGGCTGCAGTCGATGCCGGCGTAGCAGGCGAGCTCGCCGACGCGCAGCCGCTCGCGGGCTTGACGTTTGTACTGACCGGTACGCTCGTCAACCGCACGCGCGATGAGGCAGGTGCCGCGCTCAAGGTGCTCGGCGCCAAGGTTTCGGGCAGTGTATCGAAGAAGACGAGCTACCTAGTCGCCGGCCCCAAGGCAGGCTCCAAGCTCACCAAGGCCGAGCAGCTGGGTGTGCCCGTGCTGGATGAGGACGCGCTCGAGCAGATCCTCGCTACCGGTGAGGTGCCCCAGGCGTAATGGATATCGAGAACCACAATTACTCGCAGGCGGAGGGGCGTACGAGGCGCTCCCAAACGCAGGCAAAAGAGCACCTGATGGCGCGAATTCGTGTTGCCGAGCGCGAGCGCGCAGCAGGAATGTCCCGCGATGCATTT
The DNA here is from genome assembly GCA_902464175.1 of uncultured Collinsella sp. Classification (GTDB taxonomy): domain Bacteria; phylum Actinomycetota; class Coriobacteriia; order Coriobacteriales; family Coriobacteriaceae; genus Collinsella. The sequence continues at coordinate 2,357 of CABQHZ010000173.1, read as the reverse complement.
GAGGCGTTGGCTGAGCTGGAGTTGAAGCTCCGCTTAGTCTAGTGACACAGGCACTGTGATCTGCGTTACGTAGGTCGCCGGGTCGTCGCTGATGATGTCGTCGATGAGGGCGATCTCGCGTGAGGGACCGGCGGGGGCCAGCCCATGCTCGTGCATGTAATCGAGTAAGCGCTCATAGCGCGGGGCTGCCTGCCCGTGCGTGCCACGGAAGCTGACGGTCAGGCACCGCGCGGCGGGCCGAACCTCGACGTCTCCCAGGTAGTCATCCGTGTCATCGAGCAGCAGAAAGACCTCGTCGTAGCCATCAAAGTCGCCGGCGGCAATGCGCTCGGGCGCGATGCCCACACCCAGATTGCCAAGGAAGACGAAGGTCTCGTGCTGTCCTTTTTGCAGCTGGCGAATCTGCCACTCCAGCGCATAGGCATCGGTGGGGTTGACGCGTTCGCGCAGCACGGCGCAACGAAGTTCGGGCGCGTTGACCTCGTAGATGGTATCGAGCTCAGCATCCAATGCGCCTCGCAACAAGGCAAGCCGGTTGTCGATCTTGCGTGAGACGCGTTCCAGCTCACGGCGTTTACGTTCGATAAGCTCCTGCTGCTGGGCGAGTTGGCGCTGCATGAGGTCCACGTCGCGCGTGGTCACAAATTCGCGAATCTGATCCAACGGTAAATCGAGAACACGCAGGTGGCTGATGGTGTTGAGGGTAGAAAGCTGCCGCGCGCCGTAGTAGCGGTAACCACTTGCCGCATCGACATACGCCGGCTCCAGCAAGCCCATCTGCTCGTAGTGCCGCAGCGTGCCAACGCTCAGGTTAAACAGGCGCGCGACCTCGCCAATGCGGAGCAGGCCATCGGTATGTTCGCTGGATGTGTCGGTCACAGGACCGCTCCCTTCAGTAAAAAGCAGGGGAGAGGCGCTAGGCCTGCGTCGCCCCGCTACGCCACCAGCTTGTCAAAAGTTCCGCGGCGGTTGAGCACGGTAAATGCAATCACGCAGATGACCGCCGACAGAATTGACCCGCACGGCGAGGCGATGCCCATGGGGAACAGCGTGTCAGAATAGGCATTCGACAGCAGCCAGGCGCCGGGCACGCGAATGAGCGCCACGGCCAGCACGTTGTGCGCAAAGCCGATGTAGCTCTTGCCGTATGCAGCGAAAAAGCCGCTAAAGCAAATGTGGATGCCGGCAAAAATCGCGTCGAAAATATAACTGTGCATATAGCCAGTACCGGCGGCGACCACCGCGGGGTCCTTGGCAAAAAAGCCGATAAACGCCGGTGCCACCAGCCACATCAGCACCGTGATCAGGCAGCCGTACACCACCGAGATCGTCATGGCGTCCTTGAGTACCTGACGCGCGCGGTCGCCCTTGCCCGCGCCGGCGTTTTGCGCCGTGAGTGCGCTGACGGTAGCGCCCATGGAACTCGGCACAATGAACAAAAAGCTGATCATCTTCTCGACCAGGCCCACGGCGGCGGCGTCGACCAGCCCGCGGTGGTTGGCGATAACGGTGATGAACATAAACGCTACCTGAATGCAGCCGTCCTGTACGGCCACGGGCACGCCGATCTTAAGGATGCTACCGAGCACCTCGGGCTGGGGGCGCAGGTCGCTACGCTTAACGTGGATGTTCGTGCGACGGCTCTTGAGCCACACGAGCGCGAGGGCTACGCTCGCCGTCTGCGCGATGACCGTGCCGAGAGCCGCGCCCACGGGGCCGAGTCCCATGTGACCGATAAACAGAAAATCAAGCGCGATATTAATGATGCACGCCACGCCGATCACGTACATGGGCGAGCGCGAATCGCCCAGGCCGCGAAAGATGGCCGAGAGGATGTTGTATGCGGCGATGCACGGTATGCCGATAAAGCAGATGCGCAGGTAGGCGGCAGTGCCTTCGACGGCTTCGGCCGGCGTGCCGATGAGCGCTACGATTTGCGGGCACAGCGCGAGCAAGAGCGCGGCCAGCACCATCGAGACGCCCATAAAGAGCGTGATGGTGTTGCCGATGGCTGCCTCGGCACGGTCAAAGCGGCGCGAGCCCACGGCGTGGCCGACGATGACCGTTGTTCCCATGGCCAGGCCCACGAGCGTCACGGTAATGATATAGAGCGTCTGCGCGCCATTGCCCACGGCGGTGATGCCGGCGGCGCCGCTAAACTGCCCGATAAAGTACAGGTCGGCCATGCCGTAGAGCATCTGCAAAAAGTACGAGAGCATATAGGGCAGGGCGAAGACCGCGATGGTCTTGAGGACATTGCCGCGTGTGAGGTCGTGTTCCATGGGCGGGCACTTTCTGGCTTGGTTCATTTACGTACCAGTGTAGTGAAAACCCTACAACGATTGTAGAGTCAAGGT
>CABQHZ010000172.1 GCA_902464175.1 uncultured Collinsella sp. | reverse complement strand
GCTCCACCAGCTGTAGACGCCCTCGACGTCCGGATTGGCTGCGCGCCAAGTGTCGGTAAAACCGGCGTCGAGCAGCTCGGTAAACTTGCCGCGCTCCTCGTCCGAAAAGCCTGCGTTGCCGCGGTTGGACTTGGGGTTCTTAAGGTCGATCTCCTCGTGAGCCACGTTAAAGTCGCCGCAGGTTACGACGGGCTTGCCGGTTTCGCGCTCAAGCGCGCTCAAAAAACCGCGGTAGGCATCGTCCCAAGCCATGCGCACATCGATGCGCGCGAGCTCGTTTTGGGCGTTGGGCGTATAGACGTCCACGAACCAAAACTTGTCGAACTCGAGCGCGCAGACACGACCCTCGGTCGCGGCTTGGGCAACGAGCTCGGCTGCCTCGCCTTCACCGGCGTAGGGCAGCAGTGCATCGGCGCGCAGCACGCGCAGCGGTTCCTGGCGGCTAAAGACCGCGGTGCCCGAGTAGCCCTTGCGCTCGGCGTAGCTCCAGGTTTGGTGATAGCCGGGCAGGTCGACCTGCACCTGGCCTTCTTGCAGTTTAGTTTCTTGCAGCGCTAGGACATCGACATCGAGTTCCTGCGCGATCTGGATAAAGCTCGGGTCCTTTTTGAGCACGGCGCGCAGGCCGTTGACGTTCCACGAGGCGAAAGTGTAAGTCTGAGGCATGGTGTCCTTTCGACGGGGTTGGCAGGCTTAAGATTAGCGCAACAAGAGCGGGGCGGAGTCCGCGAGCGATAGTGCGAACGCCGCCGTCCCGGAGACACGGACGGAGGACATATATGACGCAGGCAATAACGGATCCCAAGCAGGCCTCCGCCGCGCTGGCGGAGCTGTTCGAAACCCATAGCCACGTGGTCTTCTTTGGCGGCGCGGGCGTTTCCACGGCAAGCGGCATTCCCGATTTCCGCAGCGTGGACGGCCTGTATCACCAGCAGTTTGTCTATCCGCCCGAGACCATGCTGTCGCACAGCTTTTACGAGACACATCCGGCGGAGTTCTTCGACTTTTATCGAACCAAGATGATCGCGCTTAACGCTAAGCCCAACCGCTGCCACACCAAGCTGGCCGAGCTGGAGCGCGTCGGCAAGCTTGATGCCGTGGTGACGCAAAACATCGACGGCTTGCATCAGATGGCGGGCTCGCAGCGCGTGTTCGAGTTGCACGGATCGGTCCATCGCAACATTTGCCAGTCGTGCGGAGCGGTCTATAGCGTCGAGTGGATTTGCTCGCGCGAGCACGTGGACGCCGCGGGCGTGCCCGTGTGCCCCGCGTGCGGTGGTCGCATCAAGCCCGATGTGGTGCTCTACGAGGAGCCGCTCAACGAGCATGTGTTGACCGGTGCCGTTGCCGCCATCGCCGCGGCCGATGCCCTCATTGTGGGTGGGACCTCGCTCGTGGTGTATCCGGCGGCGGGCCTTACACGCTACTTTACCGGCGATACGCTGGCCATATGCAATCTTGCTCCCACCGATCAGGATGCAAATGCCGACCTGCTGATTTCTTGCGACATCGCGGCCGCGTTTGCGTTCTAGCCCGCGCGCGCGGATACAATAGAAAGACTGAGTGCAAAGCGACCACGCCGCCAGCGCCCGAGCGCGGCGGCGTGGGCATTTTAGGAGGATGTTCATGGCGAACGACAGCAAGACATGGCGGTGCGGAAAGTATGAGCTCAGCTTTGACCGTCCGCGCATCATGGGCGTCCTCAACGTGACGCCCGATTCGTTTAGCGATGGCGGGGAGCACTTCGACCCGGACGCCGCGATCGAGTATGGCCTGGCGATGCTCGACGCCGGCGCCGACATCATCGACGTAGGCGGCGAGTCCACGCGCCCTGGTTTTACCCCGGTCAATCCCGACGAGGAGGCTCGCCGCGTGCTGCCCGTGGTGCGCGCGCTGGCCAAGGAGGGCGCCATCGTCTCGATCGACACCCGTCATGTGGCGGTTGCCAAGGCGGCCGTGCGCTGCGGCGCCTCGATCGTCAACGACGTGACCGGCTTCACCGACCCCAAGATGGTCGAGTTTGTTAAGACGAGCACCTGCGGCGTCATCGTGATGCATGCCGGCGAGGTCGTCGCGCCTACCCGCACGCACGCAACGGTGCAGCTCGATACCTCGGCAGCGGCGTTTGTTGCCGAGAAGGCGCGCGAGGCGGCTGCCGAGGCCGCGCGTGAGGCCGAGAAGCCGGCTCGCCGCCGTCGCGGCAAGTTGCTGGGCGAGCCTAAGCCGGAGACCAAGCTTCCGGGCGGTGTGGTGCAGCCCTCGTTGCCGTTTGGTGAACCGGAGCCCACGTCTGAGCCTGCAACCGAGCTGGGGCAGGAGACGCCTGCCGCCGAGCAGGCTGCTGCCGCCGAGACCGCCGCGCCCGCGCCCGAGGCCGCGCCCGCAGCCACCGAGGCCGCATCGGAGCCCAATGACCGCCTGGCCGCCATGATGCGCCGCAGCGCCCGCCGCGAGGAAGCCTACGTGCCCACCTCGCAGCTCCGCCGCTTCACCCTGCCCGATTCGGCGCCCATCATGCGCCGCGTCATGGGCTTTCTGTCCGACCAGGCCCGCGCGCTCATCCATGCCGGCGTGTCGCGCGACCGTATCTGCATCGATCCCGGCCCGGGCTTTGGCAAGACGGCCAACGAAGACATCGTCATCCAGCGCGAGACCGCCAAGATGGCGTCGCTGGGCTATCCGCTCATGTGCGCCGTGTCGCGCAAGCGCTTTGTGGGCGCCGTCTCGGGCGTGACCGATGCCGCCGCGCGCGATGCCGCCACGTTTGGCGTGTGCCTGGGCGCCATCCAGGCCGGTGCCAACATCGTGCGCGTGCACGACGCCGCGGGTTTTGCGCAGTTCCTGAACGGCTACTGGGCGGTTGCCAAGCCGCAGCCGCGCCGCGCGTTTGTCGCCGTGGGCTCCAACCTGGGGCACCGCTGTGACAACATCCGCGCCGCACGCGACATGATCGCCGAGATTCCACTCACCTGCGTGTCCAACTCCTCCAAGATCTACGAGAGCGAGCCGGCCTACGAGATGCGCCAGGACGCGTTTGCCAACGCCGTCATCGAGATTAAGACCGAGCTGGCGCCGCTGGTGCTGCTCGACGAGCTCATGAAGATCGAGGCCGAGCTGGGCCGCGACCGTTCCAAAAAGGCCAAGGCCAACGGCCCGCGCAC
>CABQHZ010000171.1 GCA_902464175.1 uncultured Collinsella sp. | reverse complement strand
GGAAACGCGAAGCGTTTTCCAGCGCAGCACGCAAGGAGCGAAGCGACGCAGCGGCGCGCGGCCGCCGCAGGCAGACGCGGTGTCGGCACTTGGGGACGTTCCTAAAGTGCCGGCTCGGGACTATTTTCGAGGACCCTCCGAAGGACTGTGGCCAAAAAACGGCAAATATGAGTACTGTTACCGTTGTAGCTACATTATTTTCGTTAATAAAAGAATATTTTAATGAGATTTATTCGCATCAAGGTCTTCCTTTAATGAACACTTGAGGAGATACGGCAGCTTATCTGCTCGATCGACACGTCAAATCACCTTAAATGTGGTCAAAATTACTGCTACTAAAAGAATATCAGTGCTCATATTTGATGTTTTTTGGCCACGGCTCTTTATAGACACCCTACACAGCGACTGGGGTAGATTTTTTGAGGCACGCCTATCAGCCCAGTTCCGAAAAGCGAGCCGCATGCAACAACCAAGCCACGACAGGCCCCGGGAGAGCGGGGACACCGGCTTAGGTTTATCGCGAGTTCCGCACGAACAGGAGGCCACTTAATGTGGCCTCCGTCGTGAGCAGGACTGTAGAGCAGGAAACCTAAGCCGGTGTCCCCGCTCTCCCGGGGCCGGCGGAATTTAGTTGTTCAGCATGCGGTCGAAGCTTCCCGAGTCGCCATCCCGATAGTCGGCGGTCATCAGAATCTCCTGCGGAATGCGCCCGCCTTCACGTAGCACGTTGCGGAACTGCACACGCGTGACCATGGGCAGATCCTTAATCGTCGCCGCCAAGTTCTGCGGCACGCCCTGGTTGGCAGCCGCGGGCTCGCACTCTCCGCCGGCCTTCACGCGACGCTTGTGCTCGGCGAGCATGGCGCGGTACATGCCGGCATGCAGGCGAATCTCAACCACATTGGCATTGCGAGCCTGCTCGACGATGCGCGCGCCCTCGCGGTCGATATCGCCCACGTAGTAGACGTAGTTAAAGCGATAGCCAATCTCGGCCAGATAATCGTCCAGGGCATGCGAGACGCTCGCCTTGCATCCGCCGCCAAAAATCACGCCGCCCACCTTGATGCCAAAGAGCCTGGCGTGCTTGCGGCCACGCAGCAGCTTGACGATCTCGTCGTAGGTATCCAGGTTCTCAACCATAATGAACGGCTTGTCGGCGCCCAGCGTAAAGAAACCCGTAAAGTGCACGGGGCGGTTGGGGGCGACCTTAATCGCCTGCATGCTGATGCCCTTTTCGGTCATACGCCGAATTAGGCGCTCGCCGTGCTTGCCGTCAAAAGCCTTCTCGTCGTTAAAAATCTGGTAGGCACGCTGGCGGCGCGAGGCAACCGGCGTATCGGCACCTCGATTTTGCTCGATCCAAGCCTGGATGATTGCGATTTCCTCGGCAATCTTGCGGTTGGACATCTCGTTGTGCTGGGTGCGCTGCGGCGCCTTTTTGCCGTCCTTGCCCTCAACCTTAACAATTTGAGTCTGCTGCTCCTTGATCTTAGAGAGCGCCGTAGGCGTAGGGACAACTTTGAGCAGCTGCCTGCCCAAAACGCGGGCAAGGGCAAACGCCGATACCTCGCCGTGGACGGTCGACTCAGACCGCTGGGCAGCAGTATCTGCTGCGGCAGACTCCGGCTTCTTCTGAGGCTTGCGCTTAGAATCGCCTTGGGAATTGCGCTCGCGCTTCGGCATAGACGCCTGCTTCTGAGGACGATCGGACTTGCTCTCCTTCGCCGGCTGGCGCTTAGGCTGCCCCAAAGAAACCTCGGCAGTCGCATCCTCGTCCTGCGGCGTGGTCTTCTCGGTTGCAGTCTCGGCATGGGAACTGCGGCCCCCACGATGGCGACGGCGGCGAGGCTTGCTCGACGCGCTCTGCTCCGTCCGCTCATCAGTAGGCTGCTGGCCCTTGGCCTCGGCATCAACCTCAAGCTGCGGCTCAACAGGCTTCTGCTCGCGAGTCGCCGGCTCAACAGTTTTCTCGGTTTGTTCGGCCTTCTCGACCTGAGCGGTCGAAGCCGGCTCGCCCTTCTCCTGACGCTTTACGGGATACGCGCGTCCCGCAAAACCGCGGCCGGGACGGCACGAACCCGGAGCCCTCTTGGCAGACTCCTCAACATCGTCTGCAACCTCGGAAGGCTCTTCAACCTCACGCGCGACATCCTGCTGCGCAGCCTTAAAGTGAGCACCGCGACGACGCTTGGGCTCTTGGGCTTCCACGGGCTTTTGCTCCTTCGCGGGCTTCTGCGACTCGGCAGCAACCTCGTTCTCAACAGCCTCGGCATCCGTCTCACCCTTTTGAGCAACGGCGCGACGGAAGCGCTCCTGCTGGGCGCGGCGCTGCGCATCGCGCTTGCCACCCCTACCAAAACCGCCGCGTCCTGCCTTGGCCGTAAAGGCGCGCACGACGTTCTCATCGAGCAGCTCATCGGTATCGACATGCTCACGCGGAGTAACTTCTTCCACAGCAGGCGCGTCAGCGGAATCCTCGACGACAAAATCTTCGACGGACTCGGCAGGCTGCTCCTGGGCATCGCGGATCTCAGCATTGATGGTATAGAACGCCGGGCGCCCGTTAATGCCGCTACCCTCGATCTTGGTCACGATATTTGCCTCGATAAGCTCATCGCGCATCGCCTTGGTGTCGCATTCCTTATCGACGGAGCGGAAAATCTGCGCCAGCGCACTCGACTTAATCTTGAGCGCCTTGCGGCAAAGCAGGTCGTAGGCAACCAGCTTGGCACGCTCAGCAGAAAGCGACGTCTGGCTGCTCAGGCGCTCAGCCAGAGCATCGACATTGTTTTGATTATCGGAATATACCGTCTTGGCCACGGGGCCCCTTTCATATGCACACATATACGTCCATATGGTACAACGCACGAGCCTATCCACGCAAAACATCTGCGAGAACGCCCTTGCACCACCTGTTCTCACAAGAAAAAAAGACCGGGTCCGCTTGATTGCGGACCCGGTCTTTCCGAGTCAAATAGATGGGAGATTCAACCCGTCCGACCGACTAGGCCTTGGCGGCCTCGGCGTCGGCAGGAGCTTCAGCGGCAGCGGCGCGACCGTACTCGGCCTTGCCCATCTCGGACCACTCGGGTTCCTCGTCGGGCATGGAGCCGGCCTCCTTGCCGAAGAACTCCTTGAGGCAGTTGACGGCGACGATGAGGCCCA
>CABQHZ010000170.1 GCA_902464175.1 uncultured Collinsella sp. | reverse complement strand
GCAGGAACCGGCGACACGGACGCGGGCGATAACATCCCCGTCTCCCCCGCCGCGGTCACGTGCTGAGCCCAAGCCGGCATGGCAGGCAGCCCGGGCTGCGGTTCCGAAGCCAAAGACGCAGCGGCACACGGCTCGCCAGCCCCGGCAAAACCCTCGACCTCGTCGAGCTCATCGGCCAGATTTACGCCGTGCACGTATCCCATATCTTCAGCCAGAACGTCATCGCCATACGGCACCGGCCCTCCAGCGTCATCGCATACAAGGGGGTTCCGGGGGCGCCGACCATGCTCGGCTTCCGCTTTTCCATAATCATCAACACGCGGGCCTCTTGTAGCGCGAGGCGCCCCGGGTTCCCTATCAACAAAAGCATCGGGCTCAATCGTCATGCGCCGATCGGAATCAACCGCTCCCTCGCCCGCGCGCCCGTTGCCGCATATACTGTGTGCAGCGATGACCTCGGTCGCCCCCGCGCGAAACAGCCCCTCGATATCCGACGGATCGAGCGCTTCTATCAACACGACCACGCGACTCACGCGGCCTTCGGCCGTCAGGCGCGCAACAGTCTTGCGCACATCTTCGGTATCAAACAGAGACGCCGCGATGATGGCAGCCCCGCGGCGTGACGGAAACGCCCGCGCCATGGAAACCAGCCCGTCCAGGTCACCCACGCGAAGCACCTGTGCACCCACATCACGGCCCTCGACTTCCCGCTGCAACAGTCCGTAATCGCCGCACGCGCAGCACGCAAGCCAGATCGCCTTCATCACTCGTCGCCTCCGCTCTTTTTGCCGCGCGCCGTGGCGGGAATCGTCAAGCTGACCGTTCCCTTGCCCGAAGCTCCCAGCAGTTCCTTGACGTCTTCGGGGTCAGCCGCCAGCGTCACCCATTCGATCTTGCCCTCGCGCGTGGCACCGGAATCCTCACTGGTATCGATCACGTGCGCGCCGCACAGTCGATCGGTTACGCCGTCTTTTTGCACATACACATCCACGTAGCTGCCCACGCCCGTAGCACCGCCGACCGAGTGCTCGGCATCGACCGCCACCGAAACGGCAACCTTGCCCTTAGGCACCTCGAGCTTGTGGCTCTCGGCCTTGGTGTAGACATTGCAGATCACGGCGTTTTTGGGAATACGCGAAGTCGTCACGTCGCCGCGCACCTGGCGCAGCTCGGTCGCCGTGTCACGCGGCAGCAGGCTCGTCAGCCATTCCTGGGTTATGACATTGGTCTCATCGAGGGTCTCGCCCACATCGATATCGCGCGCCGCGACGCATACCTCGACGCGATCGCCACCGTACTTGGCCAAGGTCTCAGCCTGGACCTGTTCGGCTTGCGAGCGGATCGATGAACCGTAAACCATGCAGAGCAGAGCAGCGAGCACGCCCGCGACCAGACTGATGGCGATGCGCTTGCTCTTGTTCACGGCCGCTCCTCTCATGGCAGTGCCGGGCGAATGCCCGTACCACCATTGTCTGGGCGGTCAGAGTGCAAAGCGGCGCAATCGCGATCTTGGTTTTCGATGTCAAACCAATCGCTGACCAAAAGCCGACCAGCCCGTCAAGCTCGTGGCAAGGTTTTGGTCGGCACGTCAGCAAACTGCATGTTTCGAGACTTTTCCGCAGCAAAAAGCCGTCTCCCGAACAGTTGGGAGACGGCTGTCATAGGAAAAATCAATTACAGATGGACATCGGGATCGAGCATTTGAGCGCTCACGCGCATGGATGACGCCAAGTTTTGGAACGTTTCCAGACGCAGGCTGTCGATCTGCCCGGCGTCCTCGGCCTCGCGAACGGCGCAACCCGGCTCATGGGTATGCGTGCAATCGCCAAACCGGCACGCGCGCGATGCCTCGACAATCTCGGGGAAGGCGCGGGCCAGACCCCGCTCGTGACCCACGAGCGGCAAACTGCGCAGACCCGGGGCATCGGCGATCACGCCGGCGTCGCCCGGCAGCGTCACCATCACGCGCGCGACGGTAGTGTGACGGCCCTGGTCGTCGCGTTCGCGCACACCGCCGGTCGCCAACGTATCGTGGCCCAGCAGTGCATTGAGCAGCGTCGACTTGCCGGCACCCGACTCGCCCAGAATCATGGCGCAGCTCCCGGCGGGCACGCAGGCACGGACCTCGTCCAGGCCGCGGCCCTCGGCAGAGGACGTCACGATCACGCGCACGTCCGGACCCACCAGGCGGCGCACGCGGTCCAGATCGCGCTCGAGCTCCTCGGCATCGCAACGGTCAGCTTTGGTGAGCACCACCACCGGTTCGGCATCGCAGTCGAGCGCCAACACCAGCGAGCGCGCCACACGGTCGAGCAGCACCTCGCCGGCACCGAGCGCCTGCACGATTAGCACGCTATCCACGTTGGAGCAGAGCACCTGGCGCTCTCCGCGGGCACGGCCGCGCCAACGCTCAAAGCTCGTACGGCGCGGCAGCACGCACTCAATCACGCCCATATCGTGCCCGGGAGCGCGGCGCACCGCCACACGATCGCCCACGGCAGGCAGCAGGACCTCGTCCTCACCGCGCGACTTGGCAAACCCCACGGCATGCTCGGCGCGGAAGGTATCGTCGGCAGTCGCCACCAGCGGAAACCCGCGATCCAAGCGCACCACGGCGCCAAGCTGCATCTGCTCGGGCTCCTCGGCATGTGCGCAGAAATCATCAAAGGCAGTCTGCTGAGCTTCATCGACCGGCAGGTCATCAAACGCCGGAACGTCCTGCAGCGCGTCGAGTCCCGGCACGCTTGCCAGCAGCTCCTCAGCAGATGCGGGAGCCTCGGTCGCGAGCTTCCGACGACGATCGCGCTTAGCCCGCGCCCCCGTCGTCTTTTTCTTCGCTTTAGCCTTAGCCTTGCCCACAAGCGCCTCCCAGCACCATAAATCACAACTGAGCAGGTATTTTAAATCAAAAAGAGCTGGCCGGGCAAAGCCCTAAATCAAAAAGAGCCGGTCGAGCAAACGCTCGATCGGCTCGCAAACTTTCCCTCAGCCCTTTATCATCCGCGCGGGAGAAAAGCCAGCAAGGATACCGCAGGGCCCGCCCCGGAAGCCCTTTCTCCCGAACGATCCCGCAGCGCGAAGCGCGAGGACCAGTGAGGGAGAAAGGGCGTGGGGCGGGCCCGGACGAGTGCGCTACTCCTTCTCAACCGCGCGCATGATCGCCTTGTAGATCTCCATCAGCGGGATGATCAGGAAGGCCA
>CABQHZ010000169.1 GCA_902464175.1 uncultured Collinsella sp. | reverse complement strand
TACCGCATCGACCAGGTTGCCCGTACCGAGTAGGGGGTAGCGCTATGAAGCAAACGCAGGCAACCCGCCGTCTGGGCGAGCAGCTTCGCGAGAAGCTTGGTTATATCCTGCTCTTTGAGGTTTCCGATCCGCGTCTCGACCTGGTTACTTTGACCGCGGTCGAGGTCGCGGTGGACCGTTCGTTCGCGCGTGTGTTCGTGTCGTGCGATGCGAGCCGCTACGACGAGGTCATGGAGGCGCTCGCAAGCGCCAAGGGCCGTATTCGCAGCCTGTTGGCTCGCTCGCTCGATTGGCGTGTCACGCCCGAGCTCGATTTTCGCATCGATCGTTCGACCGATGAGGCCGAGCGCATCACGCGTGCGCTGGAAAACGTTCCCGCCACGCTTGCGATCGAAAAGGACGAGGACGGCTATCCGATAGCGGATGCCGCCCAGGAGGCAGCTTTAGATGACTAATTCCGCCGACCTCGCCTCGTGCGAGTCTGCAGATATTCAGCGACGCATCCTCGAGCTCATCGAGGGTGCGTCCTCCATTGCGATTTCGGGACACACTTCTCCCGATGGCGACGCCCTGGGCTCCGTGCTGGGTCTGGGCCTCTCGCTTATGAAGTTTTTCCCCAACAAGGACATTGCCCTGCTGCTGGCAGATGATGACCCGGTTCCGCGCATCTACCGCTTTATGGAAGGCTCCGATCGCCTGGTACCGGCATCTGCGTATACCGGCAATCCGGACCTGTTCATCTCGGTGGACGTACCGGTCGTCGAGCGTCTCAATAATTCCGCCGAGGTGCTTCGTCGCTCCAAGCATGTGGTGTGCTTCGATCACCATCCGGCGCGCGAGGAGTTTGCCGAGCTCAGCCTGAGGCGCGTCGAAGCTGCAGCCTGTGCCATGATCATCGACCGCTTCTTGGACAATTGCGGCATTGTCGCACGTGATGGCGTTGCGACCTGCCTGCTGTGTGGCTTGGTTACCGATACCGGCCGTTTCCAGTACCAAAACGCCGATGCCGCCGCGTTCCATGCAGCCTCGCGTCTGGTTGCCCACGGTGCCGATCCGGCGCGTGTGGCACTCGAGGTCTACCAGAGCATGCGCGTTGAGTTTTTGCACCTCAAGTCCATCGTTATGGGCCGCATCAAGACGGTGGCCCACGGGCGCGTCGCGTATAGTTACGCGTACCAGAGTGACCTTGAGGCTTGCGGTGTCACCTCGGATGAGTGCGACGGCCTGGTTGACGTGGTGCGCTCGGTGATGGGCGTGGAGGTCTGCCTGTTCCTGAAGGGCATTGAGGGCGATACCAAGGTGCGCGGCAACCTGCGCTCCAAGGGCGACCTCAACGTGTCCGAGATCGCTGCTGCATTTGGCGGAGGCGGACATCCCGCTGCCGCCGGTTTCTCCAACAACGGAACGATTCTCGAGACGCTTACCGTGGCACTTCCCATGCTGGCCGAGCTGGTGGGGGAGGATCCCGCTTCGGTGACCGTCGAGCTTTAACTTTTTGGATGGTACATGGCTCGTCGTACGCCTTCTCAACTGAATATGCTGCTCGCCGTCGATAAGCCGGTGGGCTGCACGTCCCACGATGTGGTTTCGAAATGCCGGCGCGCCCTCCATGAGCGGCGCGTCGGCCATGCCGGCACGCTCGACCCCATGGCATCGGGTGTCATGGTGGTGGGTGTTGGCCAGGCCACCCGTCTGCTGGGCATGCTAACCCTCGATACCAAAAGCTATGTCGCCGACATCTCGTTTGGCGCCGAGACCAATACCGATGATGCGGAGGGCGAGGCAGTCCGCACGGTGGCTGTTGCCAACGAGCTCCGCGATCCTGCCTATGCCCGTGAGCGCCTGGCCGCCATGCTGGGTCCGCAGATGCAGGTGCCGCCGGCGTTTTCGGCTATCTCGGTCAATGGCGTTCGCGCCTACAAGTCTGCTCGCGAGGGCAATGCGGTGGACCTACCTCCGCGTCCCGTCGAGGTCTATGCCGCCGACCTGATCGCCGTGGGCGGCGAAGGTGATACGTGTGTGTGGACCGTGGCGTTCTCGGTGAGTAAGGGCACCTATATCCGTGCGCTCGCTCGCGACTTGGGCCGCGCCTGCGAGAGCGCCGCGCACATTTCCGCGCTGCGCCGCACGGCCTCCGGTGTTGTTTCCATTGGCGCTTGTCATGCGGTCGAGGAGCTTTCTCCCGAGTCCGCGGCTGGCTTTGCCCTGGATCCCATTGCAGCCCTGGGCGCCACGCGTGTTGACTTGCCTGGCAATCTTGCCGACGATCTGCTCTGCGGCCGACGCATTCCCGTTGAGCGCGCGCTTGCCGATTTCGATACCTCGAAGTCGCCTTTTGCGTTGGTGCTCGATGAGGGACTCAAGGCGCTTGCCCGCATTGAGAGTGGCCGCTTTGTCATGGAGCACGTGTTTCCGCAGGCAATCGGCGGTGTTCGATGATGTTGTCCGCTCGCGAGCTCGCGCGTATCTTTTTCGCGGGCGAGTCGGACGAGGCTCGCATCGTTACTGCCGATGCGTTTGATGAGTGCGAGCACTTGGGTGCCGCATCGATTGCCATCGGCGTGTTCGATGGTGTGCACCGTGGACATCAGGAGCTCATTGCGGCGCTTGTCCGTGATGCCCGTGCCCATGGCTGCAAGGCGGTCGTGGTCACTTTCGATCCCGACCCGGACGTTGTGGTGAGCCCTTCGCCCGCTCAAAAATTGATGACGACGGCCGACCGTCTACATGCCTTGGCTCAGACCGGGGTCGATGCAGTGGTGGCCGTTCCCTTTACGCCTGAGGTTGCGGCACTCGACCATGTCGGTTTTCTCGCACTGCTGTCACGCGTGGTCGACATTCGTTCGATTCGCGTTGGCAGCGATTTTAGGCTGGGTCGTGGCGGTGCTTCTGGTGTTGCCGAGATGCGCACCTGGGGTGCCGAGCGCGGCGTTGACGTATACGGGCACGACCTGCTTTGCGAGGGCGGTGAGGCCATTTGCGCCACCCGCATTCGTCATGAGCTGGGACAGGGCCATGTGGAGCTTGCTGCTGAGTTGCTCGGCCGCCCGTATATGCTGCGTGGCGGTGTTGTTCGCGGCCGTCATGAGGGTTCTGGCATGGGCTTTCCCACGGCAAACCTGCAGGTTCCCGACGGCATTCAGGTGCCTGCCGATGGCGTGTATGAGGGCCTGGTGCTCGTCGATGACACCGTATGGCCTGCTGCCGTTAACGTCGGCCTGCCGCCGACGTA
>CABQHZ010000168.1 GCA_902464175.1 uncultured Collinsella sp. | reverse complement strand
TACCGGGGGCAATGTCGCACCAAGAAGGCTATATCGGCGCCATGCTCTTTGTGATTCCCGGCTTTCCCCTCATTACGGCAGGCCTCGACATCGCTAAGCTCGATATGCGAAGCGGCATTGAGCGTCTTTCGTATGCCGTGTCGATTATTGTGATGGCGACCCTTGTGGGCTGGATGGTTGCCGAGTGTGTGGGGCTGGCACCGGATGATTTTGCCCCGCTCGGGCTCTCACCGTTGGCTCTTACACTCTTGCGTGTGGTGATGAGCTTCGTCGGTGTATTTGGCTTCTCGGTTATGTTCAACAGTCCGGTAAAGATGGCAGCGGCGGCAGGGCTCATCGGCGCCGTGTCTAATACCTTGCGCCTTACGCTCGTCGATGCGCCGACGTTGTTTCCCTTCCTGGGTCTGAGTGCGGGCATGCCTCCTGAGGCGGCTGCGTTTACCGGCGCGTTGGTATCGGGGCTGCTCGCGAGCTTAGCCGAAATCAAGCTCACCTACCCACGTATCGCCCTCACGGTGCCGTCGATTGTCATTATGGTGCCGGGCTTGTACCTGTATCGCTCGATGTATTACATGTGCACCTTCGACACGGTCAATATGCTCGGCTGGTTTGTGCGTGCAGTGCTCATCGTGGCGTTTTTGCCCGTTGGCCTGGGTGTGGCGCGTACGCTCACCGACCCTCGCTGGCGCCACACCAGCTAATTGGTGCAAGGGGGACAGGTTGCTTTGCACCAAATGAGTTGCGGTGAAATAGGGACTGAATTGCTGCTTAAAGGGTCAAAACAGTCCGTATTCCACCGCAACTTATGGGGTCGGGGGATTATTGGTACCCTGCATCTTCATAAACTCAACGCTTACGAAGCGCGGGGTTTTCGTGCTAGGCTGGTTTCACCACATAAGTAGTCGCAGACGCACGTACCACGGGCGGGCGAGATGAAGTCCCAACGGCTCCATCTTGCCCGCCCGTTTTTGTTGCGTAGTGCCGCGGCGCAACACAGAGAGGAATCTGCCCTTTATGCCTATCAACAAACGAGAGAGCCTGCTGTTCACCTTTATCATGTGCTTTTGCATGGTGCTCTGGATGAGCATCTACAACGTTGCCCTGCAGCATGGGGCCATCAACGGCGAGGTTGTTGCCGCCGCGTGGCTCGGCTTCCCCGTTGCCTACGTTTTTGCCATGTGCTGCGACTGGTTCGTCGCCAGCCCCCTTGCCAAGGGTTTCGCCTTTAAATTCCTGGTCACGCCGGGCAAGAGCTCTCCTCTTGCCATGACGCTCGCCGTCAGCTCCTGCATGGTTGTTCCCATGGTCATCATCATGTCGCTCTACGGTGCGTGCGAGGGCCTGTTCCACATGCCCGGCGGTCCGCTCGCAAACCTGCAGATGCTGCCGATGATGTGGCTCATCAACATTCCGCGCAACTTTGTCATGGCTCTGCCCTGGAACCTGCTGGTTGCCGGCCCGGTTGCCCGTTTTGTCTTCCGTCGCGCCTTCCCCATGGGTACGGTTTTTGAAGAGCAGCATATGGAGCTCGTGCGCATGCCGGGCGCTCCCGCCGCCGATGCCGCCGGCGACGTTGCCGAGGGTATGGACATCGAGCCCGCCTGCTAGATAGCAACTCAAAACCAAACCGCCAAACGGACCCGAGCGATTCCTTTTTTGTAGACGTTGTCGCGCGGCTACAGGTGGGAAAGGTCCCAACGGTTAACATATACTCCATATGGGTAAAGAGACCAAAGCGCTGCCGCGGGGCGGCGCTTTGCGTTTGAAAAACTAGCTCGTCTAAGAGGAACTAGCATGTTAGACCGTTTTACCGATCGTGCGCGCAAGGTCATGTCCATGGCCAAGCAGGAGGCGCTCGATCTTCACTCAAATAAGGTGGGCACCGAGCATCTGCTGCTCGCGCTTGCCAAGGAGGACGAGGGCATTGCCGCCGAGGCACTGCGTTCGCTCGATATCTCCTACGACGACATCATGGATACTCTTAAAGAGGTCCAGACCACGGTTCCCGAGCCCAGTGAGGAGACCGAGGCGGCCAAGCTCGCCTTTACGCCGCTCGTCATTAGCGTGATGGAGCGTTCATTCCGCGTGGCGCGTGAGAACAACCAGACCTACGTGTCGACCGAGCACTTGCTGATCGGCATCGTCGAAGAGGGCAACGGCATGGCCATGGACATCCTCATGCGCCTGGGTGTGTCGTCCGCCTCCATCAAAAAGGCTATCGAGAAACTCACCGCCAAGGACCAGGATAAGAAGCGTCCGCTCGCTGGCGCCGGTGCTGGGCGTCCCGGTACGGGCCTGCCGTTCTTTAGCGGCTCGGATGCCTCCCAGCAAAAGGGGAGCGGTACCGATACACTTAAGCAGTTCGCGACCAACCTTACGCAGAAGGCCCGCGACGGTGAGCTCGACCCCGTGATCGGTCGTGAAAAGGAAGTCCAGCGCATGATGGAGATCCTTTCGCGCCGCACCAAGAACAATCCGCTTATTCTAGGCGACCCCGGCGTGGGCAAGACGGCCATCGTCGAGGGCCTGGCTCAGCAGATTGCAGCCGGCAACGTGCCCGAGAACCTCATGAACCAGAACATCTGGACGCTCGACCTGCCGGGTCTTGTCGCGGGCGCCAAGTATCGCGGTGAGTTTGAGGAGCGCCTCAAGAACGTGATCCAGGAGGCCACCGAAGCCGACGACGTCATCCTGTTTATCGACGAGATGCACACCATCATCGGTGCCGGTTCTGCCGAGGGCTCCATCGATGCGAGCTCCATGCTCAAGCCTGTGCTCGCGCGCGGTGCCTTCCAGATTATCGGCGCTACCACGGCCGAGGAATTCCGCAAGTACCTCACCAAGGACCCGGCCTTCGAGCGTCGCTTCCAGACCATCGATGTCGAGGAGCCGAGCGTCGAGGACACGGTCAAGATCCTGACCGCGCTCAAGCCGCGCTACGAGGAGCACCACCATGTGCGCTATACGCAGGGTGCCATCGAGGCCGCCGCGAACCTCTCCAACCGCTACATTCAGGATCGCTTCCTGCCCGATAAGGCCATCGACCTCATTGACGAGGCCGGTGCCCGCGCTCGCATCGCCGCGAATCGCGCGCCCGAACCGGTGCGCGAGGCCGAGCATCGCATCGAGGAGCTCAAGGCTGCCGCGCAGGAGGCCACCGAGAGCGACGACATGAACAAGGCCGCCGAGATCACCGAGCAGCAGAAGGCTGCCGAGATTGAACTCGCCGAGGCCAAGGCTGCCTGGAC
>CABQHZ010000167.1 GCA_902464175.1 uncultured Collinsella sp. | reverse complement strand
GCCGGGTCGACGGCCGGAATCTCCATCTGCAGCGGCTTGTGCCAGTTGGAGGCGCCGTCGTAGGAGAACTGGTGCAGGCGGGGCAGCGAAAGGGCGCCCAAGGTTCCGCCGATAAAGTAGGCGTCGGCGTCGAAGGGACGGTACTGCGGGTCCTCGCGAGCGGTGGCCTCCCAGTTCCAGGGGCTGGCGGTGGCGTCGGAGATGGTCATGCTCGCAAGCGCGCCATCGGCAAAACGGACGTTGACCACGGCGGAGTCCTCGGTCTCAAAACCGCGGGCGGCACTGGACTGCATACCCTGGACGGCAACGGGCTCACCCAGCAGATAGCGGAGCAGGTCGACGTCGTGCACCAGGTTGACCAGGATCGGGCCGGCACCCTTCTTGCGGCGCCACTCGACATCGAAGTACTCGTCATTCTTATAGATCATGTAGTGGAAGCTCGACACGGTGAGCTTGCCCAGTTCGCCGGACTCGATGATCTCCTTGGCCTTGTTGACGAAGGGGTTGTGGCGACGGTGCTGACCCACGAGCACGGGCACGCCGGCGGTCTCGGCCTCGGCGGCGAAGGCCTGGGCATCCTCGAGGTCGTTGGAGATTGGCTTTTCGACCAGCGGCACGATGTTGCGCTTCACGGCCTCGCGGGCAACGCCCAGATGCAGGTCGTTGGGGGTGGCGATGATGACGGCCTCGGGCTTGACCTCGTCCATCATCTGGGCGGGATCGGTGTAAAACGGCACGCCGGCGGTCTCGGCCGTGGCGCGGGCGCCCTCAAAGGCGTCGGCGATGGCGACGAGCTCGGCCTCGGGCTCCTCGGTGACAAAGCGGATGTGGTTGCGGCCCATGGCGCCGGCGCCGATAACGGCAATGCGGACGGGGTTGAGCTCAGACATTTCGACTCCTTAATACTGGTGACCGGTGGAATGCGGCAAGAGGACGGCCCTTGCCGCGTCAAGCGAAACTAGGCGGACTTCTTCTTGCTGTCGGAGACCATCATGTAGACGGTGAGCACGACGGCGATGGCGGCAATCACAATGGCGCCGTAGAAGGACTGCTGGTAGGCGGCGCTGCCGGCCTCGGCGTGATACAGCACGGCGGTGATGGGCTGGCTGATCCAGGTGGAAGCGGCGTAGCCCAGGAACATGATGCCGTAGTTGACGCCGATGTTGCTGGTGCCAAAGGCGCCACCGGTGAGCGGCGGGTAGATGACGAGCAGGGCGCCAAAGCTAAAGCCGAGCAGGGCGAGCGCCACAAAGAACATGCTCTGCGTAAAGCTCATCGACATGATGACGAGCGCGACGATGGTGACGACAAGGCTGATGAGCAGCGACTTGTAGGCGCCGAGCTTGTCGATGATCTGGCCGAAGGACAGGCGACCGACCAGGTTGGCGCAGGTGTTGACGGAGACGACCACGCCGCCGAGGGCGACGGCTGCGGCACTCGTGGGGTCGGCGAAGAGCTGGACGGCGGCGATGGAGGCAACCTTGCCCACAAGCAGGGTGCCCGCGGTGGCGGCGAAGGCGAAGGTGGCGATGAGGACCCAGAAGCGCGGGGTTTTGACCATCTCGCCCGGGGTGAGGTCGCCGAAAGTGCCGGCGTGCGCGCCGCCCTTGGGGGCCTCGAAGCCCTCGGGCAGCCAACCGGCCTCGGGGGCCTTCAGGAACAGGGCGGAGGCGGCGATCGTCACAAAGAAGATGACGCCGAGTGCCTTAAGGGCGCCAAAGATGCCAAGGCTCGGGATGAGCAGCGAGGCGAGCACCGGGGACAGCACGGCGGGGCCGGCGGTCGAAGCGGCCAGGGTGATGCCGGAGGCGAGGCCCTTTTTGTCGATGAACCACTTTTGGCCGGTGGTGAGCGCGGGGTTGTAGCCCAGGCCGTTGCCGATGGCGGCGACGAGCGAGAACCACAGGTAGAACTGCCACGGCTCGGTGACGGTGCCGGACATGAACCAGCCCACGCCGTAGCACACGGCGGCGGCGATCACGACGTTGCGCGGGCCGATCTTATCGGAGATGCGGCCGGCGAAGATGCCCGTCACGGCCATGATGGTCTGGAAGACCGGGAAAGCCCAGGTAAGAGCGCTGGACCACTCGGGATAGACGGCGAGCAGGTTCTTGCTCACAACGGAATACAGCGCGATGGAGCTGATGAAGAACATGGTGACGCACGCGGCGGAAAGCACGACGGCGCGACCCTTGTTGGAGTTGGTGGAAGCCATTGGACTCTTTCTAATCGATACGGGGGAGGGGAGGGGCAAACGCCGCTGAGGTGCTTGCCCCGCGCCCCTTTCTACCGGGCTGGTTTACTGGTCAGTCGGCTTTGCGACGCCGGACTCATCGGACCAGAGCTCGACGCCCTTGTTCTTGAGGTAGTTGTCGGCAAAGGCGCGGCGGCCGCCGGGCTTGGCGGTGAGGTCGCCCATCATGTTGGAGAAGCCGCCGTCGACCTTGATGGCGTCGCCGGTGGTAAAGTCCGAGCGCTTGGACGCCAGGAACATGACGGCGTTGGCGATATCGCTGACCTCGCCGATGCGGCGCGTGGCGATGAGGCGGCTGCGGCTCTTCTCGACCTCGGGATCGGCGTAAAAGCTTGCCGACATGGGTGTCTTGACAAAGCAGGGCTCGACGCAGTTGGAGCGGACGCCGTAGGGGCCCCACTCGGCGGCGAGCATCTTGGACATCATGTTGACGCCCGCCTTGGTGGAGCTGTACACGCCCGAGAACGTCTCGGGGGAGTGGCTGGCAACGGTCGAGATGTGCACCAGGCGGCCCTGGCCGGCCTTGATCATCTCGCGACCAAAGCGCTGCGAGGTGATGAAGTAGCCGGTGAGGTTGACGTTGAGCACCTGCTCCCAGTCGCTTAGCGGCAGGTCCTCCATGGCGGCGAAGCGCAGGATGCCGGCGGTGTTGACGAGAACGTCGACGCGGCCGAAGTTGGCGATGGTGGCGTCGACGGCAGCCTGAACCTCGGCCTCATCGGTGGCGTTCATCTTGTAGCCCTCGGCGTGGATACCAAACTCGGCGGCGAGGTCGGCGGCTGCTGCCTTGACCTTCTCCTCGTCTAGGTCGAGCAAGACGACGTTGGCGCCGTTGCGGGCGAACTCGCGGCAAATCTCGACGCCCATACCGCCGAGCGCGCCGGTCACGGCGCAGACATCGCCCTCGAGCTTAAGCCAATTGCTCATAGGAACTTCCCTTCTTGTGCCTCCCGGTGGGTCGCTCCCATTAACCGACCCACGTGGTTTTCGCTGGTTATCGTATGCTTTGC
>CABQHZ010000166.1 GCA_902464175.1 uncultured Collinsella sp. | reverse complement strand
ATCACGTCGCCCGCCTTGTGCACGATGATGGTGTCGCCCTCGCGCACGTTTTTGCGGCGGATCTCGTCGATGTTGTGCAGCGTAGCGCGCGCGATAGTGGAACCGGCGACCGTCACCGGATCGAACTCGGCGACCGGCGTGAGCACACCGGTGCGGCCCACCTGGATGCGGATCTCACGCAGGATGGTCTGCTTTTCCTCGGGCGGAAACTTAAAGGCGATGGCCCAGCGCGGCGCACGGGCGGTAAAGCCCAGGTCGAGCTGCTGCTGGAAGCTGTCGACCTTTACGACCACGCCGTCGATGTCGTAGTCCAGGTCACCGCGATGCTCGAGCGCCTGGGCGCAGAACTCGTGGACCTCAGCTGGCGTGGCACAACGGGCTACGTTGGGGTTGACGCTAAAGCCGGCGCTGCGCAGCCAATCGAGGAACTCACGCTGGCTGTGGACGTGCAGCGGATCGGTATCGGCGATGGCATAGATAAAGGTAGCGAGGTCGCGACGTGCCGTGACCTTGGGGTCCTTTTGGCGCAGGGATCCTGCGGCGGCGTTGCGCGGGTTGGCGAAGGGGTCGCGGCCCTCGGCATCGGCCTCATCGTTCAGACGAACAAAGCTGCCCTTGGGCATGTAGACCTCGCCGCGGACCTCGATGGCGCGCTCGCGGTCGGCGCCCATGTGGGCAAGCGCCGGTTCGGACAGGTGCATGGGCACGTCCTTGATGGTGCGCACGTTGAGCGACACGTCCTCACCCGTAGTGCCGTCGCCACGCGTCGCCGCACGCACGAAGGTGCCGTTCTGGTAGGTAAGCGCCACGCCCAAGCCGTCGATCTTGAGCTCGCAGGTATAGGTGACGCTACCGGCGCCGAGCGCATCCTCGGTGCGCTGAAGCCACGCGTCAAGTTCGTCCAGATCCATGGCATCGTCCATGGAATACATGCGTGCCATATGCGTGACCGGCGTAAACTGCTCGCTCACGTAGCCGCCCACGCGCTGGGTATAGCTGTCGGGCGTCACCAGGTCGGGGTAGGTGGCCTCGATTTCCTGCAGCTCAACGAGCATTTTGTCGAAGGCGGCGTCCGTGATCTCGGGCGCATCGAGCATGTAGTAGCGGTAGGCATGGTAGTCGAGCTCATGGCGCAGCTCGGCCGCGCGCGCCGCCGCCCGGGCACGGGCATCGGTCGGCGCGGTGGCATCCGCGCTCGCGGGCGTTTCGGCATCGATGTCCACGCCGTCACCAAACAGGCTCGATTGCTCCATAGCGGCACTCCTTCGCTCGATTTCAAACGGATACAAGAGTACCACCGGTCGCAACGGGGCCGAATAGCGGTCTCAAACCGCACCGAATCGGCAGCCCTCAGACTGGGGTGGACAGTTAGTTCAGATTTGTATAATTCCTCAAGCCAGATCGGGCACAAATGCACCCGTTTAAACTAATTTGGACTTCCAGAGGCCATGCAAACGCCCCGCCCTACCTTCCAAATGCTCATTCGGGCCCCATCTCCATCCCAAAACAGCTTAAAACGTATCCCAAGCCATCCCAGATTTATACAAATCTGAACTAACTGCCCAAGCCTGTCTATAGTCGAGCGGCTCAATATGCTCATCTATGTAACTCAATCTATTGCAATTAATATTTTATATTGTGTTTGCAATATATTTTGGTATTATCAACGTGAGGTGATTGAAATGAAGAATCAGTCCGAACGTTTCCTAACCATCCTCGTCCCCCTTGTCCTTATAGCAGCCGCTTTGCTCGGCTTTTTCTGGAAGGACATTCCCTTTTCGAAGGATCTTTCCTTGCGGGGCGAAGTCGTTGCTGTCTATCACCCTTCCGCCAGCGGAGCGAGTGAAGGTCGCTTCGTGATCGCAAGCGAACAATTTCAATCCGCACCGCTGCACCTCAACTTCAAAATCGATTCAACCATCCCCATTAAGGATCAGGATGGTAAGAAGGCAGAAGTCGGAGCCATCAAAGAAGGCGCCTACGTTGACGTAACCTGCACCGTCAACACCAGCAGCGATTCCGACCCAATGAAGCTGCCCGCTCTCATAACGCCATCAAGCATCACGATTACGCAAAGCGAATAGCCACGCTAAGGAAATACGATTGGCTGCGGCATTGCCGCAGCCTTTTTGGGGTTCATTATGGAAAGCACAGTTAAGCAAAGCCGTTTTATCAGCGCAATGCTGCTCGCCACTTTGTCAGTCGCAACAATCATGGCGGCCTTCTCAGCGTTCAGCGTTGCCAACGAGGCGAGGGGGATGCTCTTTGCACCCGCTCCCCTTTTTATAAACGGTGAGTCCATTCCAAGCACCGTCGTTACCACGCTTACCATTCGCGACGTTCTGGTCCTTGCCCTTTCGGTCGTATGCCTGATCGTCTACCTGCGTTTCTGCCTTGACGTCGTCAGCACTCAGTCGATATTCACGCGAAAACAATGCCGGCGACTTCTGATTGTGGGACTTCTGCTGCTCATTTCTTCAGTTGTCTCGATTGCCTTCGACAGCCTGTGTACCGCTCAACTCCCCAACGACGTCAGCACGAGCGTAATCGGAATCTTTGGTTTTAACGCTTGGACGTTGGTCCTTGCTTTGTTTGCGCTATCCCTTTCGGCTATCTTTGAGTACGGACGGCTCTTGCAGTCGGACGTTGACGCCATTATTTAGAAGGAGGGCAGCATGCCAATCGTCATGAGACTCGATCGCGTCATGGCGGATCGCAAAATGTCCTCTCAAGAACTTGCCGACATTATCGGCATCTCGCCCGTCAACGTTTCGCGCATTAAAACGGGACGGCTCAAGGGCATTCGCTTTTCGACGTTGACCGCGATGTGCGAGGCACTTCACTGCAAACCTGGCGACATCATCGACTGGATGTCGGACGAAGAGTACATCGAGGCGTTTGGAAGTCTACCCAGCGACGAAGACTAACCAAATGATCCGTTTTCCTCCGTCCCCAACGGGTCAATAAGAAAAGAGGGGCTGTCCTGCGTTGGCGGGACAGCCCCTCTGGCATCGGTATGTGCGAAATGGCTCGTTAGTAGCCCTGGCCCTGGCCCTGCTGGCCCAGCAGCTCCTCCAGGTACTGGCGCAGTTGCTCATCGGTGATGCTTCCGTTGCCGGTGTCGGTCGCGCTGTCGTCCTGCTGCTGATTCTGCAGCTCCTCATCGGAACCCAGCTCAACCGTGACCGTCTTCTCTTCCTTGCCGCGCATGAGCGTGATCTCGACCTTCTCGCCCACCTCGTGGCTGCGCAGCGCGATGATCAGG
>CABQHZ010000165.1 GCA_902464175.1 uncultured Collinsella sp. | reverse complement strand
CCACTACCGATGCTTCCCAGATCCACGACCTGCGCTCCGCGCTCGACTTTTTGCGTGAGATGCCGGGCCAGCTGCTCGAGACCGACACTCAGGTCGATCCCGATGCCGAGGTCTCGGGCGTCTACCGTCACGTCGGCGCCGGCGGCACCGTCATGCGCCCGACCAAAGAGGGTCCGGCCATGGTCTTCAACAACGTCAAGGGCTTTGACGACGCCAAGGTCTGCATTGGCATGCTTGCCAGCCGCAAGCGCGTTGCCGCCCTGCTCGACCTCGACGAGGAGCACCTGGGCCTCGAGATCGGCAAGCGCTTCGAGAACCTGATCGCTCCCGAGCAGATCGCCGAGGGCAAACACGTCGACTGTCAGGAGGTCGTGTACAAGGCGACCGACGAGGGCTTTGACCTGCGCAAGATCGTTCCCGCCCCCACCAACACGCCCGTCGACGGCGGTCCCTACATCACCATGGGCCTCGCCTACGGCACGAGCCCCGACGGCACTCAGTCCGACGTGACCATCCACCGCTTCTCCTGCGTCGACAAGGATAAGCTCGCCATGTGGATCACCCCGGGCAGCCGTCACCTGGGCGCCTTCTTTGACGAGTACTACCAGCGCGGTGAGGACATGCCCATCTCCATCTCTATCGGCCTGGATCCCGCCGTGTACATGTGCTGCGGCTTTGAGGCTCCCACCACGCCGCTCGGCTTTAACGAGCTGCAGATTGCCGGCGCCCTGCGCGGCCATGCCGTCGAGCTTGCCGACTGCGTCACCGTTCCGCAGAAGTGCATTGCCAATGCCGAGTACGTGCTCGAGGGCTACCTCATGCACGACGAGACCATCAACGAGGACGTCAACGGCCACGGCTACGCCATGCCCGAGTTCCCCGGCTACACCGGCGGCGCCAAGGTCTGCCCGGTGATCAAGATCACCGCCGTCACCACGCGCGTCAATCCCATCATGGAGAGCTGCATCGGCCCTTCGCACGAGCACGTTTCCATGGCCGGCATCCCCACCGAGGCCTCCATCTACAAGATGGTCGAGACCGCCATCCCGGGCCGCCTGCTCAACGTCCACGCTGCCCCCTGCGGCGGCGGCAAGTTCGTTGCCATCATGCAGTTCAAGAAGTCGAGCAAAAATGACGAGGGCCGTCAGCGCAACGCCGCCATGCTCGCCTTCTCGGCATTCTCCGAGCTCAAGCACGTCATCCTTGTTGACGAGGATGTCGACATCTTCGACATGAGCGACGTGATGTGGGCCATGACCACGCGCTTCCAGGCCGACGTGGACCTCATCACCATCCCCGGCTGCCACTGCCACGTGCTCGACCCGTCCAACGACCCCGCGTTCGATCCTTCGATTCGCGAGCATGGCATCGCCTGCAAGGCCATCTTCGACTGCACGGTCCCGTTCGACCTCAAGAAGAACTTCATCCGCTCGCAGTTCATGGAGATCGATACAGATAAGTGGGCCGCGGAGCTCGCTTTCTAGTAAGTAACCCTACCGAGTAACTAAGTAAGGAGTTGTCATGCCTGAGTCTTCTGTCCGTCCCCGTCGCATTGTCGTTGGCGTGTCTGGCGCCAGCGGTGCCGCGCTGGGCCTTGAGTGCCTCAAATGCCTGCGTCAGGCCGGTGCCGAGTCGGCGCTTGTCGTCACGCGCGGGGGAGAGATCACCATCGAGCAGGAGCTCGGCATGACGCTCGACGAGTTTGCGTGCTATGCCGATGCGGTCTACGACAACAAGAACATCGGCGCCGCCATCGCAAGCGGCACCTATCCGGTCGACGGTATGATCGTGGCTCCCTGCTCCATGAAGACGCTCGCCGGCATTGCGAGCGGCTACAGCGAAAACCTGTTGTTGCGCGCGGCCGACGTGCAGATGAAAGAGCAGCGCCGCCTGGTGCTCATGGTGCGCGAGACGCCCTTCAGCGCCATTCACGTCGACAACATGGCGCGCCTGGCGCGCGTACCGGGCGTCATGCTCATGCCGCCCATGCTCACGTTTTACAACGGCCCCGCCACGCTCGACGACGCGGTGCATCACATCGCCGCCAAGGCGCTCGAGGCCGTCGGCGTGTCATGTAAAAACTATAAGCGCTGGTCATAGATGTCTTTAGGGTAGGATACGAGTAGTGTTTGAGCCCGCTGCCCCTGTGGGCGGCGGGCTTTGTGCGCTAAAAGGATGTGTCGGGAGGACTTATGCAGACGGGCATGTATGCGATTAGCGAGATGGCGAGCTTGTTTAACGTTTCGCGCCAAACGCTCATCTACTACGACAAGATCGGCCTGTTTAAGCCCGCCGTGGTGAACGAAAAAGGCTACCGCTTCTATTCGCCTACGCAGATCCCGCTCATGCGTCTGATCTGCATGCTGCGCGACCTGGGGCTCGAGCTCGACGAGGTCGACCGCCTGACCTCGACGTTCGACATTGGCGAGATGACCGATCACCTGCGCTCGCGGGTGCAGGCGCTCGATGAACAGATCGCCGGGCTCAAAGCCGAGCGCGCGAGTGTGCAGGAGCGTCTGAGCTTTTACGACGAGGCGGTTTACTGGCGCGAGCGCGAGGGCAAGCCGGAGCTCAAACAGTTTGAGCGCCGCTACGTGGTCTTTGAGGAGTTCCCGGGCGATATCGAGCGCGGCCGCTCGATGCTTCACCCCACGCTCATGCGGGCGATTCTGCGCATGCGTACGTTGACGGGCACGCGCCCCATGCGCGGCTGGGGTGCCATGCTGCGTCGCGAGGCGCTGCATTCCGACGACCCTATTGCCGGCGCCGGCTCCTTTGCCGTGCTGCCGCGCGGTGCCGAGGAAATGCTGCCGAGCGATGCTGCCGAGCTGGCAGAGATCGGCATCGAAGTGCTGCCCGAGGGCACATACCTGTGCATGAGCCGCTGGGGCATGCCGTACGAGCCCGAGGGCATCCGCGCCGTCGTGGCCTGCATGGACAAGCACGCGCTCCAGCCCATCGGCAACGCTTTCGACTTTTGCTACCTCGATACCACGAGCTACGACGAGTCCCACCAAGAGGACTTCTGCTGCATCCAAATCCCCGTCGCCCTCTAGATGTGACAAGGGGACTGCTCCTTTGTCACATTCGTGGTGTGGCTGCTGCCCAAACCGTCACAACATTTGATGAAAATCTCGAAAACGAGGAAAAGCGTCGAATGTTGTGACGCTTTTCCTGTCTGTGCCGGCGAGCTCCCGTGCCATCTGGGGGTATAAGGCTAGCAAGTGTTTATTTGCGAGGCCAAGGGGGCGCCCCGTATGGATATCGATAACTTTGAATGGTGGTATAGCGAGGGCGAGG
>CABQHZ010000164.1 GCA_902464175.1 uncultured Collinsella sp. | reverse complement strand
CAGTCAAAAAGTGTGCACCGATCACGATACGGCCAAAGGCGACGAGCGCCGCGACCACAGCCGCGGCCCAAAAGACCACGCGGCGGCGCGACGGCTTTTCCTTAAAGGCCGCCGCGGGAAGCCCGGCGAGCATAAGGCCGATCGCCGCGTGCGCGGTGTGCCCGCTCGCGAACGACTTAAAGCCATCCTTGATTACGCCGGCCGCAATATAGTTCCACTTATCGGGATTGCCGATTACCCACCACGGCTGAAACTCGAGCCCCGGCGTGATCTCGATCACGCGCATGCGCGGGCGCGACCACAGTGGCTTAACAATGACGTTGAGGATGATGGCCTGAGCGACCCACACGGCAAGCACCATCAGCGCCCAGCGCGTGAGCTCGTCTGGCGAGGTTTTGCGCGTAAGGCGATAGACGATGAGGTTGGCGGCGATGACCAGCACAAATGTCAGTACCAACTGGACCGCGACGAGCTTGCCGCCAACCCGCAGGGACGAGATGATCTCGTAGCCGGCCAGGCCGACGTTGACGAGAATGCCGAGCACGGCGAGCCATTTGCTCCCCCTGGAATCGGGGCGCACCGCGCGCACGAGCATGACGCCCGCGATGCTCGCCGTCAGTTCAAACGGCAGCTCGCCGGCAGCCTCGACAAAGCGACCGAACAGGCTGGACGAGTTGAACAGCGCACTCGAGATTTGGTAATCGAAGAAGGTGCCCGTGAGCAGGCAAAGGGCCAGAATAGCCGCAATAATGGCGGCGTCTTTCTTATAGATGTACCCGAACATGGCATCCTTTCGGTCGGGCAGAAGGTCAACCAGCGGCGTGGTGGGACATTGTCCCACCATGCCCCTTACTTGTTAATCATCGTCGCTGGCACCTAGCTGTTGCAGCAGCATGAGCGCGGCTGCCACCGGGCCGGTGCCGTCGTTGGCATCGAGGCCGCGGCCCAGGCCGCTGCCCGCACCGGCGCCCGCCTTGTAGGGCACCGACAGCTTGCGGCTCTTGGGAAAGTTCACCGCGCCGTAGCGATTCTTGAGCTCAAAGGCCACCTTCTTGGGCACGTCGACGCCCAGGAAGGTAATGCGCCCGCCGCTGAGTGTGACGCTCTCGAGCCCCAGACGCTCGCCGCGAATGCGGATACGCGCGCGGTTGAACAGGTTGAGTCCCGCCAACGGCAGCTCGCCATGCGCGGCCTCGGTCTCCTCCTGCACCTCGTCGATACTCTCCAGGTCCTCTGCCGCCGCGAGCTTACGGTACACGAGCACGCGCTGGTCCACCGCCGGCATATATTCCTCGGACAAGAAGTAGTCGGCCGGCAGGTTGATGCCCACGCTCGCCGCCTCCACGCCGGCGTCGTCATCGCCGCGCGCCTCGGCCACGGCCTGCCCCAGCATCTGCGTAAACAGGTCAAAGCCCACGCTCGACAGGTTACCGTGCTGCTCGGCACCCATAAGCGAGCCGGCGCCGCGGATCTCCAGGTCGCGCATGGCGATGCGCATGCCGCTGCCCAGGTCCTGGAACTCGGAAAGCGCGGTCAGGCGCGCCGTGGCCTCCTCGGTCAGCGGCAGCTCGCCGGGGAACATAAAGTACGCGTATGCCTGCGTGGCCGAGCGGCCCACGCGGCCCTTGAGCTGGTAGAGCTGCGCCAGGCCCAAGCGCTGCGAGTCCTCGATAATGAGCGTGTTGGCCGTCGCGTTGTCGATGCCGCTCTCCACGATGGTCGTAGCGATGAGCACGTCGATCTTTTTGGTCGCGAACTCGATCATCACGTCTTCGACCTCGCGCGGGCTCATCTTGCCGTGCGCCACGCCCACGCGCGCCTCGGGCGCGGCCTCGTGCACGCGCGCCACGGCGTCGTCGATGGTCTTGACGCGGTTGGACACGTAGTACACCTGTCCGCCGCGACCCACCTCCAGGCGAATCGCCGCGCTCACCACGTCGGGGTCGTACTCCCCCACGTGCACGATCACGGGACGGCGCCCGGTCGGCGGCGTCGTAATCAGGCTCATATCGCGCACGCCACTCGTGGCCATCTGCATGGTTCGCGGGATGGGCGTTGCCGAAAGCGTGAGCACGTCAATCTGCTCGCGCAGGTTCTTGAGCTGCTCCTTGTGCTGCACGCCAAAGCGCTGCTCCTCGTCGATGATCACCAGGCCCAGGTTCTTGGGGTTCACGTCGGCCGAAAGCAGGCGATGCGTGCCGATAAGCACGTCGATTCCGCCCTCGGCAAACGCCTTGAGTGCGCGCTTTTGCTGCGCCGGCGTACGGAAGCGGCTGAGCACCTCGACCTCTAGGCCAAACGGGGCAAAGCGTTCAAAGAATGTCTCGTAGTGCTGCTGGGCCAGAATAGTCGTGGGGCAGAGCACCATGACCTGACGGCCGGAGTCCACGCACTTAAACGCCGCGCGCAGGGCGACCTCGGTCTTGCCGAAGCCCACGTCGCCGCACAGCAGGCGGTCCATGGGCTTGGGAGCCTCCATATCGGCCTTAATGTCGGCGATGGCCTCCAGCTGGTCGCGCGTCTCGTCGTAGGGAAAGCTCTCCTCCATCTCGATCTGCTCGGGCGTATCGGGCGGGCAGGCGATACCGGTAATCGACGAGCGGCGCGTATACAGGTCGACCAGGTCAAACGCCAGCTTTTTGGCGTTCTTGCGCGCCTTGTTGGTGGCACGCGTCCAGTCGGCGGTGTTGAGCCTGGTCAGGCGCGGCTTATCGCCGTCGGGGCCGACGTAGCGCGTGATGCGGTCGACCTGCTCCAGCGGCACGTAGAGCTTGTCGCCGTCGGCGTATTCCAGCAAAAAGTAGTCGCGCTCCTTGCCGCCCACTTCCTGGCGCGCGATCTCGCTAAAGAGCGCGATGCCGTGGGTGGCGTGCACCACGTAGTCGCCCGGCTTAAACGGGAAGGTGATCTGCGTAATGTCCACCTTGCGGCGGCTGCGCGCGCGGTTGGCGTCCATGCGGGCGTTGAGGTCGGCGATTGAGAACACGGCCAGGTTGGCGTCGGGCACCACCACGCCCTGCGGCAGGGCGGCATCCACAAAAGTCACGCGTCCGCGCGAGATGGTGGGCACGGCAGCACCGGCGGCAGCCTGGGCAGCACCCGCCTCGAGCGAGCGGGCGTTGAGCGCGTCGGCCTTGCGCTCACGGATCGAGGCATGGGCCTCCTGGCGGGCAGCGCGATCGGTAGAATCCGCCGCCGCCACGCGCACGCGATCGCCGATAACGCCGGCGTTTTCGGGCGCTGCCGTCAGCGATTCCTCAAAGGTAATGCCTTCGTCGCCAAAGGTGAGCTCCATCGACTCGCGCGCGCCGCGGTCGG
>CABQHZ010000163.1 GCA_902464175.1 uncultured Collinsella sp. | reverse complement strand
AGCGCAGACTGCGTACCGTATCGCCCTCGACGAGCACACCGGGGATCAGCATGTGTTCCACGCCCGGTGCAGCGCCCTCGGCGCCGGCAATCTTGTCGACCGCCCACATGCCGACGCGCTTGTTGTCAAAGCGCACCGTAGTCAGGCGACGATCGGGCACGATATCGCCCAAACTATCGTCAACACCCACCACGCTCACGTCCTGGGGCACGCGCTTCCCGCGCGACTCGAGCCCGCGAATGCAGCCGTAGGCCATGGCATCGTTGGAAGCATAAATGGCTGTGCAGTTCGGATCGTCCGCAAGCACCTGGCCGGCGGCATATCCGCTCTGTGCCGTCCAATCGCCACGGACGAGTCGCGGCGGCTCAACACCATGCGCGCGCAATGTCTCACGCCAGCCCTCCTCGCGTTGCATGCCCGAAAGCGAGCGCTCGGGGCACGAGATAAAGTGCACGGTCTTGTGCCCCTGCCCCAGCAAGTACTCGACAACCTGGCGCGAGCAATCGAACTGGTCGTTATCGACCGTCGAGCACAGCGGGTGCTCCAGCATGGTAACGAGCACCGTCTGCATACCGGGCAGCGGCTCAAAGGTGCCAAAGTCCGCCGGCATGCGGTTCATGATCACGACCATGCCGTCCACCGGCAGTGCGCTCATGCGCGACGATGCACTCTCGAGGGTATACGGATGCCCGTCTACTTTAGTGAGGGTGATGGCATAGCCATGTTTGTCGGCCGCGGCGGCAAAGCCCTCCATACGGTCGAGGTTGCCGGTGCCGGTAATGTTGAACATGGCGACGCCGACGGTCTTAAATTTGCCGCGGCGCAGCGATCGACCGGCAAAATTGGGGCGATACCCCAGCTCGCGCATGGCGGCGCGCACGCGCTCCTTGGTCTCGGGGCGCACGCTGGGCGAATCGTGCACCGTACGCGAGACTGTCTGCTCCGAGACACCCGCGAGACGCGCCACGTCCTTAACGGAAACCGATTTTTTAACAGCGGCCATAGGTCGATCTTTCTATGTCAACGATGCCATCGCGGGCATCCCAACAGACAAAATGAACGACTCCAAGTATATCCAACGCCTCTCCCGCCATACGCTCACCACCCAAAACCTACCGTTCACCGACAATCCCGCTTCCCCGAACGGCTTTTGTCGACCAAATGTTAACGTTGCCATTGTGCAAACACAGAGCCACCGGGCGGCTCAAACGTTTACGCGCAAGGAATCGACGGTCCACAGGCACAGGGGCCACCGGTTCGCGTCTTTTTTTGTGTCGCAAAATGGCAACGTCAACATTTTGGCAACCGAACGCCAAAAGCTACCATCGTTGCTAACCCACCGATTCTTAGGAGCATTGCATGGAGCAACTCATCGCCATCATCGAAAAGGGCCAGCCCTTTTTCAACGCGATCGCCCGCAACAAGTACCTCAAGGCGATCCGCGACGGCTTTATCTCCGTCATCCCCATCATCATCTTCTCGTCCATCTTCTGCCTGGTAGCCTCGGTCCCCAACATCTGGGGTTTCTATTGGCCCGATGACATCAACAACGCCCTGTGGAAGTGCTACAACTACTCCATGGGCATCCTGGCCATCGCCTGCGCCGCCACCACGGCCAAGCACTTCGCCGACGCCCAGAACCGCGATCTACCCAAGAACAACCAGATCAACTTTATCTCGTGCATGTGCGCAGCCATCATCGGCTTCTTGCTCCTTTCGAGCGACACGATCGCCACGGACGCTGCCAGCGGCTTCAACACCACCTACCTTGGTTCCAAAGGCCTGCTGACCGCCTTTATCGCTGCGTTTGTGACCGGCATCATCTACAAGTTCTTCATCAAGCGCAACATCACCGTCAAGATGCCCGAGCAGGTTCCGCCCAACATCTCGCAGACCTTTAAGGACATCATCCCCTTCTCCGTCTGCATCACCGTCTTTTGGGTCTTTGACATCGTCTTCCGCGCTGCCTTTGGCTTCTGCTTTGCCCAGGGCGTCATCCAGGTGTTCCAGCCCCTGTTCACCGCTGCCGACGGCTACATCGGCCTCGCTGTGATCTACGGCGCCATGAGCCTCTTCTGGTTCGTGGGCGTCCACGGCCCTTCGATCGTCGAGCCCGCCATCGCCGCCGCTCTCGTTGCCAACATGACCGACAACCTGGCTGCGTTCCAGGCCGGCCAGCACGCTTCCGCTGTCCTGACCCAGGGTGCCCAGTACTTCGTCGTCTGCATGGGCGGCACCGGTGCCACGCTCGTCCTGGTCTTTATGTTCTGCTTCCTGGCCAAGTCTCAGGAGATGCGCGCCGTCGGTAAGGCCGCCATCGTCCCGGTCTGCTTTGCTGTCAACGAGCCGCTGCTGTTCGCCGCACCCATCGTGCTCAACCCCGTCTTCTTTGTCCCGTTTGTCTTTGCCCCGATCGCCAACATCTGGATCCTCAAGATCTTTATCGACTTCTTGGGCATGAACGGCTTTATGTACACCCTGCCCTGGACCGTTCCCGGCCCCATCGGCACCATCATGGGCTTGGGCTTCCAGCCGCTCGCCTTTGTGATGCTCGCCCTCATCCTGGTCGTCGACTTCGTCCTGTACTACCCGTTCTTCCGTGCCTATGACGCCCAGAAGTGCGCCGAGGAGGCCGAGATCTCCCAGGAGGAGCTCGCCGCCAAGAACGCCGAGAAGGCCGCCAAGCTCAACGACGCCTTCCAGGGCAAGGCCGATGCCAAGAGCGTTGCCGCCGGCGCCGCAGCCGAGGCCGTGAAGGCCGACGCCCCTGCCGCTTCTGCAGCACCCGCTGCCGAGGCAACGACCGCCAGCGACCTCAACGGCAAGCGCGTGCTCGTGCTCTGCCAGGGTGGCGGAACCTCGGGTCTGCTCGCCAACGCGCTGGCCAAGGCTGCCAAGGAGCGCGGCATCAATCTGGAGACCGCTGCCGAAGCCTATGGCAACCACGTCGACATGCTCCCCGACTTTGACCTGGTCGTCCTGGCCCCGCAGGCAGCCAGCTACCTGGCCGACCTGCAGAAAGACTGCGAGCGTGTGGGCAACAAGTGCGTCGCTTGCCGCGGTAAGCAGTACATCGAGCTCTCCCAGAACGGCGACAAGTCTCTCACCTTCGTGAGCGAGCAACTGTCGAAGTAAGTAACGCTTAGGGCCAGCCGACTATCCAAGACCGGCTGGCCCTTCGATTTAGACGATTGGATCATCATGTCCGTTAATCCTGCTAGCGTCACCAACCCGCCCGCACAGTTTCCCGAGGACTTTGTCTTTGGCGGCGCCACTGCTGCCTACCAGGTAGAGGGCGAGACCCGCACTCACGGTAAGGGCAAGGTTGCCT
>CABQHZ010000162.1 GCA_902464175.1 uncultured Collinsella sp. | reverse complement strand
CGGCGGCGCTTGCGGTCGTTGACGTAAAGACTGCAGAAATAGTCGATGTTCTCGCGCACCGTGAGTTCGTCGAACACCGCAACTTGTTGCGGGACCACGCCGATGCGGCGCTTGAGGTCGTAGCGGGCGGGCGTCATGGGCTCGCCGAACAGCTCGATGGTGCCTTTGTCGTAGGCGAGCAGCTGCAGAATGCAGTTGATGGACGTGGTCTTGCCCGAGCCGTTGGGACCCAGCAGGCCAAAGATCTCGCCGGGGGCGATGCTCAGATTAAAGTGGTCGAGCGCGATAAGATCGTCGTAGCGCTTGACGAGATTTTCGACGTGAACGATGTCAGTCATGAGGCGGCCCTTCCGTTGATTGCGGCCCGGTACGATTGCATCATCGCAGGAGCGGGCGGCCCGCACCAGTGAGCTTTGTCACAAGTGCGGCGCCAACAGGACCGGCATCGCCACGGGACAAAGCAATCAGATGTGTTTGTCCCAAATCTTAAGTAAGTGAGGCTTGCATTTCTGATTACTTTGGCCCGTCCGCGCCGTAGCAATCACCAGCTAAAACAGCTCCACCTCATCCCGCAAGAACTGCTCAACCGAAACGTTACGATCGCCCACAATCATCGGCTTCGCCTGAGGGTTCTGCGCCAAAAACTCAGTCATACCGCTCTTGGACACGCGGCCGCTTTTAACCTCGATCGCCGCAAGGGCGTCATCGCCGCGCTTCGCCACAAAGTCCACCTCGAGATTGCCCTCACGCCACCAATACAGCTCAAAGCCTTCTGTTTGAGCACGCGCGATGAGCCGGGCGCCCACCGCAGTTTCGACCAAATGCCCTCGCAGGGCAGAATCAGCCAACAAGTCACCCGTCCCGCGCCACATCGAGAACATTAATGAGGGATCATGCACAAGCAGTCGCGGCGAGCTTGCCCTCGACCTCACCTGCTTGGCGTCGTATTTTTGCAACCCGCTCATCATGCCCGCCTTGGACAGCAGATCAAGATAATGGCGCACGGTATCAGTGTTTCCCTTATCGTCGAGCTGCCCCAGCAGTTTTCGATACGATATCTCCTGCGCCGAATACTGCGCGCCCAGCTCAAAGAGGGCTCGCATGAGCGCCGGCTTGCGCACGTCTTCCATCTGCAATACGTCGCGCGAGATTGTCGATTCCACGATCGAATCGCGCATATACTCGCGCCAGCGGTCGACATCGCTCTTGAGGATTGCGGCGCCCGGATACCCGCCAAACATCAGATAATCCTCGAAGCTATAGCCAAACGCCTCGGACATCTCGGATAGGCTCCAATGCGTCGAACGCAGTAGCTCAAATCGCCCCGCAAGCGATTCGGTCAGCCCACTGCCGAGAAGCAAGCTCGACGAACCGGACAGCACCACGAGAAGCTCGGTGTCGTTCCAAGAGTCTTCGTCCCACAGGGCCTTGACCGTCTCGGACCAACCCGTAACCTTTTGTATCTCGTCGAGCACAAGGATGGCACGCGAGCCATTACTTGTCAGCTGCCGAGCCTGGCGCCACTCAAGGTCGATCCAATCCCCCGCGAGTTCGCGCGACGAGTCGGCACTCGCCACGCGACACGGAAGCCCGCAAGCCTTGACCGCCTGCTTGATAGCCGTGGTCTTGCCAGTTTGTCTGGGACCCATAACCACCTGAATAAAGGAACGCGGCCCCATGAGTCTTTGCTGTAACACGGTCGATATCTTGCGCCTATACACCTAGAGCCTCCTTTTGATAAATCTATCTAGCAAAAATAGTAGCTGTATCTAGCAAAAATGATAGATACAGCTACCAAAAATGTTCAGGTGAAATGATTGTCGGCGAGATATAGTCGCGGTCCCCCTTGCTGGGACAAATGTCACGGTTGCTCCCGGTGGGGCCTCCCCCGCGCGCGCCATCGCGTACAATACCCGTATGAACAGGCTATTCGACAAATCGATCGTGCTGGCGTGCTGCATCGCAGCCGCCACGGGCCTTGCTGTGGATGCTCGCCTGGTCGCGGCGTTTTGCCTTGGCGTTATTGCCACCTCGCTGGCTGAGCTCGCGCAGGGGAAAAGCGCCCGGCGCGCGAGCGAGACCGCGAGCTGCGCTTACATCATCGCGGCTGTCTTCGTGCCGCCGTTTGTGCCGTTTGCGCCCCTCGCCTTCTATGACATCGCGCGACGCGTGCCCCGTGAGCACGCCTGGGGCGCACTGGGCGCCGGCGCCATCTTTGTCTGCGCGCTCGTCGCATATGCCCACGCCGGCGCGCTTCCCACCCGTGCGCTGCTGTTGACCGCCATCCTTTCGGTCGCCGCCACCTTACTGTCGTTGCGCACCGCCCAGTTGGAACGTGAGCAGGAGCGCATGCGTCGCACCCGTGACGAACTGCAGGAACGAGCCCTCGCGCTCGAGGCGCGCAACCGCGACCTTGCCGACCGCCAGGACTACGAGGTCGAGCTCGCGACGCTCGCCGAACGCGCCCGCATCGCGCGCGAGATCCACGATAACGTGGGCCACCAGCTCACGCGCGCTTCGCTTCAAACCGAAGCCCTGCGCGTGGTCCATGCCAACGAGCCCGGCGTTGCCGCCGATTTCGCCGACGTCAAATACACCGTTGACGAGGCGCTCCAGCTCGTGCGCGCCAGCGTCCACGCGCTCAACGACAATGCGACCAACCTCTCCGTGCAGCTCGAACGCATCGTTGAAGGCGCGCGCTCGGACAGCGGTCCGCAGATTGGGCTTGAGGTTTTGGCCGAGCATGCGCCCGCCAACGTCGCCAACTGCTTTGCGGCGGTGCTGCGCGAGGCGCTTTCCAACGCCATGCGCCACGCCCATGCCAAAACCATTACCGTGCGGTGCATGGAGCATCCATCGTTTTACCAGCTCATCGTTACCGATGATGGCGCGGACGCGACCCCGGCGAGCAGCAGCAACGTCGCAGAAGGCATGGGGCTCGTCTCCATGCGCGAGCGCGTCGAGGCGCTTGGCGGAACCTTCACCGCCGGCCTGCGCGCCGGCGCCCCCGGCTGGCGCGTGTTTGCCACCGTCCCCAAACAGCAAGGAGATGACGCCCGATGAGGCTCATAGTTGTCGACGACGACCGCTTGGTAGTCGATTCGCTCAAGATTATCCTGGGCGCCCAGCCGCAGATCGAAGTGGTGGGCACCGGAGCCGACGGCAACGACGCGGTGGCACTTTACGCCGAGCACGCGCCCGATATCGCGCTGCTCGACATTCAGATGCCGGGGCGCGACGGCCTTTCGGCGGCGCGCGAGATCCTTGAGCACGACCCCGCGGCACGCGTGGTGTTTCTGACGACATTCTCGGATGACGAGTACATTGTGTCGGCGCTCA
>CABQHZ010000161.1 GCA_902464175.1 uncultured Collinsella sp. | reverse complement strand
TCATATGTTTCCAACATCAAACCATATGGCAACCACTCGCGAGAGGAGTATCGGCGAACGGTGCATTTTTGCGCTCCATTGGTCAAACGTCAACGCGCGCTACAGCTCTTGCCCGATCAATTCAGATTTTGTCGCATACTACCGTAGATCCCCAACGCTTCCACCCCCCCCCGAATTACTCAGGGCGGCAGCGATGGCGCTCAATCCAGCCCACGGCAAAATCGACAAGCTCGCGTTGGCGCATAAAGCGGATCATCCCGTTACCGAGAGGCGCTGTACGCACCGAGCATTCACGCTCAAAAGCAGCGCCGATTTCATCGAAATCCTCGCCATCGACAAAGAGCGTGCGATATTCCTTCCATACGCGTCGACCGTTTTCCACAATCGCACTGTGTTCCACGCAGTCGTGTTTGCCAGGGTATTCCGCACGGGCGTCGGCCAAATGCAGCGATGTATTCCTGTCGTAGCCCACGCCCACAAGCAGCACGTAGCCGTCCAAATCGTACAGGCGCGCGATGGGCGATCCGTCGCCAAAGATGTTGCTCAGGTCGTGGCTTTCCGTCAAGAATTGAGCATGCCGGCCGTTTGCCGCCACCGAGCGCGCCGGATGATCGCTTCTATACGTACCCGGCCATGTGCGAAACATCTCGGCCACAGCCCCCATCGTATTGGTAGGCGTAATGCGCTTGTCATAGGCAGGCCAGTTATCGCGAATCAACTGCCGCCATTCTTGAGGCTCCTGCCAATGAACGCCGCTCTCGGGGTCCAGGTTTTTCCAGGATTGCGTCGGCATCATGATGGTGCCGGTCTCGCCCACCGTCTGGAGCAGCGCCTCGATCACCGGCTGCGCGCCGCCGCACACATATCCAAGCGAGCTGAGCGAACAATGGACCATAACCGTCTGCCCCGCGCACATGCCGACGGCAGAAAGCGCGTCGAGGATATCCCGCTTGAGCACGATTTGTCGATCCATTGCCATTTCCTCGCTATCCCCGCAGCCTATTTGTTTTAGCGTCATGTGTCGAAATGACACACGGGCTATGCGGCGTATTTATGCTGCAAATGATACGCTCCCAATGTCCCAAGGGATCTTTTTAGTACTTGAAGAAGCCCTCGCCCGAGCTTTCGCCCAGCTTACCTTCGTCGAGCATTTTCTTGAGGACGGAGGCCATGGCCTTAAAGTTGTAGGGCATCATCATCTTTTTGAGCAGCGGGCTCACCAGGCCCGGGACCTTCTGATACTGCATAACGATGTTGTAGGCCGTCTGGATGCCCACCGTGTCGAATACGCGGAACGGACCCTTGGGAGCGCCGGTGCCGCGCGTCCACGCGAGGTCGATGCTCTTGGGGTCGCTCACGCCCGAGACGTACAGGTCAAGACCCGAAAGCAGCCATGGCACCAGCATGGAATTGAGCAGGTAACCGTTCTTTTCCTTGTTGACGGGTAGGGCAAGCATACGGATATCGTTAGCAAAGTCGACAAGCTCATCGAAATAGCGCTTGTCGGTCTGGTCCTGGGCCATGACCTCGGTCATGTTGTTCTTCCAGATGGAGTTGGCAAAGTGCAGCGACAGGTACTTCTCGGGGCGGCCGGTGTACTTGGCAAAGGCACTCGGCAGCAGCGTGGAGGAGTTGGTCACGACGACGGTCTTTTGCGGCAGAACCGGGGCGAGCTTCTTGTAGAAGTCAATCTTTGCCTGGGTGTCCTCGGCCATAGATTCGATGACCAGATCGGCATCGGCCACGGCCTTGGCAAGATCTAGCTCCAGCTTGAGTGTGGCGTAGGCACGCTCGACAGCGGCGAGCGCCGCCTCCTTGTCGAAGAGCTGGGTGCTATCGGCAATACCGGCGCACCACTCGCCCGTGCCGTCCGCCATGCCCTCGATAGCAGCGATGTACTCCTCGCGCACATGATCGATCTTGGGCTGGGTGCGGCCGATGCTGCCCTCGCTGCGCAGCCAAATCGTTACATCAAAGCCGCAGTAGGCAGCCTGAAAGGCAATCTGGCTTCCCAGCACGCCGCCGCCGGCAACGCAAACGGTCTTGTAGCTCATAGGACGGTCCTCTCTTACGTAATTCCATAAATGTGTATTTATTCAACCGTAAGGATGGCGCGCGCTGGGGATAGGTTCTATAAACGGACGGTAATTTGCGGCGAGCGGCAACACCTGTTCATTATCTCAGGGTTCCATGTCCAGCAAAAACGGGTGACAGCCGGCACGGCTACCACCCGTTTGTCTTATATCCGGCTCAAAGCAGCCCGACTACTTCTTAATGCCGCGTCCCAGACGCTTAGCGACCGATGCCACGGCGTCCTCATCGACCGAATCGCAGCTCACGCAGCCGTCGTGGGCGCGCATCTGGCCGGTGACCTCGTCCATCGCGAGCGGCGCCACCTTCTCGAGCTTAAAGCCCTTGCCGGCGCGCATGTTTTCCTTGGCCACGCTGATCATGAGCTTAATGCGGTTGAGCTGGTTGACCTCGGACGCACCGGGGTCGTAGTCCACCGCGACAATGTTGCTCTCGGGGTGCTGACGGCGCAGTTCCTTGATCACAGCCTTACCCACCACGTGGTTGGGCAGGCACGCAAAGGGCTGCGTGCAGATGATGTTGGGCGCGCCATGGTCGATCAGGTCGAGCATCTCGGCCGTGAGCAACCAGCCCTCGCCCATGTTGTTGCACACCGAAAGCACCGTGCGGGCCTTGTCGGCCATGGTGCCGATGCGCTCGGGCGCCTCAAAGCGGCGGGACTTTTCGAGCATCTCCTCCACCGGCGTACGCATCCAGTCCACGAGTTTGATGAGCGCCTG
Organism: uncultured Collinsella sp.; assembly: GCA_902464175.1. GTDB lineage: Bacteria > Actinomycetota > Coriobacteriia > Coriobacteriales > Coriobacteriaceae > Collinsella. The sequence continues at coordinate 534 of CABQHZ010000161.1, read as the reverse complement.
CATACCAGCGCGCGTGGTGGCAGAGCTTCCTAGCTCGTCCTTCTGCAGCTCGGCGTTGCTCATGGAGTACAGGAAGAAGTCGAGCAGGCCCGGTACCACTGCCTCGCAGCCCTCGCGCTCGATAACGTCGACCACGTGGTTGTTGGCCGTAGGGTGGAACTTGACCAAGATCTCACCGACCACGCCCACGCGCGGCTTGGTGCCCTCGCCTACGAGCGGCATGGTGTCGAACGCGCGGATGGCCTCGCGGCACAGCTTGGTGTAGTTGTGGCGGTTGAACTTAGGCGCCAGCTTGCGAGCGCGCGCCATGTACTCCTCGTAGAGTGCGTTCGCCGCACCGGGCGTGGCCTCGTACGGACGGCAGCGGTAGAGCATCTGCATCATCACGTCGCCAAAGAGCACCGCGTAGACTGCCTGCTTAAGCAGCGCCGGCGTAATCTTAAAGCCGGGGTTGTCCTCGCCGAGCGTCACGGCCGAAAGCGAGATCACCGGGATCTCGGGGTGGCCGCTCTCGCGCAGGGCCTTGCGGATGAG
>CABQHZ010000160.1 GCA_902464175.1 uncultured Collinsella sp. | reverse complement strand
GCATACGCACAGCAGCGTCGCCAAACTGGTGCGTGAGCTCGTGAATCTCGTCAACTGTAATGGGGCGCGGTGCCTCGCGGGCGTAGGACGGGCCCACGAAGGAAGGGGCGATCAGGCGCGGCGTGCCCGGGATGTTAAAGGCCATGTAGGCGGGGTGGAAGAGTTGCGGCATGATCTTGCAGCCGTACTCGTGCACGGCGGCGGCGAGCTTTTCCCAACCGGGAATGAACGTGTCGTCATAGCAGCACATATCGCCCGGCAGGTAGGTATAGGTGGGCTCGACGGTCACGACCTCAGTAATGATGAGGCCCACGCCGCCCTTGGCACGAGCGCGGTAGTGATCGACCAGGTCGTCGGTCACATAGCCATGATCGGCCAGGTTCGTGGACACCGGCGGCATAAAGACGCGGTTCTTGACCTCGGTCGTACCGACCTTGATCGGGCTAAAGAGCATCGGGTAGGCGGAAGACTCCATACAGGGTTCCTTTCGTTTGAGCCGCTCGGCGGCACTTGCTGATTCCCCTATCGTATCAGCACCCGCCCAGTACGCGACCTCACACACTCCCCACCTTTTGCTCGACCCATAAAAAAGTTGCGGTGGAATACGGAGCAATTGAGGCTTTTGACAGCCAAAACAGTCCGTATTTCACCGCAACTGATAAGGGTGGGATGGATTAGAGACCCAGGTAGGATGTCATGCCTTCGACGGCGAGCTTAGCGCCGGCTACGGCATGGACCACGGTGAGCGGACCGTTGACCACATCACCGGCGGCAAAGACGCCGGGCACGGTGGTCATGCCGTGCTCATCGACCGAAAGCAGACCGCGATGGTCGGTCTCCAGGCCGCCCGTCGTAAGCACGAGCTTGTCCTTGGGCACCTGCGAGGCCGCGATGACGATGGTGTCGGCCGCGGCATGGTCGAGCTCTTTCTCGTAGCCCACCACGTTGTTGTCCTCGTCGAAGATAGCCGTCTCGAACACGGGGCCGTTATCGTCGATAGCGCAGATGGCCTTGCCGCACACGATCTCGGCTCCGTCGAGCTCGGTCAGCTCGACCTCATCATCGATGGCAGAGATGTGGCGCGAACGGGCATACACGGTGACCTTGCGAGCACCCGAGCGCAGCGCCGTGCGGGCCACATCCATGGCGACGTTACCGGCACCGATAACCGCCACGTTCTGTCCGATCGCCACACTCGTGGGATCGACCAGATAGTCGATGCCAAACAGCACGTTGCCGCGTGACTCGCCGGGGATTCCCAGTTTGCGGGCACGCCAAGTGCCGGTGCCCACAAAGACCGCATCATAACCGTCGCGCAGCAGATCGTCGATGTGCAGCGCACCGCCGATGGTGGTCGAGGGACGGACGCGCACGCCGAGCGAGCACATCACGTGGCGGTACTTTTGCACCAGCGAGCGCGGCAGACGGAACTCGGGGATGCCGTATTCCAGCACGCCGCCGATCTCGGGGCGCTGCTCAAACACGGTGACAGCGCAGCCCAGCTGGGCCATCTTAATAGCCACGGTAATGCCGGCAGGGCCCGAGCCGACCACGGCGACCTGCTTGCCACACGACGGAGCGGGCGTCCATTCCTTGCGGTCGAGGTACGCCGTGGAGATATAGTTCTCGATGCTCGAGAAATGCACCGGCGTGCCCTTGCGACCCTGGACGCACGAACCCTCGCACTGGCCCGAATGGTTGCACACCATGGAGCAGACCGCGCTCATGGGGTTGTTCTGGAACAGCAGCTCGCCTGCTTCCTCCAGACGACGCTGCTTAAACAAGTCGATGACCTGCGGAATAGGCGTCTGAACCGGACAGCCCTTGATCTGGCAGAACGCCCTTTTACAACCCAGACAACGATTTGCTTCCTCGACAATGTGGATAGCCACGCGATTCCCCTCTGATTCGCATCAACACAATAACGGGCAGTTCCAGATGCTGCCCAGTACCGGCTAGCCCAGCCGTCCATAGCGGCCGCCAGCCACGCTACATCTCCCGATGCGCGCCTTCGCAACGGGCAGACATACGCTCGAGCGTCGTCAGGCAACCGGCCGCCGTCGCCGGCACGCTGTTCTCGACCACACACGGAATACCCGGGCAGGCAGCGGCAGCCCAGGCAACGACGGGCTCAAAGTCGTAACGACCCGTCTCGCCCACGCCATGGCACACCAGACGCGAACCCGTGCCATCGCACCAGCCGGCCTCATCCTCGTTGTTCACGACCTCGTAGTCCTTGGCATGCAGCACGCGGACCTTGCTACCGCACAGATAGAGCATGCGCGAGGTAATCTCCTGCGCCTCGTCGACAACGCTCGGATGCAGCAGCGACACCGGGTCGTAAATCACACCGAGCGCCGAGCTCGGCACGCGCTCGAGCACCTCGCGGCAACGCTGGGGCGTGTTGACCGTCTCATTCCAGCCAGGCTCGATCAAAATCTGACCGCCCATTGCCTCGGCACGACCACAGACATACTTGAGACCCTCCACAAATGCGTCGAGTGCCTCGTCGGTCATGCGATCGTTCGCCACAGCGTTCTGCACGTTGGGACGACCGGTCTCGGTGCCCACCGGGCAGCCACCGAGCATCTTGGCAAAGTTCAGGCATGCCTCGTACTCGGCATAGTTATCCATGAGCTGTTGGCGATCGGGCGTCGCCAGGTTTTTATAGCAGCCGAACACGGCGACCGAGACGCCTGCCTCGTCGAGCACCGCACGCAGGTGGTCGGCAAGCTCGCGCGTCAGGCCCAAGCGGTTGATGCCCATCGACTTATAGAGTACCTTGCTCGGCAGCTGGATGCACGAAAAGCCCAGCTCGCCCGCCATGCGAATACGCTCCTCGACCGTCCCCTGCGGAAGGTCGTGCAGACGCACGCCCGGAGTAATAGCCCCCACGCTATTCACATCCCTTGCAAGCGTTGATGCCCGGGGTGTATCCGCCAAACGGGTCCTCGATGGAGCACACGCCCGAGGGGGCCAGCGGGTCGCGCTTGCCGGCCAGCTTGTCGTGGTGCATGGTCTCGATATAGGCCAGCACCAGCGGTGCCACGCCCTTCGCGTCGTTTTTGACGATGGGCTCGCTCATGTAGTAGCCAAAGGTGCCCTCGCGGTGCGTGGTGTTGCCCAGGCCCGCGACCAGGCAGATGTTGTCGAGTGCCAGCTGCCCATCATGCTCGGACAGGCAGGTCTCGCAGATGCCGTCGAAGGCGCGGCGGCCATGTTGGTAGTAGCGCTCGCCCAGCACGCCCAGGCGCACGCCCTTCATGATGGCGTTGGCGAAGATGGCGCTGCCGCTCTCCTCCAGGTAGTTGGGGGCGATGTTGGGCAGGTTGATGACCTGGTGCCACATG
>CABQHZ010000159.1 GCA_902464175.1 uncultured Collinsella sp. | reverse complement strand
TTCTGCAATCCTGCCGAGACGCCGGTCACAGTCGAAAGAATCAGGCTCATGTACTCGGCCTTCTTCTCCTCGGCCATCTCGTCCTGGTTCATACGCACCTCGCGAAGGGCGCGGACCTGGGCGATGGACAGAGCGTCGACGTAGGGGTTACGCACGCGGACGGCGCAGCCGAGCACGCGGCGACGCTGCAACGGCCACTCGTCACCGACGATGGCAAGGACCCACTTACGCGTGAGCTGCATCTCGGTGAAGACCTTCTTGGACAGATCCTGGCGGTCGCCCAGGTGCAGATACATCTTGGCGATGCGCTGGTCAGTCTTGGCGATCGACATCTCGATGTTGTCGATAAAGGTGCGGAAGAACGGCCACTCCTGGTAGGCAGCCTTAAGCTGGTCCAGATCGCCAAACTGCTCGCAGGCGGTACCCAGGCCGTACCAAGCGGCCAGATTGATGCGCGCCTGGCTCCAGCTGAAGATCCACGGAATGGTACGCAGGTCGTCGAGCGACTTGGCACCCAGGCCGCGCTTGGCCGGGCGCGAGCCGATCGGCAGCAGACCGACCTCGGTCAGCGGCGTCACGGTCGAGAACCACGGTGTAAAGTCCTCGGTGTTCAGCAGGTCCAGATAGCGCTCGTGGCTTGCGGCGTTGAGCTTCTCGGCCATATCCCAGAACTTCTGCGTGGTCTCGGTGTTGGTCTTCTCGACACTCGGGGCCGACTGCAAAAGCGTTGCGGCGGCAACGGACTCAACATGGCGCTGAGCCAGCGTGCGGTTGCCGTAACGGGCAAAGATGACCTCACCCTGCTCGGTGAGCTTAAAGAAGCAGTTGACCGAACCCTTGGGCTGCGCCAGCACGGCCTTGTTGGCCGGACCGCCGCCACGGCCCACGGCACCGCCGCGACCGTGCATGAGCACCAGGTCGATATCGTTCTTCTCGGCCCACTTGGCAATACGCTCCTGCGCAGAGTGCAGCGCGAGCATAGCCGTGGTAGGACCGGCATCCTTGGAGGAGTCGGAGTAGCCCAGCATGACCTCCATGCGGCGGTTGGTCTGGGCAAGGCGCTTTTGCACCACGGGCAGCGTAAGCATCTGGTCGAGCACGTCGACGCAGCCCTCGAGGTCCTCGAGCTGCTCGAACAGCGGGATCACGTCGAGCTCGGGGACATCCTCCTCGTGTGCGAAGGACAGGTGGGCAAGCTCAAAGACGTCGGCCACATGCTGAGCGCTCTTGGTGAACGAGATGATGTAGCGGTGCGCCATCTTCTTGCCGTAGCGCTTTTGGATGGAGCCGATGGCGCGGAAGGTATCGATGACCTCGCGCGTCATGGGCTGCAGATCGCCGTGGATACCGTTCTCGTGGATATCCTTGAGGGCGCGGGCGTGCACCACGGAGTGCTGACGGAACTCCATCTCGACCATATGGAAGCCGAAGGACTCGACCTGCCAGATGATGGTCTGGACCGGGCCGTAGGCAGCACGAACGGCACCGCAGGCGGCCAGGGAGCGCTGAACGACACGCAGGTCATCCAGGAACTCGTCTGCGCTGTGATACATGGTGTCGGTGATGCGACGAACGGTGGCATTCAGACGATCGGCCATGACGAGCATGACGGCGCGATGCGGCTCGTGCTCGGAGATCAGCTCAGCACGTGCGGTGTACTGGGTGCTCATCTCGACCTGATGGTTCCACAGGTTGATGAGCTCGGCAGACGGCTTGCTGTAGGTGGCCTCGAGCGTCAGGTTGCGGCCGATGCGGCGGCACTTGTCCTCGAGCTTGAGCACCATGTGAGTGAAGTACTTGGCGGCGACCTCGCGGCTCACCTTGGCGGTGACGTTGGGATTACCGTCGCGGTCGGAACCGATCCAGCTGCCGGGATGGAAGAACGCCGGGCACAGCGGCGGCACGGTACCGGCCTTGTCGCCCAGCACCCAGTCGTCAAAACGACGATAGATAACGGGGATGACGTCGAACAGCGTGTTATCGAAGATGTCGATGATGGTATCGGCTTCCTCGACCGGCGTGGGCTTCTTCAACGCGATGGGGCTCGTGCGTACCAGGGCGTCGATTTCCTGCAGCATATGGCGCTCGTTCTCCACCAGGTCGGAGCCGCCCAGGCGCGGACGCTCCTCCAGCAGGTTGGAGATACGGCGAATCTTGCCCTCGACGGCCTTACGACGGGCCTCGGTGGGATGCGCGGTAAAGACAGGGTGGAACTCCAGCTTGCCGAGCAGCTCGTTGGCGCCCTCGACACCCATCTCGTTTACCAACTGGTGATAGGCGACGGTGAGTTCGTTGGCGGGATCGACCTCGGTATCGGTCGATGCGCCGGCCTCGCGCTCGCGCAGCTGCGCCACGCGGTAGTTCTCCTCCGACAGGTTTGCCAGATGGAAGAAGCTCGTAAAGGCGCGGACGATAACCTGCTGCTTATCGAGCGGCAGACTGTCGATCAGATCAACGACCTCGCGAAACGCCACGGCGGTGGGCTCGTCGGCAGTGGGCACGCCCTGCTCGTCGACGGACTCGTCGGCAGCACGGGTGCCGGGGTTTCCGGCGTTGGCCACAATCTCGGCTGTCAAAATCTTGTCGAACAGGTCCGCGATCTCGGGATCATACTCGCTAAGCACACGGCGCTCCAGGCGCAAGAACAGCGCCAGATTGTCGCGCAGCTCCTCGGGGATCTCGATCTCGGCGAGACGCTCCTTGGATTCGGCATTCGAGCCGATTCGGTTAACGAGGCGGTTGACCACGGCAGCGACGCGCGCCGCGGCTTCGGGTACAGACTGGTTGCTTAGGTTCTCAGCCACGTTTCCTCCCATTCCTCCTTCTATGCACGTAACATGCGGTATTCATTATAGGCACTCGGCAAAAACTTTCGGCGCTGATTGCGCTTTACCACACAAAAGTATTTTCTGCATTGCAAGGGTTTTTGCCCTAAATGGTCGTATTTCTCGGTGGGCGGCATATGTAAACGGGGGCATTCCGCATAAAAGCGAAACACCCCCGTAACAATCGCTCTCCATGAGCAGGGCACGTTAGCAGGCCCGCAGCTCAAAAAGATGCGCTACAGGCGCTCGCGAACCGCCTCGACGACGTTGGCCAGATCGACGAGAACCTCGTCATGGCTCTCCATGTCGCGCACCTTGACCTTGCCGGCGGCAAGCTCGTCGCCGCCCAGGACCAGGATGAGCTTGGCGCCCACCTTATCGGCCTGCTTAAACTGGGCCTTGAGCGAACGGCCCTGATAGTCGGCCTCGGTCACAATCCCTGCGGCGCGAAGCTGCTGCGTAATGGCAAAGACGTTCTGACGCAGCTCCTTGCCGGCATTGGCGACGTAGACGCACGGGGCCTCCTCGGCACCCA
>CABQHZ010000158.1 GCA_902464175.1 uncultured Collinsella sp. | reverse complement strand
GTTTATGGCGGCGATTGAAGAATTTGAGTCCGAGCATGCGCGGGATGGAGCGTAATGATGGTAGCCGATAGCAAGACCGAACGTTCCGAGCGCGCCGAGGTGTCCGCCGTGCCGCTGTACCAGCAGGTTATGGACGACCTAAAGGGCGAGATCGCGCGCGGCGTGTACGCGGCCGGCTCGCGTATTCCTTCCGAGATGGAGCTCGCGAAGTCCTACGGCGTGGGACGCATCACCGTGCGCCGCGCCATCGAGGAGCTGTCGCGCGCGGGGTATCTCAGCCGCCAGCAGGGGAGGGGCACGTTTGTGTGCGCGCCCAAGCTCAAGCGCAAGATTCGCCAGAAGGGTGACGTCCAGAGTTTTACTGAGGGTTGTGCTGCCAACGAAATGGTGGCCGGAGCGCGCCTGGTGTCGCGCACGGTGGTTGCGGCGACGCGCGAGGATGCGGCGTTTTTTGGCGTGGAGCCCGGCAGTGAGCTTATCGTGGTCGAGCGCGTGCGCACGGCCGACGGCATCCCCGTCATGCTCGAGAACAACGCCTTTGTGCTCGCCGACCATCCCTACCTGCAGACGCTGGCCGCCGAGGACCTCACCGATAACTCGATCTTTGCGCTCGTTGCCGACCACTCGGGCCGCGCGCCGCTCAAGTCCGACCCCTGTACCGTGGAGATCGCGCTTGCCGATGCCCAGGTGGCCCCGCTGCTGGAGGTGCCGGTCGGCGAGCCGCTCTTTTATATGGAGGCGTATTTTACCGATGCAGACGAGCGCCCCCTGCTGCTCGGGCGCCAAAAGATCGTGGGCTCGCGCTACGTGTTCGACATCTAACATCCACAGATAGAACAACATAGAACAAGTTTGGCGAAATGGCTTCACGAGCGTCGTCGTGCGTGCTATAAATAGGACAACATAGAACGACCGCAGGTACGAGCTGTCGTCGCTCAAAGCCGCCCCACAAGGAGGAACATCAGGATGAACGCACATGATCTGGTTCAGGAAATCATCGAGCGCAAGGGCAAGGTCGAGAATGTCTTTTGGATCGCTTGCGGCGGTTCGATGATCGACCTCATGCCGGCTAACGAGCTGCTCAAGCGCGAGGCGACCACGTTTACCTCGACGGTTTACACGGCGCGCGAGTTTTGCCTGATGGCCCCCAAGAGTCTTGGCGAGAAGTCACTCGTCATCGCCTGCAGCCACAGCGGTAACACGCAGGAGGTTGTCGACGGTTGCGAGATGGCGCTGGCTGCCGGAGCCAAGGTCGTTGCCCTCACCGACTGCGAGGGCTCAAAGATCGACAACGGCAAGTGGACCACCTGGGTCTATCCGTGGGGCGAAGGCGTGCCACAGGCCGAGGTGCCGCAGGGCATCGGCGCTCTGATCGCCGCCGAGCTGCTCGACCAGCAGGAGGGTTACGAGGCGCTTGCCGACATGTATGAAGGCCTTAAGCAGATGGACGCGCTGCTGCCCGCCGCGCGCGAGAAGGTCAACGCCGAGCTGGGCGCCCGTTTTGCCGAGCTCTGCCAGCAGCACGAGTTTTTCTACATCTTGGGATCCGGCCCCAACTTTAGCCAGACCTACGCCATGGCGATCTGCTCGCTCATGGAGATGCAATGGCAGCACTGCTGCTACATCCACTCCGGCGAGTATTTCCACGGCCCGTTCGAGGCCACCGAGACCGGCGTGTTCTACTTTGTGCAGCTCGGATCGGGCGAGTGCCGTCCCATGGAGGAGCGCGCACTGGCGTTCCTCAACACGCACACCGACACGATTATGGTGCTCGATGCGCTCGAGTACGGCGTGGGCGACGTGCCCGCCAGCGTGCGTTCGTACCTGGAGCCGATCTTCTTCTACAACATGAGCTGCGAGCTGCGCGCAGCCCGCGGTAAGGTTTTCGACCACAGCCCCGAGGTTCGTCGCTACATGGGCGTCGAGCAGTACTAGGTACCGGGAAAAGCATTCACCTTCGATTCGCAAGGGCACTGCGTGAGTCAAAAAAGCGGGCCGCGCCGGGGATTTCCGGCGCGGCCCGCTTAGTATTGCGTTTAGATTCGCAAGGTTGCGGTAGCCTACGGCCTACTTGGCGTCGTAGGCCTCGGCATCCCACCAGTCGAGCTGGGCGATGTTGTCGCGGATGTGCTGGCAGCTCTTGTGGAAGCCCTCGAGCTCGTGCTCGGAAAGGTCGAGCGTGTAGACCTCCTCGACGCCCTCGGCGCCGATCACGCACGGCAGGGATGTGAAGATGCCCTCCTCACCATACTGGCCGGTCATGAGCGTGGAGGCGGAAAGCACGGCGTGCTCGTTGTGCAGCACGGCGGCGCAGACGCGCGCGGCGGAGTTGGCGACGGCGTACTCGGTGCACTGCTTGCCAGCGTAGGTCACATAGCCGCCCTTGCGCGCGAGTTCCTCGACCTCCATGTGGTCAAAGGCGTACTTGTCGGGGTTCTCGGCCTGAAGTTCGTTGAGGCTCTTTCCGGCGACGGTTGCGGCCTTAAAGGCGGCAAGCTGGCTAAAGCCGTGCTCGCCGATCATGTAGGCGTCGATGGACTTGGGGCTCACGCCGACCTTCTTGGAGATCTCGGTGCGCAGGCGGGCGGAGTCCAGGCCGCAGCCCGAGCCGATGATCTTCTTGGGATCGTAGCCGGTCAGGTGCCACAGCTCGGTGCACACGACGTCGCAGGGGTTGGAGATGCTCACGAAGATGCCGTCGAAGCCGGCGTCGACGATGCGCTTGGCAAAGGTGCGGGCGGCGTCAGTGGTAAAGAACAGCTCGCCGTCGCGGTTTCCGGCGGCAAGCGCAACCTTGCCGGCGGCGTTGACGATGACGTCGCAGCAGGCAAGCTCCTCGTAGTGGTCGTAGCAGTTGACGATCTTGGTGTTGTACGGGACAAACGAAAGGGAGTCGCGCAGGTCCTGGACCTCGGACGTCACCTTGGCCTCGTTGATATCGCACAGGTACAGCTCGTCGGCAATGCCCTGCATAAGCAGGCTGTTGGCGACATGTGCTCCTACGTGGCCCTGGCCGACCACACCGATCTTACGCGTCTGGTACATATACGTATCCTTTCGGCCGAGTTTTTCGCGTCGAACCATTGTAGCGTCCTGCTGCCACTTTGCTAGACTAAAGCGCCGTAGATTTTTGGGACATGCCTTAATCTCTACTTTTGGGGTGATTTGGGCCGCTGACGGCATCGCTGGGCGATGTGCTCGCGCGGATGGGGCCGCTCGTTGTACCATAGCTGCAACTGACTCGTAAGGAGCATCCATGCCCATTCGCATCCCCGACGCCCTCCCTGCCGCCGCGCAGCTCGAGAGCGAGAACATCTTTGTCATGACCGAGTACCGCGCGCTGCACCAGGACATCCGTCCGCTGCG
>CABQHZ010000157.1 GCA_902464175.1 uncultured Collinsella sp. | reverse complement strand
CTGCGAGTTCGCCGCGACCAAGCACGTTGCCGCCATCTGCGCCGCCCCGTTTATCTTGGGCGAGCTCGACCTGCTCGAGGGGCGCCACGCCACGTGCTTCCCCGGCTTTGAGAAGAGCTTCCCCGAGGGCACCTATACCGGCGAGAAAGTCACGCAGGACGGCAACATCATCACCGCCAGCGGCATGGCGCAGTCACTCCCCTTTGCGCTTGAGCTGCTTCGCACGCTGGCCGGCGACAAGGCTGTCGAGAAGGTTGCCGAGGGCATCCAGCTATGATTTTGGCTTCGCAATCGCCGCGCCGCATCGAGCTTATGCGCGAGGCGGGCTATGACATCCGCATCATCCCTGCCGATATCGATGAAACGCCGTTTGACGGCGAGGCGCCACTTACACTTGTCGAGCGCCTGGCACGCGCTAAGGCCGCTGCCGTTGCCGCCGAGCACGCCGAGCCCAACGAGCTGACCGTCGCCGCCGACACGATCGTCACCTTCGACGGCAAGATCTTGGGTAAGCCGGCAAACGAGGACGAAGCACGCACTATGCTCCGTGAGCTTTCTGGCCGCACACACCAGGTCGCGACCGGCGTCTGCATCGTTAAGGCAGGCGACACAGCCGCCCCGCATGCCGCCGAGAGCCTATCCTTTGTCGATGTGACCGACGTGACGTTCTATGAGCTCACTGACGAGCAGATTGAGCGCTACGTCGCCTCAGGCGAACCCATGGATAAGGCCGGCGCCTACGGTATTCAGGGCGTCGGCGGACGCATGCTCGTGCACGATATTTCGGGCGACTTCTACAACGTGGTGGGTCTACCCATCGCACGCGTCGCACGCGCGATTCAAAAACTCTCGTAATTGCATCTGGCGCTGGGTATCCCCCAGCGCCTACAATTTTGGCGTACCGTACGGATCCCGACCGGGCATAAGGCGCGGCGGAAAACCGATAGGAGAAAACATGGACACACTGCTTGAAGCCATTGACGTTTGCGATGTCGATGGCTTTTGCTTTGGCAACTATACGGACGAGGAGGCTGGCACCGGCTGCACCGTAATCGTGGCGCCCGAGGGCGCCACCGGCGGCGTTGACGTTCGCGGCGGTGCTCCCGCTTCGCGCGAAACCGACCTGCTGCGCCCCGAGAACACCGTCGACAAGGTTCACGCCGTCTGCCTCTCGGGCGGATCGGCCTTTGGCCTCGAGGCCGCAAGCGGTGTTGCCCGCGAGCTCGAGAGCCGCGGCATCGGCCTGCCCGTCGGCCCCACGCAGGTGCCCATCGTGTGCTCCAGCTGCATCTTTGACCTCGCCTATGGCGACCCCACGGTGCGCCCCGACATCGAGGCTGGCATCGCCGCCGTACGCGAAGCACTCGATAACACCCCCACCACCCTTGAGCAGGGCAACGTAGGCGCCGGCACCGGTGCCACGGTGGGCAAGCTCATGGGTCCTGCCACCTGTATGAAGGCCGGTCTTGGCGCCGCCGCCGTGGCACTCGGTCCCATCAAGGTGGGTGCCGTGGTCTCGGTCAACGCCTGTGGCAACATCGTTGACCCCTTCACCGGCGAGTGGGTCGCCGGTATGCGAGCCGCAGCCGATAGCGACCAGATCGTCGACATGGAGCTCGCAGCATTTGCCGCCGCCGGCTCCATGCAAATGCCGCTCGACCGCACCAACACCACCATCAGCTGCATCGTCACTAACGTGGAGCTCACCAAGGCCCAGGCCACCAAGGTCTCCCAGATGGCCGCAGACGCCTACGCGCACGCCATTCGCCCCACGCACACCACCAACGACGGCGACACCATCTACACCCTCGCCAGCGGCAAACTGGGCGCCCAGGCAAGCGCCGCCGTTCCCCTAGACCTGCTGGGCATGCTCGCCGTAAGGGCTTTGCAAACCGCCATCGTAAACGGAGCCAAAACCGCCAAAACCTCCCACGGCATCCCCGGCGCCGCGAAGTAAACTAGCTCGTCCGGTTGCCCGGTGGGTCTTGGTTATGTTTGCTGCTCTACAGTCCTGGCTCGCACGAAGAGCACATTAAGTGCTCTTCGGCTCGTGCGGAACTCGCGACAAACATGACCAAGACCCACCGGGCAACCTACCAACCAAGTCTTTTCAGCCCAGGCCCATGTGTACCGCGCGTCCAAGATCTTCAACTTCAAATAACCTGACAATCGATTCTTATAGCAGAGGCCCCTTGGCCTTTAGTTTGATACAAGTTCCGCACGAGCCGGAAAGCACTTAATGTGCTTTCCGTGCGAGCAGGACTGTTCGCAGTAGCAAACTAAAGGCCAAGGGGCCCAGTCAACCTATCAGCAGCGATTACTCAGCAGCTAGTTGAATTTGAAGATCTTTGAGGCAAGACGGTATAGGCCGAGTGTGGTTTTGTCTCCGGCCCGTCCGTGCAGATTGGTAAAGAAGCCCACCACACCATAACGTGCGCGACGATACATGCGCTCGTCGTAAGCCTTCAGATCATTCCACAGCGTCTTCAGGCGCTCATCGGCGCATTCTTCCTCGGAAAGCTTGGTGAGCACCGAACAGATCGCCATCATCATGGTGAAGTAGCCCATCATGTACGAGCGCAAGCGCGAAGACTCAACATCGCTGTGCAGATGGAACGACTCCATCATAATACGCGTAACGCGGAACTGCTGGTCCAGACGCTTGACCATCGTAGCCTCGTTGACACTCTGGCCCTCGCGGCCAATGAAGTAGCGGTAGAGGTCGATGTCGGCGTAGTACATGGTCTTGCAGCGCGGCAGCGGCACATAGGCGTAGATGTTATCCACGTAGAAGGTGTGCGGCGGCATGGGCAGGTTGGACTCGCGCAGCACGTCCGTGCGATAGCACAGACTGTGCATAAGCAGATTCTGGTCCAGACGGAAGTGCCCGATCTGATCCCAGGTGAAAATCTTTTTACGCGGCAGGGCAAACTTGTAGCCAATAGCGGTATGCGTGCCCTCGTAGACCTTCTCGTACACGTAGTTGGAGATAAACAGGTCGACGCGCTGGTCGCGCTCCTCAAAGCCACGCAGAATCGACAGCATGGTCGAAAGGGCCGCGCCGTCGAGCCAGTCGTCGGAGTCTACGACCTTGTAGTAGGTGCCCTGCGCCTCGCGCAAGCCCGAGAGGACGGCGATACCGTGGCCGCCGTTCTCCTGGTGCACCGCGCGGATGATACCGGGGTAACGCGCCTCCCACTCATCGGCCTTGGCGGCCGTCTCGTCCTTGGAGCCGTCGTCCACCACGATAATCTCGATATCGGTGGCGTAATTGCTTCCCTCCAGGATGGAGGTGATGCAATGGTCCATGTCCTTGGCAGCGTTATACGAGGGAATACCGAATGTTATGACTTTATGCATGGCAGGCGATAATC
>CABQHZ010000156.1 GCA_902464175.1 uncultured Collinsella sp. | reverse complement strand
TGCACAAGAACCCGGTCGATTCGGTCCCCACGGTGTTCTCGAATCTGCTGCAGGGTACGTGCGACGCCGTGACCTACAACACGGAGAACGAAAAGGGCTATATGGCCCAAAATCCCGGTATCGTCCCCATCCACTTTGCCGAGGGCGAGGGCTTTAAGCAGGAGGTCACGGCAAATGTCGGTTGCCGCAAGGGCTCGGACAAACTGCTTAAGCTCATCGACAAGACACTCAAGGGCATTAGCCAAGAGGAGCGCGACCAAATGTGGGACGCGTGTCTCGACCGTCAGCCGGCATAGGGAGGCAGCATGAAAGACATCAATCGTCTGGCCTCCTTTATCAAGGCCGACCACCGTTATGTGTACCTGGGCACGAGCGTTATCGCGGCGCTCGGCTTGGCATTTAGCCAGCGCAACCCCACGCCGCTGAGCTTTTTGGCGCCCACCGGCATCTTCCAAGATTGCCTTTGGGCGATTCTTTGGGCCTGGATCGTCGTGTCGGCGGCAGCGCTCGTCACCAAGGTTATGCACTGGAGCGACTATCGCGAAAAGTCACCGTTTTCATCCGAGCGTTTCCGTCGCGGCGCGCGCCTGGGCAGCTATGTCGTGGTCATCATCGCGGCGATCTTCTTTGTCGACCGCTGCGTCATGTCGTTTATCGACCTGGTGCAGGTGAGTATTGTCTCGGACTCCAACCCCAGCGACTTTTTGTCGAGCCTGGTCTACATGACCTACAAGAGCGGGGACTTCTTTATCCGCGGCATCGAGATCACCATCGCACTTGCGACCTTCGGTACCGTCATCGCTTTTTTCCTTGCGCTGCTCTTTGTGTTTTTGCGCATTCAGACCTTCGATCGCGTGGACAACGACCTGGTGCGCTTCTTTAAGAGTGTCGGCCGCGGCTTTGCGACCATCTACTCCACCATCGTGCGCGGCACGCCCATGATGGTCCAGGGCCTGCTCATCTATTACGCGGGCTTTACCGTTCTGCGCGGCATGGGCTTCGAGACCGCCCAGGCCAACCAGATCTGGAGTACCTTCACCGCCGGCCTCGTCACCATCTCGCTCAACTCCACCGCCTACATGATGGAGGTCCTGCGCGGCGGCATCGAGTCCATCGATCCCGGCCAGGCCGAGGCAGCGCGCTCGCTGGGCCTGTCGCAGTGGCAGGCTATGCGCAAGGTCGTGTTCCCTCAGGGTATTAAAAACGCGATCCCGGCGCTCACCAACGAGCTCATCATCAACATCAAGGACTCGTCGGTGCTTTCGGTCATCGGCGTGTTCGACCTCATGTACGCCACCACCACCGTCGCCGGCGTGTACTACCGCCAGATGGAGGTCTACTGCGTGGCGCTCGTGGTTTACCTGATCCTGACGCTCGTGGCGAGCCGCCTGCTCGAGGCCTTTGGCAAAAAGCTCGGCGCCGAGGCCCCGGCAACGCTGCCCAGCTCCAACTAGGCTCAAGACGAGGAGAATCATCATGGCAGATACCGCCACTACCGGCGCCGCGGCCGCCGCACAAAACCAAGAGCCGCTCATCCGCGTCGAGGGCCTGCGCAAGAGCTTCGGCTCGCTCGAGGTGCTCAAGGGCATCGACCTTGCCGTCAATCCCGGCGAGGTCGTCACCATCATCGGCGCCTCGGGCTCGGGCAAGTCGACCTTCCTGCGCTGCCTCAACCTGCTCGAGACCCCGGACGCGGGCCACATCTGGTTCCACGGCCAGGATCTTACGGCCGAGCGCTGCAACATCAATAAACTCCGCGAGGACATCGGCATGGTGTTCCAGGGCTTCAACCTGTTCAACAACATGGACGTGCTCGACAACTGCACGCTCGCGCCCGTCACGCTCAAAAAGATGGGCAAGGCCGAGGCCGAGAAGGTCGCAATGGAGCATCTGACGAGCGTGGGACTCGAAAAGTTCGCGCACGCCGCCGTTGGCCGCCTGTCCGGTGGTCAAAAACAGCGCGTGGCCATCGCTCGTGCCCTATGTATGAATCCGCAGATCATGCTGTTCGACGAGCCGACCTCCGCGCTCGACCCCGAGATCGTGGGCGAGGTGCTCGAGGTCATGCGCAAGCTCGCCGCTGACGGCATGACCATGGTCGTCGTCACGCACGAGATGGCCTTTGCCCGCACGGTGTCCGACCGCGTGGTCTTTATGGACAAGGGCGTGGTGCTCGAGGATGCCGCGCCGGCCGAGCTCTTCGGCAACCCCAAACACCAGCGCACTCGTGAGTTCCTCTCTCGCTATCTCGAGGACAAATAACCGACCGCAAACGCTTACGTTGCAGGGCCGCTCCCGTGGGGCGGCCTTTGTCGTCACAATCGAAAGGATGTCATGGCCGAGGTTTGGCGCTTCTTTGCGCATGAGGACGATTTTGCCGATATAGACGAGGCCGGCGCGTGCGAGCGCTTGGGCCGCGTGCTGTCGTTTCCGACCATTTCGAGCATGGATGCCGAGGCGGTGGATTGGCAGCCCTTCGACGACCTGCGCGCGTATATGCAGCAGGCCTGGCCGCACGTATTTGCGGCGGGCGAGGTCGAGCTTGTCGGCCATTCGCTGTTGGTGACGCTTGGCGGTTCCGACTCCGCCCTCAAACCCGTCATGCTCATGGGCCACATGGACGTGGTCCCCGTGGTGCCGGGTACCGAGGCCGACTGGACGCACGCCCCCTTTAGCGGCCACGTGGACGACACCTACATTTGGGGTCGCGGCGCTATCGACATGAAGGATCAGGTCGCAGGCATTCTCGAGGCGGTTGAGTATGCGTTGGCGCACGGTTGGGAGCACAAGCGTTCGCTGTTGCTCGCCTTTGGCCAGGACGAGGAAACCACGCAGTACGGCGCTGGAGCTATCGGCCGCGTGCTCGAGGAGCGCGGTGTTGAGCTCGAGTTCCTGATCGACGAGGGTGACTACCGTATTGTTTCGGCTGCCGAGTACGGCGCGGGCGAGGGCTGGCTTATGCATGCCGACCTTGCCGAGAAGGGCTACGCCGATATTGTGCTCAAGACGAAGAGTGAGGGCGGGCATTCGTCCAACCCCTACGGCGGCACATCGCTCGAGGTACTGAGCCGCGCTATCGCCGCAATCTGCGATATCGAGTGGCCGACGCGTGTGACCGATCTGCTTGCCGCACAGC
Organism: uncultured Collinsella sp.; assembly: GCA_902464175.1. Lineage (GTDB taxonomy): Bacteria > Actinomycetota > Coriobacteriia > Coriobacteriales > Coriobacteriaceae > Collinsella. The sequence continues at coordinate 255 of CABQHZ010000156.1, read as the reverse complement.
TTGTCGAGCTGGGGCTCTACTCGGCCGACGAGATTGCCTCCAACAAGGACACCATCGTGTGCGAGTGCCTCGCCAGCAAAAAACTCTACCCGCTCGTGACCACTACCTGCGCGCCCACGCAGATCGAGGGCGGCAGCGCTGGCGCTAACGTGATGCCACAGGATATGTGGGCCAACATTAACTTCCGCATGCTCGAGGGCACGAGCGTGGCCGACGTTGTGGCGCGCTGCCGTGAGGCGGTTGCCGGGGCGGACC
>CABQHZ010000155.1 GCA_902464175.1 uncultured Collinsella sp. | reverse complement strand
ACCGCGGGCGACCTTGAGTGCCTGATCGTCTCCGGCTCCGTGCCTCCCAAAGCTACGCCCGACTTCCTGGCTCAGGTCATGGAGCACGCTCAGGCCCGTGGCGCCGACGTCGTCCTGGACCTGTCCTCCGACAAGCTCAAGGAGCTCGCTCACAAGAAGCCGCTGCTCATTAAGCCGAACCATCACGAGATGAAGGCTATCTTCGGCGTGCCGGTCGACACCGACGACGATGTCCGCGTTGCCATGAAGCTGGCTCACGAGGCCGGCGTCCAGAACGTGCTGCTCACCCGTGGTAGCCGCGGTGACGCTTACTTCTCCAACGGCGAGGACATCTGGTATGCCAAGCGTGAGTTCAACATCAAGCTTGTCTCTTCCGTCTGCGCCGGCGACTGCACCCTCGCTGCGTTCCTGCACAAGTGGTACAGGGATCGCGACAACGTCGAGGAGGCCATGAAGCTCGCTATGGCCACCGGCGCCAACGTTGCTGAGTCCGTCGGCATCGGCGACTTTGGTCACGTCGACGAGTACAGCAAGCGCGTTGCCGTTCGCAAGCTCGATCGCAAGTAAGCGAAACACGACAAACTCGTGCGCATACGGCGTCCCGGTTTCGACCGGGGCGCCGTTTTTTGTCCCACTCGAACCTCGGAGCCGCGCTTCACGCGTTCCACACCGTTCACCGAGTTGTTGTAGCCTTTTGCCGAAGCGTGGAATATACTTTCATTAACACGTTGCTTCGTGAAAGGAACATTCATGATTTACACGCTTACTGCAAATCCCGCTATTGACTACAACATCTCCTGCGATGGCTTGTCCGCCAACACCGTTACCCGCACCCGTAACGCTGTCTACACCCCCAACGGCAAGGGTCTCAACGTTTCGTTTACGCTCGACCACTACGGCGTCGACACCACGATCCTGGGCTTCTTCGCCGGCTTCTCGGGTGAGTATATCGTTAAGGGCGCCGAGGCCCTGGGCGTGCCCGTCAAGCCCGTGTGGACTGACGGCATCACGCGTGTCAACGTGTTCCTCAACGCCGGTCCCGACACCGAGTACAACATGGTCAACGCCGGTGCCGCCATCAACGAAGCCAACGAGCAGGAGATGTTTGAGCTTATCGATTCGCTCGATGACATGACCTGCCTGGTTATCAGCGGCTCGCTGCCCCCCAACACCTCCGAGAGCTTCCTGGCAGAGGTCCTGCGTCGCGTGAAGGCGAAGGGCGCCGAGTTCGTGCTCGATATCTCGAGCCATCAGCTGGCCGACCTCATTGCTATGGAGCCGTTGCTCATTAAGCCTAACGACGACGAGCTGCTCGACATCTTTGGCATTAAGGTGAGCGGTGGCGACGACGAGTCCGTCAAGGGCGCCATGGCCGAGCTGCACGCCAAGGGCGCTAAGAATGTACTGCTGACGCTCGGCGGCGACGGCGCGTACTTCTCCAACGGCGAGCACATCTGGTTTGCCAACCGCACCTTCGACGTCAAGCTGCTGTCGACCGTCTGCGCGGGCGACTCCTCGCTGGCCGCCTTCCTGTCCGTGTGGCACGACGCCCCCGAGCGCGTCGAGGATGCCCTGCGCCTCTCGATGGCCACCGGCGCCAACGTGGTCGAGTGCCCGGGTCTGGGCGATTTTGCCAAGGTCGATGAGTATCAGAAGGGTATTGCAATCCGTCAGGTTTGCTAGTTCCGGCACCTTGCCTGAATAGTTCAATTATTTCGCATCCGTCTTAGACCAGGACGGATGCGTTTTTGTTTATCGGACTTGCGTGTGCAGTGGAGGCTGTTTCTTGCTAGACTTCTTGCAGACGCAATCGATAGCCAATTTGATAGTCGCAGGAGGCCATAGGCATGTGCAATGTTTCGCTCAACGGTACGCAGCCGACCGATGCCTCTATCCGTGTCCTGCGTGCGCTTGAGGCAGCAGGTCTTGAGGCTTGGTACGTGGGCGGTTGGGTACGTGATGCCCTGATGGGACGCCCCAGCCACGATGTTGACATGTGCTGCAGCGGCCTGTGGCAGGAGTCCAAAGAGGCGCTCGAAGCGGCTGATATTGCCGTGGTTGAGTCGGGCATAAAATTTGGCGGCATCACGGCTATTTGCGATGATGAGCGCATTGAGGTCACCACCTACCGCCTAGACGGCTTTTACACCGACGGCCGCCATCCCCAGAGTGTGGAGCGTGCGGCGTCGCTTGAGGACGATCTGGCGCGTCGTGACTTTACCGTTAACGCTATGGCCTGGCATCCCGAGCGTGGTCTTGTCGACCGCTACGATGGTCAGGGCGACCTAGACCGCAAGCTCATCCGCGCCGTTGGAGATCCCAAGCGTCGTTTTAACGAGGATGCCCTGCGCATGTTGCGCGCGGTGCGTTTTGCCTGCCGTCTGGATTTTATGATCGAGCCTAAGACTAAACAGGCGCTTGCCGAGTGCGCGCCGCTGCTCGATGCTGTGGCGCGCGAGCGCGTGGGCATTGAGCTCGAGGGCATCCTTTCGACCGGCCATGGGGGAGATGCGATGCTGCGCTACCCCGAGCTTGTTTGCGCCGCCGTGCCCGAGCTCGCGTCCGCTCGCGGGTTTGATCAACGCAGCGTCTATCATGCGTTTAACGTCTACGAGCATATCGCCCGCGTGCTGACGGTGGCAGGGGAGCTGGCGCTGTGCGACGGCGTCGCGCCCTCGTCGAGCCTTATGTGGGCGGCGTTTTTGCACGACGTTTCCAAACCCGAGTGCTTTACGGTCGATCACGACGGCAGCGGACACTTCTACGGTCATCCCGAGCTCGGCGCCAAGAAGGCGCGTGTCATCATGGATCGCCTGGCGCTCTCGCACGATTTGGTGCGCGATGTGTGCCTGCTGATCAAATACCATGACAAGCCGCTGCGCCCCGAGCGCTCCTGCCTGCTCAATATGATGCGCGCGCTTTCGGGCGAGGGTGTCGATACGCCGCGTCTGATGGACGAGCTCATGGACCTTAAGCGTGCCGACACGCTCGGCAAGGCGCCCTCGTGCTTCTATTACGTCGAGACGATCGAGGAGATTCGTACGCTCGCCCACGATCTGCTGCAGGCGGGGGAGCCCTATACACTCAAGATGCTTGCCATCAATGGTGGCGACCTGATCCGCGCCGGCGTCAAGCCGGGGCCGGAGCTGGGACAGCTTCTCAACGCCGCCCTCGACGCCGTGATCGAGGACAACATCCCCAACAACCGCGAAGCCCTCCTGACTCATCTCCACCTAGGGTAGCTAAAATAGCCCCGTCCCAAATTAGCTACCTTGTTGACCTGCGCGTTCCATAACCTCGCGACAAAATTTCGGCAATTTGGAATTTCTTCTTGCGCTTGCGTTTTTTGTCCCGTAATATATTTCCTCGCAGCACGGCAGTGCAGATGTCATGTGGCCCGTTCGTCTAGCGGTTTAGGACGCCGCCCTCTCAAGGCGGAGATCACCAG
>CABQHZ010000154.1 GCA_902464175.1 uncultured Collinsella sp. | reverse complement strand
AGACGGAAAGCACATTAAGTGCTTTCCTTTGCGTGCGGAACTCGCGATAAACTTAATTACGCGCCGCTCCCCGCCCGCGCCGGGCAAACGTCGTTGGGCTTATCGCTGACAGGAAATGGGCGCTTGCATATCGCCCGTTGGCTTGGCACGGTACAATGCTTGCAGCTTTTAATTCATGAATTAGTGGAGTTATTGATGGCAGAATCTCGTGCGGAGCGTAGGGCTCGTCGTGCTTTGGCGGAGGCGGCTGAGGGGTCGGAGGGGATAAAATCTTCTACGAAATCCAAGTCGTCTCAGGATGCGAAGGGTAAGTCGGCCAAGGGCAAGGCTAAGGCCAAGCGCCCCAGTTCTCGTCGGAACGAGGACAAGGCATCTCAGACTCGCTCCAAGCGCTCGCATAAAGATCCGGTTTCGCCTGCGCGTAAGGCTGTGGACCCCAAGTCTCCCTGTTCGATCATGAAAGCTTGCGGTGGGTGTACGGCGCTCAATCGTCCTTATAAGAAGCAGTTGGCGGCCAAGCAGGCTGCTATGGAGGAGTTGTTTGCCGAGCTTTGTGAGCGCGAGGGCATCGTCGTTGATCCCATTTGCGGCATGGGTGTCACCTTGGGCGACCCCGGTAAGTATCCTGCGCCGCGTGGTTTCCGTCATAAGGCCGCCACTCCTTTTGCTCCTGGCAAGGAGGGCGCCGTTCGCTGCGGCTTCTTTGAGCGTGGCACGCACAAGATCGTTGCCGTGCCCGAGTGTCCTGTCGAGGCGCCGGGTGCCCGTCAGATTCTCAACGGCATCGCACGCGAAGCTGAGCGGCTGCATATTCCCGCCTTTAATGAGGACAAGCATCTTGGCTTGCTTCGCTATGCCGTCGTTCGCTGTGGCTGGCGCACCGACCAGATCATGGTCACCCTTGTGACCGCCCAGCGTGACTTACCGCATGCGCAGGAGTTCTTTAATGCCGTCGCGGCGCTCGATTCGCATATCGTCACCGTTGCTCAAAACATCAACGGACGCCCTGGCAATGCCATCTTGGGTGAGGAGACTCGTATCGTCTATGGCGCCGAGTGCATGCGCGACCAGCTGCTCGGTTGCGAATTCGATATCTCCCCTACCGCGTTCTATCAGACCAATCCGCAGCAGACCGAGCTGCTCTATCAGCTCGCGATTGACGGCATGGACCTGCAGCAGGGTGACATTCTTATGGACGCGTACTGCGGCAGCGGCACCATCGGTCTATGTGCCGCGAAGGATGCCCAGGACAAGGACGCCGGCATTATGCTGCTCGGCGTGGAGCGCAATCCCGCCGGCATCGCCGACGCGCGTCGCAACGCCGAGCTCAACGGCCTAACCCGTAACGCGTGGTTTATGGCCGACGACGCGACCGACTATATCCTCGATGCCGCCGACAACAACGAGCGCGTCGACGTTCTTTCCATCGACCCGCCGCGCGCCGGCTCTACGCCCGAGTTCCTTGATGCCGCCTGTGCACTCAAGCCGCGTCGCATCACTTACATCAGCTGCAACCCCGTGACCCAGGAGCGCGACCTGCACCAGCTCCTCGACGGAGGCTACCGCCTACTCAAGATCACGCCGGTCGACATGTTCCCCCATACCGACCACACCGAAACCGTAGCGGTCCTCGAGCGCCGCTAATCCACCCCGGTAGATTTTCGAGACAAGCGAAGGGGGCGGCCCGTCTGGACCGCCCCCTTCGCTTGGTTTATGAACTCCGCTACATCCCCTTGCGCAGGTCACACACGCCGGCTGCCGCCATCTCGCGCAGCAGCGTCTCGCGGTCGCGTGTCACGATCAAATCCAGCGGGAAGTGAATCTCGTCGAGCATCTTGCGCGCGTGATCGAGCTTGCCAATGGCCATGCCAATGTGGGCATCGGTCGACACGCCAATACCCACGCCCAGCTCGGCGCAGCGCTCGGCGATCTTGCGGCATACGGCCCAATGCTCAGTGTCGACACCGTGTTCAAGACTATGGTTATTGATCTCGATAATCTTGTGCTTGGCCTTGGCCGCCAGCAGCACCTCATCAATATCGAACGGCACGCCCGAACGACCCGCATGCCCAAGCATGAACACCTTGGGGTGCTCCAGGGCATTGATGTACATCTGGGTCGTTTGGGCGAGCGTCGCGCCTTCGGCAAACTGCGGGTTATGCACGCTTGCCACCAAATAATCCAAATTACGCGTCACCAAATCGAACAGCGAATGCTCACGACTATACGAATCGCCGGCGATATCGAGCGAAACGGGAATGTCTTCGCCAAACAAGCTGCCGTCCAGCGAAACGATATCAGCCTCGGCACCACGCAGCACCAGCACGCCGCTCCAAATGCGCGGCCAGATATCCTGGTTAATAAAGAATTGGAAACTGCGCAGGTCATTGGGACAAGGCGTAACCATCGAGCTTAAATGATCGGCGGAACCGAGCACCTGAAGGCCGCGCTCCGCCGCCCAATAGATGTTCTCCTCGATGGTTGAGTACGCATGCGCAGAGAACATCGTATGAGTATGAATATCACAAGAAAGAAGGTAGGGCATCGGGTCTCCTTGTCCAGTATGGCCGTCGCGTATATTCATTGTACGCATAGCTTTCGGCAGTCGTAAAACTGCTTCATCCCAATCACACAACGGCATAGACAACGGGGTCTGGCTTAAAACCAAACCCCGTTTCACGTAAAACATTGTAAGCAGAGCGCTTTACTTTCGACGATATTCGTCGGCCAGTTGCTTCCAGGCAGGCAACGAATTGACGATGGTCTCGTAGCTCACACAGTAGCCAAGGCGGAACCAGCCCGGCATGCCAAAACTATCCGAAGGCACCGCGAGCAGTTCGTACTTCTTCGCGCGCTCGCAGAACGCATTCGCATCGGGCTCCAGCGCCTTCACCCACAAGTAGAATGCACCATCCGGCTCAACATAGGTGTAGCCGTACTCCGCTAGTGCATCGGTAAGCGCGGTGCGGTTGCGCGCATAGGCCTCGACATCACTCGGTTCATCGATGCAATCGATGATCACCCGCTGGAAGAGCGCCGGTGCACACACGAAGCCCAGCGTACGGGCGGCACCGGCAACGGCGGGCATTAGACGAGCTGCCTGAGGATTCGTATTGGGAACCAAGATCCACCCGACGCGCTCGCCCGGTAGCGAAAGCGACTTGGAATACGAGTAGCACACGATGGTGTGCTCGTAGATCGAAGGCACCCAAGGCACCTCGGCGCCATAGACAATCTCGCGATACGGCTCATCAGAGATGAGCATAATCGGATTCTCGGGATCGCGCTTGGCGTTGACCTCACGTAAAACATTGGCCAGCTGCGTCAGTGTATCGCACGTATACACGGCACCGGTCGGGTTGTTGGGTGAGTCGACAATGACGGCAGCCGTCTTGTCGGTAATCGCCTTGAGCACGTTATCCACGCTCAGCTGGAACGTATCTTCATCGG
>CABQHZ010000153.1 GCA_902464175.1 uncultured Collinsella sp. | reverse complement strand
GCAGGAGCCGGTGCGGGGGCGGGTGCCGGAGCCGGCTGCGGGGCGGCCTGCTGCTGTGCCTGGCCGGCGGCGAACAGCTGGCTGGCGTTCATGCCGCCCATGCCACCTGCCATGCCCATGCCCATAAAGCCTGCCATCGCGCCGTTGGGATTGGCGGCTGCCGCGCGCATTGCGTCGCTCTGGGCGCTGGCAATGTTGGCTGCCGCCATGGTGGGATCGCGCATGACTGCGGCCTTCTGCAGGTCCTTGATCATCTGCTCGTCTTCTTGCGAGGCTGCGATGGAGTTGACGCCAAAGCTCACGATCTCGACACCACGCAGGTCGCGCCAGTCGGCAGAGAGGACCTCGTTGAGCGCACGAGCGAGCTCGGTGGTGTGGCCGGGGATGGCGCTGTAGCGGATGCCCATCTCCGAGATCTTGGCGAAGGCGGGCTGCAGGGCGGTGAGCAGCTCGGACTTAAGCTGGCTGTCGATCTTGTCACGCGTGTAGCTATCGGTCACGTTGCCGCATACGTTGGTGTAGAACAGCAGCGGGTTGGTGATGCGGTACGAATACTCGCCGTTGCAACGCACGGAGATGTCGACGTCCAGGCCAATGTTGTTATCGACCACGCGGAAGGGCACAGGCGAGGCGGTGCCGTACTTGTTGCCGATGATCTCCTTGGTGTTGATGAAGTAGACGCGCTGGTCTTTGCCCGCGTCGCCGCCAAAGGTAAAGCGGCTGCCGATATTGGCGAAGGTCTCCTTGATGGAATCGCCTAGGTTGCCGCTAAAGACGCTCGGCTCGCTGCCGGTATCGAAGACGAACTCACCGGGCTCCAGTGCGACTTCGATGATCTTGCCGTTTTGCACCACGAGCATGCCCTGGCCGTCGTTGACGGCGATGACCGAGCCGTTGGAGATGACGTTGTCCTCGCCGCGCGTGTTGGAGCTGCGGCCACCGGTGCGCTTGCTGCCCTTGCAGGCCAAGACGTCAGCAGGCATCGATTCGCAATAGATAAATTCCTTCCACTGGTCGGCCATGACGCCGCCGGCAGCACCCAATCCAGCTTTCAAGAGTCCCATGGTGATCTTCCTTTCTCGTCAAAGGCCGGGTGGTATTGGTCGGATTGCTTAGTCGTCCTTGTCGTCTTTCATGACAACGGTGGTCTCGGTGTGGTTGAAGGTGTCGTGCTTCTCGGTCAGGTCGAGCTCGCCGCAGTACTCGTCGGCGTGGGTGGCCTCGTTGGCCGTCTTGAGCTGGCCTACCAGTAGCACGTCTCCGATAATCACGATGATCAGCGGCGCGACGATGTTGATGAGGATGCCCTCGATATCAAAGGCGAGGTAATCCGGATCGAAGGCGTTCTCACCCATAAAGAGAATCTGGGAGAGGATAAATCCGATCACAAAGAACAGCACCGAGGCAATAGCGAGCTTGGGCTTGGAGCAGGGGAGCTCGCCGACCAAGCGGCCGGTCTGGCCGTTCATGGCAAACAGGTAGCTCTTGCCGTTCCACGAGGTGGAGAGCATCCAGACGGGGAACAGGGCGTAGTCGCTGTCTTCCCAGGTGTAGTCGAGCTGCTTGCTTTCGACCGTGGCATCGTCGTATTCGTCGACGACAGTCTCGCGCAGGGCCAAGATCGTGCTTTCTTCCATACGGCGCTCGGCGCGCGCCTTGCAGGTCTCGCAGTCCTCGTCGTAACGGTTGGCGATGTAGCCGGGCATATATGCGACCGAGAACGGACGCAGTGCGTCGTAGTCAAACGGCTCGATGGCGTCCATGTGGCCGTCGGGCATCTTGGACGATCCGTCGACGGGCACGCGCTTAAACGAGATATTGCCCTTGCGATAGGCATCGTAGTGGTCGGTGGTCGTGACGGTGCGGTCGGATTCCTCGGTCACGGTCTCGTTGGTCGCGTCAAAGTACACTTCGCCGTCAACGCGGGCACCGTAGAGCCAAAACGGCACGTAGACACCTTGGACCTCGTCGATGTGGTTGCCGGTGACAAAGCTCTTGGGCAGCAAGATTTTGCCCTTGTAGTGTTCCTTGAGTGCGGCCGTGACGTCGTCGCGCCCGAGCTTAAACGGAATCACCAGGTCGGGCGAGAAGTCGCCAGAGAGCTGGCCGGGCGCCACGGCGGAGTTGCCGCAGTACGGGCAGGTGGTGACGGCGACGGTGCCGTCGGACACGAGCTCGGCGCCGCACGACGAGCAGATGTAGCCGGCGTTTTGGGCGAGCTCCTGCACCGCGTCGTCGGCAGCAGGTTTGGGAGCTGCGGCTGCGGCATCGGCTTTGGCATCTGCCTTGTCCTGGCGCTCGCGATAGAGGGCCTCGACTTCTTCGACTTCAAAGCGTGAGTCACAGTAGTCGCAGACAAGCTTTTGCTCGGCGCTGGCAAAATGCAGGGGGCCACCGCAGGCAGGGCACTGATAGTTAACGCTCTCGAAGGCCATGATCGGTCCTTTCCGTGCCGGAGGCTATGCGCCGATGGCGCCGCCGCAGTATTCGCAGCGCCCACTGGCATCGGGAATGGTGGTGGCTCCGCAGAAGGGGCAGGTCACCGCGGTCTTGGGGGCCTTGGCGGCCACGACGCTGTCGCGCGTCTCCTGGCGCAGCTGCACCAGCGCGTCGCGGACCTCGGTTGCCTGGCGCTTGGCCTCGCGGTATTCGATGGAGCCGCGCTGATCGATGGTGGAGTCGTTCACGCGCAGGTTGATCTCGGTAAAGTACGGCGTGTTGACGTGAATGGTCAGATTAAAGTCGTAATCCAAGTCGTAGCGCGGCGGATTGTAGCTCTCGCGCTCGCCGTCCTTGGTCTCGCGATAGATTTCGGTGCGATGCTCGTCGATATCCATATCGCAGCCGAGTACCTGCGAGAACTCGATGATGTCGGGATTGGCGTCGCGCCAGCGGCTCTGCGAGGTGATGATCAGCAGGCCCGCGTCCTCGTCGAGCATGATGTTGGTGCGCCCGGCAGAAAGCGTGCGCGTGGGGTTGAACGACGCCAGGCGCTCGGCATTGGCCTCGCGGTAGGCGAGCTGCTCGCGGATATCGTCCGCGGTGCTGGAGCGATAGCCGTGAAAGTAGGGGGAGAGCTTGCCGGCGCACTCTTTGCACAGGTAGCCTTCATTGATTTTTGTCTTACCTAGAAGTCCCAGCTCGGTACCGCAAATCGCGCACTCTTTCTTCTCGAACATCTTGTCAAAGAAGCCCATGGCTGCCTCCCATCAACTGGTAGCGTGTGTCACTTTTGATGATGGGGGAGTGCGCGATCTTTCACGATACCCAGACGGCTCAAGGAGTCTCCACAACTGGGACACATGGCCCATTTTTGACTAGTCATTGGGGACGTACTTAAATGAGTGAAACTACTCATTTAAGTACGTCCCCAATGAGTGCCCGCAGAATGAGAGTGGATAATCTCCCGTTTTTGGCCTGTGTGCAGGCTCAAAGTGGGAGATTGTCCACTCTCGTCATTTGGGTGTCCAAAAATCCTCGCTCGTTTGTTACCTGGGGACGCTCTTTGTTGAATATTGGC
>CABQHZ010000152.1 GCA_902464175.1 uncultured Collinsella sp. | reverse complement strand
TCCTGCGCTATATCATCCCCGAGGGCAACCATACGCTCGAGACCAAGCTCGACGGTCTGGCCTACGGTTTTTTGATTCCGGTGTTCTTTACCGTATCGGGCGCAAAGATCGATCTGACGGCCGTGGCGTCGCGCCCGGGTCTGCTCGTGGGCTTTATCGTGGCGTTGTTGATTATTCGTGCCGTGCCCATTCTTATTTCCATGAGCATTTGTCCTGCGACGCGCGATGTGTCGGCGTATGGTCGCATTACCGTGGCCCTGTACTGCACCACGGCGCTGCCGATCATCGTTGCCGTTACGAGCGTTGCCGTCAACGCGGGCGCGCTGTCGCAAGATATTGCGTCGGTCATGGTTGCCGCCGGTGCCATCACGGTGTTCTTGATGCCATTGCTCGCGCAGCTCTTCTACCGCGTGGTGGATGCCGCACCGGTCGCCGCCGTGGCAGAGGTTGCCGAGCATCCATCCGATGCGCTCGACATCTTGCGCGCCCACCACGACCTAGCGAGCTTGCTCGCGCGCGAGCACGAGCTGCTGACCTCGCATGGCCATGGTCGCGTATTCGAGGGCCTGCCTACGCTCGATACGATTGCCGAGCGTCTTTCCGCCGAGGCGGCGAGCGGCCACATCGATGCCCGCATCGTGGACGCGGCGCACCTGCTTGCCGATAAGACCTATGGAGACGAGGTCGACCCGTCCGAGCTGACTCCGCGTGAGCGCCGCCGCCTGGAGCGCGCCAAGCTCGCTGTGCGCGAATACCGCCGCCGCATGCTGGAGCTCTATGCGCGCGAAGAAGCCGAAGACGACGACGGCAAGTAGTCGATGCTTTCTCGGGGAAGCCGCGTCCCGCTTTGAAGGCTCGGAACGGGATGTGGTTTCCGAAACGGGGGTCGTTGGGAAGCTGTGTCCCGGAATGGGCGCTCAGAGTGGGATGCAGTTTCCGCAAGGAGGTCCTGGGGGAAACCGTGCCCCGTTCTGATCCGAAATACTGGGACATAGTTTCCCTTTCATAACAGGAGAAGGCGCGCTGTCTGCAGTTGATTCAGACGGCGCGCCTTTTTGGTTGAGCTATGTTGAAGCTTGAAGCCAAAGCTTGTGGCTCCTTAGGAGCGGGCGGCTCCGTCGACGGGGAGCACGGCGCCCGTGACGTAGGAGGACATGTCGCTCGCCAGGAAAACAAAGGCGTTGGCGACATCCTCGGGCTCGCCCATGCGGCCGAGCGGGATGGTGGCGACGAGCGGCTTGATGACCTCGTCGGGCAGGGCGGCAACCATGTCGGTCCTGGTCACGCCGGGTGCGACGGCGTTGACGCGAATGCCCTTGGGGGCGAGCTCGCGCGAGAGCGACTGGACCATGCCGTTGACGGCAAACTTGGACGTGGGATAGCCGACGCCGGAGGGCTGACCATACTTGGCGACCATCGAGGTCGTGGTGGTGATGGTACCGCCGTGACCGGCCTCGGTCATGATCTTGGCAGCGGCGTGGTGGCCGTTAAAGACGGCGGTCACGTTGAGGTTCATAACCTTGGCGAACTCCTCGGCGGTGTAGTTGAGCAGCGGGGTGCTCTGGGAGATGCCAGCGTTGTTGACGACCGTGTCCAAGCCGCCCATGTCGGCTGCAGTCTGCGTAAAGGCCTCAGTCACGGCCTCGAGTGAGGTGAGGTCGCAGGAACGGCCCCAGATCTTGGCCTCGGGATAGGCTGCGGTCAGCTTCTCAACGGCGGCGTCGGCGGTCTCCTGGCGAGAGCCAAAGACGGTGACGGCAGCGCCCTCCTCGATAAAGCGGCAGGCGATGGCGTAGCCGATACCGCGCGTGCCTCCGGTGATGATTGCTTTCTTACCCTTGAGCAACATGGTGCCTCCATTCTTCGGGGGTGTGGACATACGGAGCACAGCATAGTGGCGGTCAAAAACGAGCACGTTCGCTTATCGGTGAACGGTACCCCCGGTTGTCAATGAGCGGTCGAGTTGTTCAAACGTAAGCCACGCCAATGTGCCCCGAGAACAAACAAAAAGGCTCCCGTCCAGACCGGACGGGAGCCCCGCAGGCATACGTGTCGTATACCGAAGACCGAACTAGTTGGCCATAACGCCTTCGGTCCAGGCCTCAACGTCCTCGATGCGCAGGACGTTGGCGACCTCGGCCACGCAGCCGACGCTGGCAAGCTCGGCGGCGGCAGCCTGGACGTCCTTCTCGAGCGCGCGGTGCGTCAGGAAGATGACCGAGCAGGCATCGCTGACGCCCGATTTGCCGTCCTCGACCTGGTTGATGAGCGAGATCGAGATGTTGTGCTTGGCAAAGATGTCGACCGTCTCGGACAGGGCGCCCACGCGGTCGGCGACTTTCAGGCGCACATAGTACTTGGTCTGGAGCTCGTCCATGGGCTTAAAGGTGAGGTTGTGGCCATAGGGCTCAATCTCGGGCAGCGGAGCCACGCCGCGGCTGATCTGCTCGGAGAGCGATAGGATATCGCCCACGACGGCGCTCGCGGTGGGGAAGGAGCCTGCGCCCGCGCCGTAGAACATGGTCTCGCCCACGGCGTCGCCTACCACGTAGACGGCGTTCATGGCGCCGTTGACCTTGGCGAGCATATGGTCTGCGGGGATCAGCGTGGGATGCACGCGAACGTCGACGCCAGCGTCGGTGTTGCGGGCGATGCCGAGCAGTTTGATGGTGTAGCCGAGCTCGCGGGCCTGGGCGATGTCCTCGGCGCCGATGGTGCGGATACCCTGCTGGTACACATCATCGGTGGTAACGCGGGTGCCAAAGCCGATGGAGGCGAGGATGGCCGTCTTGCTGGCGGCATCGAAGCCGTCGACGTCGGCGGACGGGTCGGCCTCGGCATAGCCCTTAGCCTGTGCGTCGGCGAGCACGTCAGCGTAATCGGCGCCCTCGGCGTCCATGCGCGACAGGATGTAGTTGGTGGTGCCGTTGAGGATGCCGGCGATGGTCAGGATCTTGTTACCCACCAGGTCGTGCTCGAGTGTGCTGACAATGGGGATGCCGCCACCGCAGCTGGCCTCGCACTTAATCTGCACGCCGCACGCACGCGCCTTCTCGGCAAGCGTCTCGACATGGCGGCCCAGCAGGGCCTTGTTGGCGGAGACGACATGCTTGCCGTTCTCGAAGGCAGTGGTGAAGATCTCGGTTGCGGGATGCTCGCCACCAATCAGCTCGACGACGATGTCGACGGCGGGGTCGGTGACGACATCGTGCCAGTCGCTCGTAAAGGCCTCGCGCTCAATGCCTGCCGCCTCGGCCTGCTCCCAAGCAAGCGCGCAGGCGCGGGTCAGCTTAAGGTCGATGCCGTAGGCTGCCAGGTACTCATCGTGGTGGCTCTTGATCAGACGGGCCACGCCGCCGCCGACGGTTCCCAGACCGATCAGACCGACGTTCACGGTGCGCAGGGGTTCGCTCATAGATAACTCCTTCGTGCATCTTATGGATGGATAAACCGCTTAAAGGTTGAGTGCATTCTAGCGTGAACCGGGGGCGCGTGCTCGCCAGGCAACAGGAGCCGCGCAAAACGGCACCCCCGAAACGCTGCGGAAACATTGGAAACACGCTCGCTACAAACGGACTTCCGTAACAAACTGTCAACGTTTGCGCCATAAGGTTTGCCCTGTACCGCAAGACG
>CABQHZ010000151.1 GCA_902464175.1 uncultured Collinsella sp. | reverse complement strand
GGCGAGAGGAAGAAGAGCGTGCGCGAGGCGATTATTGGACCCCGCCGATGCAAATAAAAAGCCGCCGCAGGCCATAAGACCTACGGCGGCTTTTTCTCAATACATAGCTGAGCCTATCCCTCGATACGGCTCAAGAACTCACGGGTGCGCTGCTCGCGCGGATGATCGATGACCTGCTCGGCAGGACCCTCCTCGACAATACGACCGCCATCCATAAAGACCACGCGGTCGGCAACATCGCGCGCAAACTGCATTGCGTGGGTCACGATCACCATCGTCATGTTCTGCGCAGCCAGATCCTTGATGACGCGCAGCACCTCGGCCGTCAGCTCTGGATCGAGCGCCGAGGTCGGCTCATCAAAGAACAAGATTTCCGGATCGAGCGCCAGGGCGCGGGCAATACTCACGCGCTGCTGCTGACCGCCCGAAAGCTCGCAGGGCACCTTGTTCTCGTTACCCGTAAGTCCCATCTGTGCAATAAGCTCGTGTGCGCGGGCTTCCGCCTGCTCGCGCGGGCGCTTAAGCACGCGGATCGGAGCATCGGTGATGTTTTTCATCACGGTATAGTGCGGGAACAGATTGTAGTTCTGAAACACCAGACCAAACCGCGAGCGCGCCTGTTTAGGCACATCGCCCTTTGCGTACACCGCGCCCGAACCCGCATCCGTCGCGACGGCAAGGTCGCCAAACGAGAGCGAGCCACCGTCGAGCGTCTCGAGCAGCGTGGCACAGCGCAGCAGCGTGGACTTACCGCCGCCCGAAGGCCCGATAATCGCCACGACCTCGCCACGCTTTACCTCGAGCGAGATATCCTTGAGCACCTCATTGCCGCCAAACGCCTTACGGGCGCTTTCGATTTTCATCACTGAATTAGTCATGGTAGTAATCCAATTTTTTCTCGGCAGCGCCCAGCAGCATCTCGACGACGAAGTTAAAGACCCAGTAAATCAGCGCCGCAATTGCAAACGGCACCATGCTCACCTGCGAGGCGACCAGCGCCTTGGCCGTCGAGAACATCTCGCCCACGCCGATGGCGAACGCCAGCGACGTGTCCTTGACCAGCGTGATGATCTCGTTGCCCATCGCCGGCAAAATGCGCTTGGCGACCTGCGGCATCACGATATACAGAAACGTCTGCATGCGCGAGTAGCCCAGCACCTCGGCAGCCTCGTATTGACCGCGCGGAATGGACTGCAGGCCCGAACGATAGATTTCGGCAAAGTAACCGGCGTAGTTGATGATGAATGCCACGACACACGCCGTCCACTTGGAATCGGGCGTGAGCGAAATGCCAAACACGTAGTACGGGGCAAAGTAGATGGCAAACATCTGCAGCATGAGCGGCGTACCGCGCATGACCGAAATGTAGATGCGCGCAATCCAGCGGAGCGGCGCAATTTTGCTCATGCGCATAAACGCCACGGGGATTCCCAGCGGAATCGACCCCAGCAGCGTCAGCACAAACAGCTGCAAACTGACCAAGAATCCCTGGCCAAGCATCTGCATCATGACCTGAATAGACAACCCAAGCTCTCTTTCACAGCAACTTAACGGCAAAATCGGGTATCTGGGAAAGCCGCTATTTGAGCACCCAGTTGCCGAAGGAAAGACCATAGCTTGAGTACTTGTCGCACAGGTCCTTGACCGTCCCATCCTCGTAGAGTGCCTTGAGCGACTCGGTCACGGCATCGGCAGACTTGGTGTCGCCCTTCTTAAAGCCAACGGCGTAGTGCTCGCTGGACAGCGGCTTGTCGAGCTGCGTATAGGCATCGGGCTTGGCGGCAAGCTGATATTGAGCGATCGAGAGGTCACAGGCAACGGCATCGACTGCACCACTCTCGAGCTGCATAAACGCCGTGTTGTACTCACCGATGGTATCGAGCGTGGCAAACGTCGCGGCCAGATCCTTCTGGTCGCCCTCGAGCACATCCTGTGCGGCGGAATCGGTCTGGGTAATCACGGTCTTGCCGGCAAGATCGTCCCAGCTCTTGATACCCGCGTCCTTCTTGACCACGAGCACCTGCTCGTTGAGCATGTAAGGCTCGGAGAACGTGTAGTCGTCCTCGCGGCCCTCCATGGTAAAGCCGTTCCAGATGCAGTTGATGGCACCCGAGTTGAGCAGCGTGTCCTTGGCATCCCAGTCGATAGCCTCATACTCAACGTCCCAGCCCTGCTTGTCGGCAACGGCATTGGCAAGGTCGAGGTCAAAGCCGGTGTACTCGCCATCGTCGCCCACAAAGCCATACGGAGGATAGGACTTGTCAAAGCCCACGACGAGCTTCTTGGACTCCGCAGCGCCCTTCACATCCTTGGCCGCGGCAGAGCCAGCAGCGGAACCCTTACCGGCACCACCACCGCAGCCTACCAGGCCAAGGCCTAGAACCGTAGCGAGCGAACCGGCTAGACCAACAAACTGACGACGAGACATATCGGTGTTCATGGTATTCCCCCTTGATGGCACTTTAGTTAGGTAAAGTGAGTCATGTAACGTTCAGAATCATACACTTTACCTTGATAGAGTACAAGGGAGGGTTTGCCCGGCGTGGGCGGGAAGCGGCGCGTAATTAAGTTTGCTGCTCTACAGTCCTGCTCACGACGGAGGCCACATTAAGTGGCCTCCTGTTCGTGCGGAACTCGCGACAAACTTAACCCCTGCCCCGGTGCCCGGCGGGCAAACGTCGTTGGACTTATCACTGACATGAAATAGGCGCTTGCATATCGTCTGCTAGCTTGGCACGGTACAATGCTTGCAGCTTTCAATTTATAAATTAGTGGGGTTAATTCATGGCAGAATCTCGTGCGGAGCGTAAGGCTCGTCGTGCTTTGATCGAGGCGGCTGAGGGGTCGAAGGAGGAGAGATCTTCTACGAAATCCAAGTCTTCTAAAGCTGCAAAAAGCAAATCGACCAAGAGCAGGGCTAAGACCAAGCGTTCTGGCTCTCGTCGGGACGAGGATAAGGCGCCTCAGGCTCGCTCCAAGCGCCCGCATAACGATTCGGTTCCGTCCTCGCGTAAGGCCGTGGATCCCAAGTCGCCTTGTTCCATCATGCGGGCTTGTGGTGGGTGCACGGCGCTCAATCGTCCTTATAAGAAGCAGTTGGCGGCCAAGCAGGCTGCTGTGGAGGAGCTGTTTGCTGAGCTCTGTGAGCGCGAGGGTGTTGCCGTTGATCCCATTCGCGGTATGGGTGTTACCCTGGGCGACCCGGGCAAGTATCCTGCGCCGCGTGGTTTTCGTCATAAGGCTGCCACACCGTTTGCTCCCGGTAAGGAGGGTGCTGTCCGCTGCGGCTTCTTTGAGCGCGGCACGCACAAGATCGTTGCCGTACCCGAGTGCCCTGTCGAGGCGCCGGGCGCTCGTCAGATTCTCAACGGCATCGCTCGCGAGGCCGAACGTCTGCACATTCCCGCCTTTAACGAAGACAAGCATCTGGGGCTGCTTCGCTATGCCGTCGTTCGCTGCGGCTGGCGCACCGACCAGATTATGGTCACCCTCGTGACCGCTCAGCGCGACTTGCCGCATGCACAGGAGTTCTTTGAGGCCGTCGCCGCACTCGATCCGCATATTGTCACCGTCGCCCAAAATATCAATGGCCGTCCCGGTAACGCCATCTTGGGTGAGGAGACTCGTATCGTCTATGGCGC
>CABQHZ010000150.1 GCA_902464175.1 uncultured Collinsella sp. | reverse complement strand
ATCACTTCCATCACGCGCAGCGAGGTCATAATGCCGTCGCCCGTGCGCTCGATATCGCCAAAGATCGTATGGCCCGTCTGCTCGCCGCCTAGGCTGTAACCGCCCTCGCGCATCTTGGCATACACGTGACGGTCGCCCACACCGCTGGTCACGGCACTTAGGCCGGCAAGCTCCAACGACTTGATCAGGCCAAAGTTGCTGGCAATCGTCGGAACCACGGTACCGCCCGAAAGGCGACCGTGCTTGTTCAGGTACACGCCGCACACGTACAGGATCTGGTCGCCATCGACCACGCGGCCGCGCTCGTCCACGGCCAGGCAGCGGTCGGCATCGCCGTCGTAGGCAAAACCCACGTCCAGGCCCTGCTCCACCACGTGGCGCTGCAGACGCTCCATATGCGTGGAGCCGCAGTCGACGTTGATGTTAAAACCATCAGGCGCGGCATTGATCACGCGCACGTCGGCGCCCAGCGCGTCGAACACCGGCTTGGCCACCGAGGACGCCGAGCCGTTGGCGCAGTCGATGCCGATCTTGACGCCCTGTAACGAAAAGTTCGCGCTGGCGATGAGCGAGGCAATGTAGCGGTTGCGGCCCTGCATGTAGTCCACCGTGGCGCCGATGTGGTTGCCCGTGGCCAGCGGCACCTCGCTCTTGCCATCGACGTAGTCCTCGATGAGCTCCAGTACGTCCTCGTCCATCTTAAAACCGTCGCTATTGACGAGCTTAATGCCGTTATCGCAAAACGGGTTGTGGCTCGCGCTGATCATGATGCCGCAATCGAAGCAGCCTTCCACGGTCTGATGTGCTACGCCCGGCGTGGGGATCACGTGCAGCATATAGGCGTCCGCACCGCTCGCGACCAGGCCACTCACCAGCGCCGCCTCGAACATATAACTCGAGCGACGCGTGTCCTTACCCACGATGACGCGCGCCTTGCGCTCGCGGTTGGCGCCGTAATACCAGCCCACAAAACGGCCAATCTTATAAGCGTGCTCTACCGTCAGCCCAACGTTAGCCTCACCGCGAAAGCCGTCGGTGCCAAAGTACTTCATGCGCTCTCCTTACAAAATAGGGGCGAACAGATTGCCTGTCCGCCCCAAAATGGTACTCGATTATCTGCGCTACCAGAAAAACCCTACGCCGACGCGCTGTCGCGAGCCGCCTGGCATGTAGGAGTCTGACGCAGCGTAAGCGGCTTGTCCCCCGCCTCGGCCGACGTGGTCAGCGTATACGTGATCGTCGTCGTCTCGCCAGCATGCAGGTCAACGGTGCCCGAATAGAAGGGAACTCCGTGCCAAGTGGCAGCGAACAGTCCAAACTGAGTCCCCTCAACGGTTAGATCGGTAATGCTGCCGCCTGTCGGCGCAAACAGCGATACATACAAGCGCTCATCGTCACGCGAGGTCCCAGGCGCACTGGCCGCTACGTAGTCGGGCAGCTTACCTGCCTCCTCCTGCGTCATGATGTTCGTCAGGGTAACGGTGATGCGATACGAGCAAGCGCCGTCGCCGTTCTTCACGCCCTGACCAATCTGCGTATCGGCGTTCAGATACCAGTCGAGCTTGGAGAAGCTCAGGTTGTTAAAGTAGACACCAGCAACGGGATCTTCACTCGGGTCATCCGGATCGGGCAGCGAGGCGTCGATGTTCATCTCCTTGATAGCGTTCTGCTCGTCATCGTTTTTCATCCACGCGATCAGGCGGCCCTCTTCGGCACCGCGCTCAACGGCGCTGACAAGGTTCGCAACATCGGCGTCGCCGATACCGCCAAGGATCTTGTCGAAGGCAGCGCTGGCGACGGATGCAAAGATGCCGTCCGACTCCTCGACCGGATAGTTCCAGTACACATCATGCATAAGCACCTTCGCCGCGTTAGTGCCGTCAACGACTGTACCGTCGGGCAGTGAAACATTACCCACGAGGCCCAACAGATACTGCAGGAATACCGGATCGATACCAATGACGCCATCGACGTCCTGACCATATTCAGACTTCCACAGCGCGGCAACACGCTGCGAATTACGGGGCCAGTCGGGCGAATAGGTGTTGCCCGAGATGTATAGGTTGCTGTGGTCACCAAACAGCGTCTCATCTTCTTCGTCGACGCTCTCAACCGCCCCGTCTTTGCTGCGCGCAATGCAGGGAACAAACTCGCCAATCGACATCTGGCCGTCGGTGACCGAAATCAGGCCCTGCGAACCGCCAAAGCCGCCGCAGGCACGAATCTCGACGTTGTTCATGGCGTACACAAGGTAGTTGCGCGTCTGGCCGTTGGCGCCGAGCATCTGCGGAAGGACGGGGGCGACCTTCTCCGCCGCGTCAACCGCGCCGTTGAGGGTGGCAAAGCCGTCCTTGGCCTTATCGACCAGCTCGGTCACCTGGGAAATATGAGTATCGCCAATGCCCTGGATCTTCTCGTTGGCGCTCTTGAACACCTTCGAGCTGCTGGAAAGCGAATCGGCGACCGCCTGCAGCGCGGACACGTTAATCATGCCGTCCTGAAACAGCTTGCCGGGCGTGGCCTGCGAAAGGTTATCGGCCATGGGAACCAGCGCATTGCTCGAGACATCGGACAGGGCGTCGATCATGGTGCGGGCCGCATTGATGTCGCTGCCATACACCGGGATAAACGAAGCCGCCGTCCACAGCGGGCTCGAGGTCTCCGCCTTCATGCTGTCGCAAAGCTCATCAATCTTCTTCGCGTCGTCAGGCAGCGTCGAAAAATCGCCCGACGTGACCTTGTCCTTAAGGCCACCGACAATCTCGACGGCCTCCTTCGCTTCACTCTTTACGGTCTTTGCCGAGTTAAGCAGCATAAAGCCGCTTGCGCCAAGCGCAACGAGAAGCACCGCGACTACAGAGGCAATAATGGCGCCGGTGTGACGCTTTTTGCGCTCGCCCTTGCGATGGCGATGACGGACCAGACCGTCAGAGGTCGAACTCGACGAAGCGTCGCTACCGTAGTTCAAGCCAAAATCGTAATAATCTTCCTTGGAACCCGAGCCCGCAAACTCGGCACCGCTATCATCCAGGCGGGCGAACGTGCCAGTCTCGGAGGCGCCGGTGTAGATCGTGCCAAGGTTACCCGTAAGTCCCGCACCACCGGCAGAGGGAGTATTGTTGGCAGCCTTGCCGGCATTAACGTTGCCGGCGGCATTCGCGGTGTTGGCAGCACCTGCGTTGTTCGCGGGTACCGAAGGAGCCCCGCTCGGCTGCGACGTGGAGGTTGCACCGCCCGCAAAGACATTCCCTCTTGCGCGGCCGGTCTTTTTTGCCTTTTGTGACTGCTCGTACAGAGCGGTAAACATCGCCGTCTCGCCCGGGGACACGCGCTTACCGGAACCGCCCTGTCCAGCGCCGCCCGGCGTGCCGGCCTTACCAGCCCCGTTCGGACGCGGCGGAACTGCAGGGCGGCCGCTATCGCTGCCCTTAAAGTGATTACCAGCCATAAAGAAATCCTCGCAATTGAGTCGCAATGAAAAAGTCCATAACGTTACTAGTTTATGGCATTTTGGGCATCGACAGCTAAACTCCAGACACGGACATCAATTGGCGAAAATGCGGCACAACACCTTTTCCGTCTTGGCGGCGGCGCCAGCTACACCGTGAGGAACATCATCACGATGATCATGGCAAAGCCGATAAGGTCGGT
>CABQHZ010000149.1 GCA_902464175.1 uncultured Collinsella sp. | reverse complement strand
CGTTTGTCACCGAGGAGATCTGGGACAACATGCCGGCGAGCGTGCTCGACCTGGATGCCGAGGGCAACGTGGACCGCGCCGAGGCGCTCATGATCGCCAAGTGGCCCGAGCCCGCCGACTACGCCAAGTATGTTGACGAGGACGCCGAGCGCGCGTTTGAGCTGTGCCGCGCCGTCGTGTCTGCCGCCCGCGCCACCCGTTCGCGTTATCGCTTGAGCCCCAAGGCCGAGCTCGACGTGGTCGTGCGCGCCGGTGCCGAGGACATCGAGAAGCTCGAGAGCCTGCGCTCGACCATCGAGCCGCTGGCGAACACCGCTTCGCTGGTCATGGGTACCGACGTCGAGAAGCCGGCTGCGAGCATTGCCGTGGTCGATAGTGGCGTCGAGGTCTTTGTGGTGCTCGAAGGCAAGGTTGACCTTTCGGCCGAGAAGGTACGCCTGGAGAAGGAGATCGCCGCGGCCCAGAAGGAGCTCGCCGGCTGCGAAAAGACGCTCGCCAACGAGGGCTTTGTGGCCAAGGCCGCGCCCGCGGTGGTCCAGAAGAAGAGGGACCGTGCAGCTGAGCTCAAGGAGATCCTGACGGCGCTGACGGCTCAGGTCGCTGACTTCTCGTAGGCGTTAACTGGGGGACGCGGTTTGGGGCTTTGCTCGCTACTGCGGACACCTATTCCGCCGTTCTAACGAACGGCGGCTGACTCGACGCTGCAAACGCCTCTGATGGCCAATCTGCCGTTCAACTTCGGGCGCATGGGCATAAGCCCTATGCGCCCTTGTTTCACGGCACCTTGGCTCATCAGAGGCGTTTTCGCTGACTATCCTCAACCTATACTGTTTTATTTTTCTATGAATGGCGGTTCTAAAAATGCCTAAGCGTTCTGGCTTGTATACCGTTCCTTTTGAGTTTGATTTGCTTTCGTTTGGTGGAGCTGTGGGGCTTGCTGCTGATACGGGGCGGATTTCTGGGGATGCTGGTCCTTTGCTTGAGACGGTTGTCGATATGCTTGATGAGCTGGGACGTCCGGACGAGTATTTCGATTGCATTCAGATTGCCGGTACTAATGGCAAGACTTCGACCACGCGTTTTTCGGCTGCCATCCTTCGTGGCGAGGGGCTCAAGACCGCGCTGTATACGTCGCCGCAGCTGGTGCGCTATCCCGAGCGTATGGAGGTCGATGGGTGCGTCGTAAGCGACGAGGCGTTTGCCCGTGGTGTTTCTGGCGCTGTTGAGGCGGGACATCGCGTGAATGCCCGTCGTGTGGCGGCGGGGGAGCGCGCCTATACCATCACGCCGTTTGACCTTTTGACGGCTGCTGCGCTTGTCGTGTTTGCCGAGGCCGCGGTGGATGTTGCCGTGCTCGAGGTTGGCATGGGCGGGCGTTGGGACGCCACGAGTGCGACCGATCCCGTGGCCGTTGCCATTACGGGCATTGGGCTCGACCACACACGAATTTTGGGCGATACGCTCGAGGCCATTGCAGGGGAGAAGGCTGCGGTTATTAAGCCTGGGCGCCTGGTTGTTTTGGGCGAGGGCACGCATGAGGCGAGCGTTCAGCGCGTGATGGATGCGCGTTGTCGCGAGTGCAGCATCGTGCCGCTCGTGGTGAGCCATGCCACGACCAAGGTGCCGGCGCATGTGGGCGATACGGTTGAGTTTAGTTGCACCACGCCGCGTGCGATCTATACGTCGAGCATGGTCAAGCCGACCTATCAGCCGCAGAATGCCGCGTGCGCGATTATGCTTTGCGAGGGGTATCTGGGTCGTGAGCTCGACCACGATGCGCTCGACGCTTCGCTTATGGGCTGCCCCACGCCGGGTCGCTTTGATGTGCTGGGAGCCGATCCGCTCAAGCTGATCGACGCCTGCCATAACCCTCAGAGCTGCGAGAACTTTGTGAGTGCGCTGGACGAGATCGACCCGTGCGTGGAGAACCGCCCCACGCTGCTGTGCGCTGCGCTGGCCGACAAGGACGTGGCGGGTATCGTTGACGTTTTGGTTCCGGCGTTCCCCCGCGTGGTCGTAACCCAGACCGATTCCGATCGCGCCTTGCCCGCACAGGAGCTTGCCTCCCTGGTGGACGCCGACAAGCTCGCGGGCGTGTACCCCAGCGTATCCGAGGCCCTCGCGGCTTTCGATGCCGCGGGCGAGCCTTTCGTAGCAGCCGGTACCATCACCCTAGCCGGCGAAGTAGCGGGGCTGCTCCGTTAACCCATCCCCTCAGCAGTTGCGGTGAAATACGGACTGTTTTACAAGCCAGAAGCCTCAAACAGTCCGTATATCACCGCAACTCAAAAGCAGTCAATTTGGGACGGGGCTTTTTTGGCTGCCCTGTGCACCGAGTTGACTCGCTTGCCACGAAATGGGCCTATCTACTACGTTTTAGTGAATGCCCCCGACCACACCGAGAATTGCGAAATTAAAACCGCAGGTAGACGGCTTGCGGATTTTACTAAAACCCGGTTATGGTCGATCCATGCGGGTCAAACGTAGTAGATAGGCCGTTTTTGTGGCGCGGTATTGGTGGGATGTGACAAAAGGGGGCCGTCCCTTTGGCACATTGGCTAGTCTAGGCGGACCGGATCGTGGGGGTAGGCGTTGAGAATCTCGACGCCGGACTCGGTCACCAGGGCCAGGTCCTCGATGCGGACGCCGGTGCGGCCGGGGAGATAGATGCCCGGCTCGATGGAGAAGGTCATGCCCGGCTCGACAACCTGCTCGTTGACGAGCGAGACGTCGCCCGGCTCGTGGTCCTGCAGGCCGATCGAGTGTCCCAAGCGGTGCGTAAAGTACTGCCCATAGCCTGCGTCCTCGATCACATCGCGTGCGGCGCGGTCCAGGTCGCACATGCGAACGCCCGGTGCGATGAGCCCCTCGGCGGCTTCGTTGGCGCGGCGCACGATGTCGTAGATGCGTACGGTTTCCTCGTCCGGCTCACCCCAAAAGAACGTGCGCGTCATGTCCGAGCAGTAGTTGCGATGGCGTCCGCCAATGTCGAACAGCACCACGTCGCCGCGCTTGAGCACGGTATCGTCGGGTTCATGATGCGGGTCGCCGGCGTTGGCGCCAAAGCTCACGATGGGCGGAAAGCTAAAGCCCTCGCAGCCGTGCTTGCGGTACAGGCCGAGCATCTGGTCAGCAATTTCGCGCTCCGTCACACCTTCGTGGACGAGCGTGATGGCGTCGGTCATCACAGCGTCGTTAGCGGCCGAGGACGCGCGCATGAGCTCTTGCTCGACTTCGTCCTTGTGGGCGCGTGCTGCGGTGACGGCAAAGTCACCCAGGAAGAACTCGCTCGCGGCGTGGCGCTCCATGAGCGGCATCAAAAAGCCGGAGCGCATGACGGTGTCGATGCCAAGCGGCTTGATCGGATCGACCTCGCGCGCGATGGCATCGGTCACGATATCGGTATCGGTGTGGTAGGCAACGCGGGCATTGTCGTATTCCGGCAGCTGGTGCAGGGCGTTGACTAGGATTACCGGCTCGGCATTGCGCGCGAGCAGCACGCCGCAAAAACGCTCGAACATATCGGCATAAAAGCCGGTCAGGTAATAGATTGACCACGGGTCGTTTACGAGCAGCTGTGCGCCGGGGTGCTGGGCCTCGAGCGCATCGAGCACGCGTGCCACACGCTGGTCATCGACATGTGCCATGAAACATCCTTTCGCTAGGCTGCCACCATGGTATCCCAAGCCCGGCACATAGGGACGTTCCTTTTATGCCGGCAC
>CABQHZ010000148.1 GCA_902464175.1 uncultured Collinsella sp. | reverse complement strand
CCGCGGCGGGGGAGACGGGGATGTTATCGCCCGCGTCCGTGTCGCCGGTTCCTGCGCCGTCAGCCCCCGCGCTGTCGGCGGACGCTTCGACTCCGTCTCGTCGGGCACCGGTTGTCTGCGCCGTTTCGGGTTCGGGCGGTTGCGGCAAGTCGACGATCGTTGCCACTATGGCGCATGCGGCGTCGTTGCTGGGTTTGCGTGCCGCCGTGCTCGACCTGGACCTGATGTTTGGAAACCTTTACGACTTGTTAGGCGTCGATGCTCCGCGCGATATGTCGGCACTTATCGAGCCGTCGGCGGCGGGCACGCTCACCGAGCCGGATATCGTAGCCACATCGATGCGCGTGGCGCCGGGCGTTACGCTCTGGGGTCCCGTCGCGGCGCCCGAGCAAGCCGAGCTCATGGCACGTCCGGTGGAGTTGCTGCTTGATGTCCTGCGTCGCGAATCCGACGTGGTCTTTATCGATACCTCGGTCTTTTGGGGCGACGCCGTGGCGGCTGCGGTGGCGGCGAGCGACCGTTGCCTGGTCGTTGGCGACGCGGCGGTGTCGTCCGCGGCATCGGCATCGCGCGTCATTGAACTGGCAGGTCGAGTAGGTGTGCCGCGCACGCGCATGAGCGCCGTGTTCAACCGGTTCGGTGCGCGCGGGGCAGACGAGGACGTCGCCATGCGCTTTGAGATTGCCTGTGCGTTGAGCTCCAAGATTCGTATCGCCGATGGCGGGCAGGATCTCGCCGCGCTCATGGCGTTTGGGCGCGCTGACGAGGCAGTGGGGCAGACCAGCGCTTTTGCGACTAGCGTGCGCGAGGCCACGCGCGAGATGCTCGTGGAACTGGGGTGCGCCGTCGGCCCTTGGAGCGATATGGTCGCCGACCGTGCAACGCGCACCGAACGCCCGCGTATCCGCCTTCCCTGGTCGCGCGAGGGTGACCAGCGATGAGCCTGCAAACGAGGATTAAGGCTGCCGGCGCTGCGGCGGCAGCGCCTGTAGATGCGGGGCGTCGCCGCGCTGTGAAACGACGCACCAAGCGCGCCGTGATGGACCGCATGGGTTACGACGAAGTGGCGCGTATCAGCGCCTATATCGACCCGGCACTTGCCCGCTCGGAATTGCGTCCTGCGGTGGAGGCGGCGCTCAATGTTGAGGAGCCGACCGATCTCGCGACGCCCGAGCGCGAGACCATCATCGACGAGATTTTGGATGACGTGGTGGGCTTGGGGCCGTTGCAGCCGCTCATCGAGGACGACACCGTTACCGAGATCATGATCAACGGCTGCCGCTCGGCTTTCTTTGAACGCGGCGGCGTCTTGTACCCCATCGAGCATGCGTTTGAGGATGATGAGCAGATCCGTGTGCTTATCGACCGCATTATCTCGCCACTTGGCCGCCGTATCGACGAGCGCAGCCCCATCGTCAATGCCCGCCTCAAAACGGGCTATCGCGTCAACGCGGTGATTCCGCCTGTGGCGATTGACGGACCGATTCTCACCATCCGAAAGTTCTCGGACCGTATCTGCTCGCTGGACGAGCTCGTGGGGTTGGGATCGCTGCCGCTTTGGTATGCGCAGCTGCTGTCGTGTGCGGTGTCGCTGCGACAGGACCTGGCGGTTGCGGGAGGCACGGGATCTGGTAAGACCACCCTGCTCAACGCGTTGTCATGTGAGATTTCCACCGGCGAGCGCATCGTGACGATCGAGGACTCTGCCGAGCTCAAGTTTGCGCATCATCCGCACGTGGTGCGCCTAGAGGCGCGCGAGGCTTCAATTGAGGGCGAGGGCGCGGTGACGATCCGCGACCTGGTAACTAATGCCCTACGCATGCGCCCCGACCGCATCGTGGTGGGCGAGGTGCGCGGTGCCGAGTGCTGCGACATGTTGCAGGCCATGAACACGGGCCACGACGGGTCGCTCACCACACTTCATGCGGGTTCAGAACAGGAGACCGTGGTGCGTCTGACGTTGCTTGCACGTTATGGCATCGATCTGCCGAGCGAGCTCATTGAGGAGCAGATTGCCATGGCGCTCGACGGCATCGTGATGTCCGAGCGCCACGCCGATGGCAGGCGTTTCGTCTCCTCGTATTCGGGGGTGCGACGCGCCGCATCGGGCGGCGTAGAGCTCGAGCGCTATGTGACGTTCGATGCCGCCGAGCGCACCTGGACGCTTGACCGCGAGCCGCCGTTTATCGCAGAAGGCCTGCGGTCGGGGACGCTCACACAAGAGGAGGTGGACGAATGGAGATCACTGTGCCCCTCGTCGTAGGGGGCTTGGCAGGGTTTTCTGTCGCGACGGCGTGCGGGGCGGAACCTCGTGTGTCACAGGTACCGCCGGCGGAGCTGGCACGTCAGGCGCTCGAGACGGTGGCAGAGAAGCTGCCGCGTGAGCTGGTGGAAAACGATCTGCTGAAAAAGATCGCCCGTTCGTGGGCATCGCTGGCTCCGGCGCATCGCCTTGGCCTCGAGATCGAAGATGCTTCGGGGCGTTTGGCGTTTCTGCTGCTATCGAGCGGTGTCTGCTGCGTTTTACTAACGATGGTGTCGTTATCGCCCCTCGGATTTGCCTTGGGACTTGTTGCTCCGTTTGCCGTTGGTGCCGCTCGGGATGGCTTTGAGAGCCGGCGCGAGCAACACGATGCAGAAGAGGCAATGCCCGAGGCGTTTACTGCACTTTCCATGTCGCTTGCCTCGGGACATTCGCTGGCCCAGGGCATGCGCTTTGTGGGCGCTCATGCGCAAGAGCCAGTGCATACCGAGTTTTTGCGGGTGGCGGCGGCGATCGATTGCGGCATCTCGGCGACCGACGCGCTCGATGACTTGCTCGTGCGTATCGACGCCCCCGGTCTTTCGCTTGTGACCTTGGCGCTTAAGGTGTCTCAGCGCACCGGCGCTCCGCTTGCCGACTTACTGTCCGAGGCGTCGAGCATGGTGGGGGAGCGCATTGAGCTCAAGCGCCGCCTGGATGTTAAGACGTCGCTGGCTCGCATGTCTGCGCATATGGTCGCGGCGATGCCGGCGGGCATGTGCGCGGTGTTGGCGCTGCTTTCGGCAGATTTTCGTCGCGGTCTTGCGACGCCTGCCGGCGCGGGCGCTGTGGTGCTGGGTCTTGCCCTCAACGCCGTTGCCCTGGTGGTTATCCGGCGCATTATGCGGGTGGAGCTATGAGCGCCCCGGTTGCAGTTGCGGCTTGCCTGTGCGCCCTGAGTGTATTTGTCGCGACGGGTTTGGATCGGGCGGATGCACGCAAGATCGCAGGGGCCTGCAAGCGCGAGGCGGTGCTGGTCGCTGCCGCGGGTCGCTCGGTGGTCGATGCTCTGACCGCGCGAGTGAAGGGCGCGGTTGGAGCGGGCGGCCCGGCGCGAGTGTCGCTCGGCGAAGTGTCCGAGATGATCGATGTTGTGCACTTGGGTCTTTCGGCCGGTCTTTCGTTTGATGCGGCGCTTGAGATTTTCTGCGCCAACCGCCGGTCAGTGCTGGCTCTTCGCCTTGAGCGCGCCTGCATGGCGTGGCGGGTGGGCGTGGGCACGCGTGAGGACGAGCTGTTGGCCGCCGCGCGCGACCTGGACGTGCGAGCGCTCGAGACCTTTGCCATCACGGTGGGGCAGGCGCTCGCCCTGGGTGCCCCACTTGCCGAGACGCTGGCCGCTCAAAGTCGCGAGATCCGTGCGGCTCATCGCGCCGCGGTCGAGCGCGAGATCGAGCGTGCGCCCGTCAAGCTGCTGATTCCCACCGGCACGCTCATCTTGCCGGCGTTGCTTCTGTCCATATTGGG
>CABQHZ010000147.1 GCA_902464175.1 uncultured Collinsella sp. | reverse complement strand
GCCGAGCAAAATGTCTTGGTGCCCATGTGCGGGCAGTGCTCAATGCGCGCGATGGCGTATTTCTGCAGCTCGGCGCATTCGGGGCAGAGCGTAACGGTTCGGAGCCCGAGTTTGACGCGAGTGGGCTTTTCGCCGTTGGGAGCCTGCTTACCCTCGTGGCCGCCGCGATGATGCCCGCGGCACCACAGTGCAATCATCTGCGACACCATCTGGGCCTCGCGTGCACGTTTGCGCGCCAGCTCCGGCGTGTCGACCGGGCGCGCCATTAGCTCAGCCTCCCGTGCTCGACCGAAAGCGAGCAATCGGCAAACGCGCAGGTGCTGGCACGGTGGCTTACGAGCACAATGGTCTTGCCGCGGCGCTTGAGCTCGTCAACGGCCTGCATTACGGCTGCCTCGTTGAGAGCGTCGAGTGCGCTGGTGGGCTCGTCGAGCAAGATGAAGGGTGCGTCGTTGAGGAAGATGCGCGCAAGGCCGATGCGCTGGCGCTCGCCGCCCGAAAGCGAGTCGCCCAGCTCGGCAACGGGCGTGTCGAGACCCTGCGGCAGGCGGTCGATGAGGGCGGTAAGCGAAGCGGAGCGGCAAGCGTCGAGCAGCTCGGCATCGGTGGCGCTGGCGTGCGCAACCAGCAGATTCTCGCGTACGGTGCCGCAGAACAGATGTGTGTCCTGGGTCATATAGGCCTCGTGGCTGCGCAGGCTCGCCGTGTTGATGTGGCGGGCATCGATGCCGCTCACCGTGATGGTGCCAGCTGCGGGGTCCCAAAAACGCATGAGCAGCTTAAGCAGCGTCGACTTGCCCGAGCCCGAGCGCCCCATGATGCAGGTCATGGTGCCGGGCGCAAAGGTGCAGGTCACGTCGTCGAGGATGAGACTCGCAGCGGGGTCGTTCGCGACCTGCCCTGTGGCGCCCGCACCGCCCGCGTCCGCGCCGCCCGCATAGCTAAAGCTCACATGCTCGGCTGCGGCGCCGGCAAACTCAACGTCCTGTCCATCGGCGACCTCGGCACACTGGGGCTGCTCGTCGAGCAAATCGAGCACGCGTGCGCCCGAGGCGAGCGTCTCCTGAAGTGAGGCGCCCAGGCGGCTCACGGCCATCACCGAGCCAAACGACGACACAAAGGTAAAGACGGCGACAAACGCTGCGGCAAAGTCAATCATTCCCGCAGCCACCAGCTGCAGCGCACGCCCGAGCATCACCAGATTGACCGCAAGAATAAGCGCATCGGCTACGGCCTCGCTGGCCGCCTGGCGGCGCTTGAGGCGCGCGTCCACGGCGCCGACTTGCTCGGTCAGATTGCCCAGGGCACGGCTACGATCGGCGCCACCGGCAAACTGGATAGTCTCGGACGCGCCGCGTAGACTGTCGAGCACAAAGGCACCCAGCTTACCGGCGCCCTCGCGGCTCTGGCGGCCGGTGGTGCCGCATGCCTTGGCCGAGATCAGGGGCAGCAGCACGCCCAGGACCGCGTAGGCCACGAGCGCGATGCCCGCGAGCTCGGGGCTCACAGCCAGCAAAAAGCCCTCAAACACAACGGTGCAGACCAGAGCGATGGCAATGGGCGAGATGGTGTGCGCGTAGAAGACCTCGAGCAGCTCGATATCCGAGGTGACCAGGCTCACGAGCTCGCCCTTGCCGCGGCCCTCGAGCTTGGCGGGGGCGAGCTGGCGCAGGGCGCCAAACACCAGGTCGCGAACGTGCGCGAGCAGACGGAATGCGATGTAATGGTTGCAGAGCTGCTCGCCGTAGTGGAGCGGCCCGCGTGCGATGCCGCAGGCGGCGCAGGCCGCGCATGCTGCGATCAGACCAAGCCCCAAGGCGTTGCGGCCCAGCGCGGCCATAAGGCCGAGGGCGCCAAAGGCCGGCACGAACGCGGCGGTGAGCATGCCAATGCTGCCCAGCGCGACGGCTAGCACAAGCCAGCCGGCAAGCGGTCGGACAAGCCCCATCATGCGCCACATGATGGACGGCGCCGAGCGACGGGCGCGGCCGGAGTCAGGCGCCGCGGCAGCGGAAGACGAGCCAGCACCGTTGAGGCCATCGGTACGGGCGGTGCTGCCGTCAACAGCCTCAACCGCGCCGGCATCCTCGGCATCACCCTCCGCATACGCATATGCCGAGAGCTGCTCCTGGCTGTTCCACATGCGCGCATAGGCGCCCGCGCCCGACAGGAGCTCATCATGGGTGCCGCGCTCGGCAATGCGACCGCGCTCCAGCACCAGAATCTGGTCGGCGTCCACGATCGTCGACAGGCGATGCGCCACCACAATTACGGTGTGCTCGCCGGCAAGCGACGCGATGACCTCGCCGATCGCGGCCTCGCTTGCGGCATCGACGTTGCTCGTCGCCTCGTCAAACACATAGATGGGCGAGTCGTGCAGCAGGGCGCGGGCCATGCACACGCGCTGGCGCTGGCCGCCCGAAAGGTTGGTGCCGCCCTCGTTAATCACCATGTCGAGCCCGCCGTTGGCCTGCACAAAGGCCGCCACGCGCGTGCGGCCGAGCGCGCGCAAAAGCTCGGCGTCGGTGGCGTTGGGCTGGGCGAGCAGCAGGTTGTCGCGCAGGGTGCCGGCAAACAGGTAGCCGTTGGTGGGCACCAGGGTGACGGCGCGCATGAGTGAGGTGGCCGTGGCATCGCGCAGTTCAACGCCGCCAATGCGCACGCTGCCGCGGTAGGCGTCCTTGCGGCCCGAGATAATCCCCGCGAGCGTGGACTTGCCGCCGCCGCTTTCGCCCACGAGTGCCACGAGCGAGCCGTGCGCAATGGTCGCGCTGGCGCTGTCTAGCACCGTGCGGTCGCCGTATGCATAGCTCACGCCCGCGAGCTCGATATCGCCGCGACCGTCAAGCTCAACATCGCCTCGCTCGGGCTCGGGCGTATCCAAAATGCCAAACATGCGGCGCGAGGCGGCCATGCCGTTCATGGCCGTGTGGAACAGCGATCCCAGGCGGCGCATAGGCAAAAAGAACTCCTGCGACAGAAAGACGATGAGGAAGGCAGCCTCAAAGCCGATCTTGCCCGTGGCGAGCTGCAGTGCGGCTACGATAATGCCGAGTGCGGCGCCCATATAGACGACCAGGTCCATAACGCAAATGGAGCGCAGCTGCATCACCAGCAGGCGCATGGTCGCTGTGCGGAAACGCTCGGACTCGGCGTTGATGCGCTCGTGCCAGCTGCGATCGGCCTGGTAGACCTTAAAGGTGGTGAGACCCTGCACGGCCTCCAGGAACATGCCGCCCAGATCGACATAGCTGTCCCAGTACTCGGCACCGATCTTTTTGGCGTTGCGCATGACCATCATGATGGAGACGGGGATGACCGGAACGCAGGCGAGCAGCAGCGCGGCGGGAAGACCCGCCTGGCCCACGAGCAGTACAAACAGCGTGATGGGTGCCAAGCCGGCAAAGAAGAGCTGCGGCAGATAACCGCCAAAGTACACCTGGAGTTGCGTGGCGCCCTCGACGCTAGTCTGGACGGCCTCGGCGGTGGGGACGGTTTCGGTGTAGGAGGGGCCGAGTGCGGTGAGCTTGTCGTAGACGAGCGAGCGCACGCGGCGGACGGCCTCGAACGCGGCCTTGTCGCCGGCGCGTTGGGCCAGGTAGATGGAGGCGGCGCGCACGATGATGGCGGCGGCGAGCGGCAAGGCCGCCTGTGCGAGGGCATCGACGGCGAGCGCGGCGGAAAGACCGTTCGTGACGATGCCGCCCAAGATGCGCGCAAGCACCCACATCACCGTGATGTTTGCCATGAGTGCGATCCATTTAAACAGGACGCTCGCCACAATGTAGGGCGTTGCCTGCGGAACCAGGGAGAAGAGCCGCTTCTCGAACATGAAACCTCC
>CABQHZ010000146.1 GCA_902464175.1 uncultured Collinsella sp. | reverse complement strand
GCAGGCCGCCTCGTACTTGTCGCCCTTCTCCTTGGTCGTTGCCGACCCGTTGACGATAGGGTCAAGGGCATCGTAGACGGTCTTCATATAGCGACTCCTTTGTTGTTATTCAGACGTCACTATTTTAGCTAAGGATCGCCGAAACTCTTTCTAATTGGAGTTTATCGGTCGACAAGTCAAGCCGACCGGCCCGCGATTATCAATGGTTTACATGCTTCACAAAATAAATTGCCACAGGATTCACCCGCAATTCACCCGCAAAGAAAACCAATAAAGAAAAAGCTCGGAAGCAATTATGCTTCCGAGCTGCAAGTTCTTGGTCGCGGGGGCAGGATTTGAACCTACGACCTCCGGGTTATGAGCCCGGCGAGCTACCAGACTGCTCCACCCCGCAATGTCTGGGCGCCTCATGTGCGCAAGAAAGAATATTACGCGGGAGTTCGGTAAACGGCAAGGAAAATCTCGTAGAGCATAATTCCTTCATATTTAAAACCCCTCAGCCCTTATCACCGTAAACGAATCACAGCCGAGCGCCGTCGATGGCACGTATACAATGGTTCGCGTCCTTTTATGCCGACACCGGGAGTAGACATGCTGCTCGCTATCGATATGGGAAACACGCAGACGGCCATGGGTCTGTTTGACGGAGACGAGCTGGTGCAGTCGTGGCGCATGCCCACCGACCGCTCCTATACCGCCGACGAGATCCACGTGCGCCTGATGGGTTTCTTTAAGATGTACGGCCTCTCACTCGACGCGGTCGACGCGATTGCCTTTGCCGGCGTGGTGCCGCAGCTCTCGCGCGAGTGGCACGCCGTGGCCGACCGCATTGCCGCAGACGCCATCGTCATCGGGCCGCAGACGGCCGCCGTGACCAAGCTGCGCGCGGCGCGCCCCCAGGCCGTGGGCGCCGACCGCGTCGCCAACGCCGTTGCGGCCGAGACTTTCTACGGCGCGCCGGCAATCGTGGTGGACTTTGGCACCGCGACCAATATCGACGTCATCGATGAGGACGGTTATTACATTGGCGGGGCGATCGCGCCGGGCATTCGCATCTCCATGGACGCACTTGCCGCCCGTGCCGCCAAGCTCGCCAGCGTGCCGCTCGAGGCGCCCGAGCACGCCATCGGCCGCGATACCGAGGAGTGCATTAAGGTCGGCGCCGTGGTGGGCGCTGCCGCCATGGCCGAGGGCCTGGTCGCGCGCATGAAGCGCGAGCTGGGCCGCGAGGATGCCACCGTTATCGCCACGGGCGGTCTCGCCGGCATCGTCGCCGATTCGACCGATGCCTTCGACGTGGTAGACGGCCAACTCACCATCAAGGGTATCTGCGAAATCTACCGCCGCATGCAGGAGCTGGGATAGGGCAAGGGCCGGGCTGGATGCACCAGCTCGCAGCAACCACCCGCCAATCCTATTCCTCAAAACTGAATTATTTTCAGTTTTGAGGAATAGACCTGAGAGGTGCTACGCCTCGCCGGCCAGCCATCTCGCCAGATCCACAACCTGCACCCCATCGCGATCCGTGGCCTCGTGATGCGTGCGGGCAAGAATCATCTTGGGATACGCATCGCCAATGCTCAAAAGCGGCGAAATCTCCCCCTCGAACGTCTTATCCGAGCTGATATCGTCGCTCACCTGCATGTAGAGTTTCTCGCTTCGCTTGATTGCTACAAAATCAATTTCCTTTTTGTAGAGCACGCCGACGTACACCTCGTATCCGCGGCGCAGCAGCTCGATGGCCACCATGTTCTCGTACACACGACCCCAATCCATGTCGCGTGTTCCAAGCAGGGCGTATTTAAATGCATGGTCCGCCAGATAATACTTCTCACCGCTCTTAAGGCATTTCTTGCCGCGAATGTCATATCGGCGCACCTTATAGAAGGCGAACGCGTCGCACAGGTGCCCCATGTACGTGCCGACCGTCTTGTTCGTAATCTTGAGCCCGTCCGCATTCAAAACGTCCGTAATGTTGCGAGCCGACGTGATGTTGGAGACGTTGTCCATCATGTAATCGGCAATGCGGAGCAAGGCAGATTCGTTTCTCACGTTATGCCGTTGAACGATATCCCTTACGATGAGCGTTTTGAAGACATTGGAGAGATATTGATAGCGCTGTTCCTGCAACGGATAAGGGTAGGAGCCGGACATGCCGCCGGTCCGCGCGTACTCGTCAAAGTCGCGGTCGACCTCGCCCTCATCGCTGTAAGAGCGATACTCCTCAAACGAGAACGGGAACACCTCGATCTCGAACGTGCGCCCCGTAAAGAGCGTCGACAGATCGCTCGACAGTAAAAAGGCGTTCGATCCGGTAATGAAAATGTCGTGCTGCTCGGACGCGTGGAGACTGTTAATCGCGCGCTCAAAGCCGTCGCACATCTGGACCTCGTCGATAAGCAGGAAGTTTTGCTTGCCGGGCGCCCGATGCTCTTTTACGTAAGTGAGCAGCGCATGGCACTCAAGCAGCTCCTCGAACTCATCGAGGTTGTAATTGATATGGATGATATTCGAATCGGGCAGGTTGGCCTCTACGTAGTCGCGAAGGGCCTCGAGCAATTTCGATTTTCCACTGCGACGAATGCCCGTGATGACCTTGATATCCGGCACGCCGATAAGACTCGTCAACGTGTCCATATACGACGTCCTATTGATGAGTTTCATTGGCGGCCTCCCTGCGGTCTTTCGTTGCTATTCCTCAAAATTGAAATTTTTTCAGTTTTGAGGAATAGACTCTGCAACGAATATACCTCGTGAAAGGTCGAGCTGGCTAAATCCTATTCCTCAAAATCGAAAATTTTTCAGTTTTGAGGAATAGGATTAGGCCGAAGGTAGCCATTCTCTCGGGTCACGCAAAGCCCTCCCCGGCGCAAGGCCGAGGAGGGCTTTGTTGTCACGGCTATCTGTGTGAGCGGACCCGCGCTACAAGCCGCGGATTCGTACGGCCTCGGGCGGAAACTCCTGCTCGCCGGCATCGGTCTTGATGGTCGCGCGACCCCAGATGTCCAGGCCCGCAAACACACCGACCGCAAGCGGCAAACCGTTGGGCGACACCGCCGCGACCTGACGACCCAGCAGTGGCACCATGTCAAAGTACTCGCCCAGCACCGGAGCCAGCGGGCCGGCAGCGCCCTGTGGTGTGTTGGCGGCAACCGCCCAGGTGTCCACGCGGACCAGCACGGCGGCGGCCAATGCCTCGATCAGCGCCTCATCTGCCATATCCACGCCAAGCTCACCCAGCGCCGCACGCTCAACATCCACCGTCACCGCGGCAAACATGCCCGCAGCACCGGCACCGCCATTCACGGCAACACGCGCGAGTGACGTCTCAAACGCAGGCGCACCGCACACGATATCGCTCGGCCACTGGATACCCACCTTGCCGGCAAGGCCCAACCCCGGCGTCGAAGCCGTGCCCACGAGCGCATCCATCATGCCCATCGCGGCCACAAACGGCAGGCCGTGGAAGGCGTGCATATTCACATCGGGGCGCACGACCAGCGAAAACGTCAGCGAAGCATCGCCCGCGCTCCACGCGCACCAGCCCGCGGACACGCCCTCGCGGCCCGCGTCACGCGCCGCGTCGAGCTCGGTGCCGGCGGCAACAGCATTCATCTCGATCATCTACATGCGCCCCAATTCGCCCACGATATGGCCCACGCGGTCCTCGGGCTCCTTGACCTCGACGCCGTTGTAGCGGAAGAACCGCGCCGGGTCGTGCATCAGGTCCTCGAGCGGCACCAGCACAAAGTCGCGCTCGCCGATCAGCGGATGCGGCAGGCGCAGCTTTTTGCCGCCGTGGGTCTCGCCGTCCATCCACAGCAGGTCCAAGTCGATGGTGCGCGGGCCGTTGGCCTTGGCCTTTTTGGAACGGTCGCGGCCCAGCTCGGCCT
>CABQHZ010000145.1 GCA_902464175.1 uncultured Collinsella sp. | reverse complement strand
GCCAACAAGCGCTGGAGCGACGCCTCCAAGGCCGCCAACAAGCTCGAGGGCGAGCCGGCCAATACCGCCATGACGCAGGCCCTCATCGATGCCTTTACCGAGCTGCGCGTGGCGACCGTGCTCATGCACGGCATCGTTCCGGCCGGCTGCGAGCTCATCTGCGAGTATTTCGACATTGACCCTGTCGCCTTCTTTAGCTGGGACAACATCTTTACCTCCACGGACGAGTTTGTGGAGAGCCTGGGCGAGAAGCCCGGCGAGCACCGCGTGAAGCCGCTGCCCCCGCGCTTCGACTTCTTTAGCAAGCACGAGAGCCAGTACTAGGCAACAGCAACGCGCCCGGGAATGATTATTCTGGGACGGGGATTAAAAAATCATTCCCGGGCGCCGCAAAGTAGTCTTTTTGGGACGGGGATCATTAAATGATTTTTTAATCCCCGTCCCAGAATAATCATTTAGGTGGAAGGAAAGACGGATGTCCAAGCCGCGTCGTCGTAAGCAGAAAAAGCAGGTCAAGGCCGAGCTCAAGCTCAGGCAGTTTGCTGCTACCGAGCTTTCCGACCAGCTTGCCGCCCAACACTCCGCCGCCGACCTGCCGCGCTTTATGGTCGACACGGTCGCCGGCGCCTATGCGCCCGCCGATGCCGAGCTCATGATCGAGGGCTTCGGCGCCGCGGCCACACGCCCGGTCACGCTGCGCGCCAACACGCTCAAGGCAACCGCCGAGGACATCGCTGCGGCGCTCGATGCCGCCGGCATCGCCCACAACCCCGTCACCTGGTACCCAGACGCCTTCATCCTGCCCGAGGCCCAGGTTTCCGATCTGTGGGATCTCGACATCTACCGCGACGGCAAGATCTACCTGCAGAGCCTTTCGTCCATGATGCCGCCGCTGGTCCTGGGCGCTCAGGTAGGCGAGGACATCCTGGACATGTGCGCAGCCCCTGGCGGCAAGACGACGCAGATCGCCGCCCTCACGCAGGGGCAGGCGCACCTTACCGCCTGCGAGATGAGCATTCCCCGCGCCGAGAAGCTCGAAGCCAACCTCCACCGCCAAGGCGCAAAAAACGTGCCCGTCATGCGCATCGATGCACGCGAGCTCGACGAGTTCTTCCGCTTTGACCGCATCCTGCTCGACGCCCCATGCACCGGCACGGGCACCGTCATCAGCGGCAACGAGAAAAGCCTGCGCGGCCTGACCGAGCAGCTGCTCGTCAAATGCGCCCGCTCGCAGCGTGCGCTTCTGGACCGCGCCATGGGAGCCCTCAAACCGGGCGGCACGCTCGTCTATT
Organism: uncultured Collinsella sp.; assembly: GCA_902464175.1. GTDB lineage: Bacteria > Actinomycetota > Coriobacteriia > Coriobacteriales > Coriobacteriaceae > Collinsella. The sequence continues at coordinate 2,662 of CABQHZ010000145.1, read as the reverse complement.
CGACTTGTTCGATCTTGCCGCAGGAAAACGAGGACGCCCTGCAAGAGGCCCTCGACAAGCATATGGACTGCGAGCTCATCCCCCTCGACGGCACGCCAAGCGAAAGTGAGACACGCCGCGCGCAGGAAGCTGGCGAGGAGCCGCGCATCGAGTCCAACGCCCTGACCGAGGCCATTGCCGCGAGTCAGGTATCGGCCATCGCCAACGGCCTGCCCGGCACGCTCACCATTCCGCCCAGCCGCGACTTTGAGGGCTTCTACATTGCCCTGATCCGAAAACGCAGCTAGCGCACGGATCCAAAACTCAACAAGCTATCTCCGTGCGCGTTTGCTCTGCTGGTCGCGATGCTGTTTAAGCGTCGCGCGCTCCTTGCGTTCGGCCCTTTTGCCCTTAATGGCCGTGACCACAAAGTAGATGACCGCGGCGGCAACGATTGCGCCCACGCACAGGCCAATCGAGCTAAACATTGCTGTCAATTCCATACCGCGTCACCTCTCTTTTAAACGGGACATTCAAGATAGCACCTCAATACCCGCCACCACAGCTCCTTCACGTTCGCCGGCCCTTCGGTCTAACGGATGGCGCGGCGGGGAAAAATCAACTCGTCAAACGATTTAGCATTCGCAATTCCGGCTGCATCGCGCCGGCCGTCATCACATAGAATCGAGCTTCCATGGATACCCTCAACGATCTAAATGAGCGCGTCGACGCCTTCGTCGGCACCAGCTCCTTCGACACGCCTGCCGCGGCAAACGACCAAGCCCCCATCGATGTGCCCGCCGAGGTTCACGAGGACATCGTCGCCTCGGTCGATTTCTCCGAGGTCGAGCTCGCAGACGAGTTCACCGAACCCCAGGTAGCCGTGACCCCCAACGGACTGCTTCCCATGGAGCCGCTGCCCATCGACGGGCGCCTGCGCAAGGCGGCCCTTCGCATGCCTGACGAGATTGAGGAGGCCAGCGGCTTCACGCTCTTCGGCCGACGCATCAAGTCGCTCATTTACACCACCGACGTCGCGGTCATCCGCAACTCCAACGCCGATGCCGTCTTTGCCGTTTACCCCTTCACGCCGCAGCCGGCCATTACGCAGGCGCTGCTGACCGTCGCCGAGTGCCCGGTCTTCGTAGGCGTGGGCGGTGGCACCACCACCGGCAAGCGCTCCGTTCAGATGGCAGCCGTCTCCGAGATGCAGGGCGCGGCGGGCTGTGTGGTCAACTCCCCCGCCACCGCCGAGATGGTCGAGCACATCACCAACATCGCCGACATCCCCGTCATCGCCACGGTCGTACGTTGCGACGATGATGCGCATGCCAAGGTGCGCGCCGGCGCCAAGATCCTCAACATCGCCGCCGGCAAGAACACGCCCCAGGTCCTACGCGAGCTGCGCAAGCACTATCCCAACCTGCCGCTCATCGCGCCGGGCGGCAAGACGCCCGAGAGCATCCGCGAAACCATCGCCGCCGGCGCCAACGCCATCATCTGGACGCCGCCTTCGGCCCAGCAGCTACAGACCGACATGATGCAGCGTTATCGCAAGATGAAGGAAGACGCCACACCTGTCATCTCGCACGACGATGTGCCCATTATCGACCAGGTCTCCGCCGCCGAGGTCAGCCAGGTCGAGAACATGAATCCCGACGTGCCGATTCCCGACGAAGTCATCGAGCGCGTCGCTTCGATCCACGAGCGCGTCGAGGAGCATCGCGTCAACCGCGGCCTCAAGCCGTCACTGCACGGCTTCTTCTTCCGCGGAAAGAAACGCTAACCCCAACAGCAAGGCCCGCCCCACAAACGTGAGGCGGGCCGTTTTCGTTTGAGCAATCATGCAGCGATGTGATGGGGCAAACTAATCCACGCGCTTGTCGCCCATAAAGAAGAGCGCCACCGTACCAGGTCCGGTATGCGAGCCAATCAGAGTACCGATGTTATTGATCTCAATCTTGCCTTTAAGCTGCGGAATCTGTTCCTCGATCAGCGCCGCAACTGCCTCGGCATCCTCGCGGCACGCCGAGTGCGACATGACGCACTTACCCGAATAATCCGCACCGTCCTGCACGTGTGCCATCATGGTCTTAGCCATCTCGGAAATCGCGCGCTTCTTAGTGCGAATCTTCTCACGTGGCGACAGCCCACCTTCGCAATCGACCGTCATAAGCGGGCAAATCTTAAGCGCCGTGCCGATGATCGCGCTCGCAGCCGAAATGCGACCGCCGCGCAGGTAGCTCGACAGATCGGTCGAGAAGAACCAGTGGTGCAGGTTGAGCTTGTGCTCCTCGATCCAGGCAGCCGTCTCGTCGAGTGAAGCCCCGCTATCGCGCACGTCGGCGGCACATTCCGCCAGCAGGCCAAAGCCCGAAGACGCCGCCAGCGAATCGATGACGCGCACCTTGCCGCCCTGGGGATAGCGATCCGCGAGCATCTGTGCCGCAACGCAGGCCGATCCATACGTGCCCGAAATACCCGACGACAACGCCAGGTGCAGCACGTCTTTGCCCTCGGCAACAAGCGGCTCCCAAAACTCCTCGTACTCACCCACGCTCACCTGAGACGTCTTGGGCATGGCGCCCGCGGATATCTGGGCAAAAAACTCGTCCGGCGTAATCGACTGATACAGATCGTCCGTATAGACAACATCGTCGATCTCGTAATGAAAACACACGAC